>CAXUNZ010000183.1:6726-7101 GCA_964252525.1 uncultured Acetobacteraceae bacterium
GCGCTGCGCTTTCGCGCGCTGCTCAGCGGCCCGCTATCCGTGACGCTGGACAGCCAGGAAAAACGGGACGCGCTGCCGGGGCTGGCGGCGGTGATCCGCCGGGCGCTCGGCGAGACCCAGGATGCCGTCTTCGACGCGCGCCACGCCGATGACCATGCCCGCTTCCAGCGCGCGCAATTGTTCGAGCTTCTCGCGCAGCTCCAGCGGACTCGGCGGCAGGGCGACGAAGCGCGCCAGGGCCGCGCGGCGCCAGGCGTAGAGGCCGATATGGTGCCACAACGGCCCCTCGCCCGCCGGCACCGCGGCACGCGAAAAATACAGCGCGCGAGCCAACACATCGCCCGGCGCAAAGGCGCAGGCGGCCTTGACGACGGA
>CAXUNZ010000184.1:0-302 GCA_964252525.1 uncultured Acetobacteraceae bacterium
ATATCCGAACACGGCGGGGTGACCCCGATGTGTATCGACCGCCGCGCGCACGGCAATTTCACGCAGGATGATTTTCAGCGCCGGATCCTCCGCCTCCCGCACGTCCCGCACGGTCGATGCCAAGCTCTCCAGCGCGGCAAGCGCGCGCTCGCCATCGCCCAGAAGCGCCGCGCGTTGCAGACCTGCCAGCGCCTGCAGCAGGGCGCGCCCGTGCTTGCGGGCCTGCCTGTCGCGCGTGCCGTGCGCATCGGCGTCACTGCCGTCGGCCAACAGCCAGAGCGTGCCGGTCAAACCGACGGCCC
>CAXUNZ010000184.1:312-7063 GCA_964252525.1 uncultured Acetobacteraceae bacterium
TCAGCATGGTAGCGAACGCCCCGTTGTCGCGCGTCGCGCCTGCATTGCCGGGCGTGGCGGGCAAGCCGCGCGGGCGGATGCGATCAATGCCGCCGCTCATGGCCGCACGCCGCCGATGCACAATCCGGCAACTTTTTGCAGGCAGAGATTGTGGCGAGGCGGAAGGTGCGATGCGGGTTTCAAGCTCAACTCCGGGATTGCCGATCGCCGGTCATGCCAATGCGGCGGCATGCGGCGCGCCCAGCCCGCGCGTGGGGCAGTGCGGACCGGGCGCGCGTGCACAGTGGCGGCAACACCTTTCCAACTTGCCAAGAAGCCTGGCCGCCGCGTGCGCGATATTTCTGGCACCGGCGCCGTGTGCCGCGGCCGATTTTGTGCGCGTCAAGGACATCGCCGATGTCGAAGGCGTGCGCGAAAACCAGCTTGTCGGCTACGGCCTCGTCGTGGGCCTGAACGGCACCGGTGACAAGCTGGACAATGCCGTCTTCACGCGCGAATCGCTGGTCAGCATGCTCGAACGCCTGGGCGTGAACACGCGCGACCAGATTGCCAAGCTGCAAACCAAGAACGTCGCCGCCGTCATGGTTACCGCCGGCCTGCCGGCCTTTGCCCATAGCGGAAGCCGCATTGATGTTGCGGTATCCGCCATCGGCGACTGCTCCAATCTTTCGGGCGGCACGCTGCTTGTCACACCGCTGATGGCGGCGGACGGCGAAGTCTATGGCGTGGCGCAGGGTGCGATCTCGACGGGCGCCGTCGCCGCGAAGGGCGCTGCGGCAAGCGTCACGCGCAACGTGCCGACATCGGGCAAGATCGCCAATGGCGCGATCGTCGAGCGTGAAGTCACCTTCGATCTCGGCGCGCATGCGCAAGTGAATCTGGCGCTGCGCAACCCCGACCTGCTGACCGCGCGCCGCGTCGAACAGGCGATCAACGAGGCGCTCGGCGGCGGCACCGCGCACGCCACCGATCCGCGCACTGTCGCACTCAAACTGGGTTCACGCGATGTGGTCAGCGCGCTTGCCGAAATCGAAGAATTGCGTGTCGAACCCGATGCGCCGGCCGTCGTCGTCATCGATGAAGCCAGTGGCACGATTGTCATGGGCGCCAACGTGCGCATCAGCACGGTGGCCATCGCGCAAGGCAATCTGACGATCCGCGTCTCGGAAGCGCCGGAAGTCTCTCAGCCCGGCGCATTCTCCAACGGCACCACCAAGGTCGCGCAGCGCAGCACCATCAGCGTCGATACGCAGAACGACCACAAGCTCGGCATGCTCAATTCCGCGCCAACGCTGCGCGATCTCGTCGCCAGTCTGAACGCGCTGGGCGTGGGCCCGCGCGACCTGATCAGCATCCTGCAAGCTATCAAGGCCGCCGGCGCATTGCAGGCGGATCTGGAGGTACGATGACACAGCCGATTGCCCGCCCCGCCGTCGCTGCCCCGCAACAGGCTGAAAGCCGTGCCCGTCTGACCAAGGCGGCAGAGGATTTCACCGCCGTGGCACTCGGTGAAATGCTCAAGCCGATGTTCAACACCGTCGATAACAGCAAGGACATGTTCGGTGGCAAGCAGGGTGAAGCGGCTTGGCGGCCGATGATGATCGATGAGATCGCCAAAGCCATCGCCCATCAGGGCGGGCTTGGCCTGGCCCCACCGGTGGCACGCGCCATGATCGAAATACAGGAGAAGAAATCGTCATGACGCCCGCGCTGGATTTGGCGGTGGCCAACCTAGCCAAGGTGCTGGCCGCGGAAAACGAAGCGTTGTCGAACATGGATTTTGCCGCCGCCGGCGCATTGCTCGCACCCAAGCACGCCGCGGCGGATGCGCTGGCCTCCGCCATGCGCGCGGCGTCATCGAGCCAGGCCGAACCGCAGATGATGCGGGAGCTTGGCGCGCTGGCCGAGGAAAACAGGCGCCTGTTGAACCGCGCCATGCGCGTGCAGCGGCGCGTGCTCGATCTGGTCGCGCGCGCCGCCCGCGCCAGCCAGCCTTCTACGCGCTACGGAGCTTCGGGAAAGTTGGCGGCGAGTTCATCGCCGCGCAGTGTTGTGCGGAGAATTTAAGAAGTTGGGGGAGCAGTACTTGCCCCCCAGCCCCCTTCTTGAGTTTAGAATTCGCCTTGCTCGCCCTCATTGCTTGTCTCTTCCCGGGCGGCAGCCTGCTCCGCAGCCAAGGCCATTGCCGCTTTTTCGGCGTTTGTCCGGCGGCCACGGCGCTTTGGCGCGGGTGCATCTCCCGTGTGCGTCGTCGCCTCACGCGGTGTGCGCGCCTTGCGGGTCTTGACCGGCGCGGCTTCGGTGCGCGGCTTGCGCCCACGCTTCGCGCCGGTAGCGGGTGCGCTTGCACGACGGCCGCGTGCGGTTGCCGCCTTTTCGGCTTCCGTCTTGCGGGGACGGCCAGGACCGCGCTTCACCGGTGTGGCCGCGGCACTCGCACGCGTCGTACGCGCGGTGGTTTTCGCTGCGCCTCGGCGCGTCGCGATCGTTTTGGCGGCGGCGGGCTTGCGGCCCGGTGTCTTGCGCGTTGTTGCCGCGGGTCGCCCAACACCTCTTTTTGCCGTGCCGCGCGTCGTTTTCGCTGCCGCGCGCGTGCCTGTGGCCTTGCGTGCGGTGGTGGTTTTCTTTGCCGCCGCCGGCTTGCGGCCCGGCGTCTTGCGCGCGGTTGTCGTCTTCTTGGCCGCCGCGGTCTTGCGTGTCGCCGCAGGCTTGGGGCCGGGCTTGCGCCCCGGCGTCTTCTTGGCTGTCGCCTTCGTCGTCTTTGCCTTTGTCGTGGTGCGTCCCGTCGCGCGTTTCGCGGCAGTTGCGGTACGGCCGCCGGCGGCGCGTCGCGTCGCGGGGCGCGTCGCCATGGCTTGTGCGCGCGGCGTTGTGCCGCCGCTGCTGTCTTCGGTGCTCATGATTTTTCGAACTCCTTGCGTATGCCGAGGCATGATGGTCCGGCGCAACACTCGCCGGAGGTGGTGTGGTAGAGCGAACGACCCTTTTCGTACCCGGTTCCATCCCGCCACGCCACACGCATGCGGCAATCGGGATGCATCTTCCAGCCAAGACGTGCCCCCGGCACTTTTGCGCCAGGTGCAACCAGGACATTGCAGGTCCGGCCCAGATAAGCCCGGACGTTGCTGGCGTGAGGCGCTTCGATCAATCGACGCTCCTTGTTCGCACTTGCCTGGCGCGCCGTTTTTTGCTCGACGGCGAATCGCAGACACGCGCTGAGAATCGCTATCCACCGTGGCGGCGCGCGGTGTCAATGAAAACCCGTTGTTGTTTGACGATGCCCGACAGGAGCCGAACCGCTCTTGGACCGGGCCGTGTCCGGCCACGCTACGGCTGCGTTGGAAAGTTTGCCGGCTACAGCTGCAATTCTGCTCAGTGCAGACACGCCGGCGATGTGCCAGGGGCTTGCCGCCCCTGGGCTTAAAAAAATTTTCAGAAAATGCCGGGCTTGCCTGCAGCAAGCCGCGCCGCGGGCATCGACACGTTCAGCTCGCTCAGTTCGCCCGCGCCGAGACGCGGCAGGTCCTGCACTGCATCAAGGAAGCGTGCGCTCTCGCGCGGCATGATGATGCCATCGGTCAGCGTGCGGAACTTGGCGATGTAATCGGCGCGTTCGAACGGATGCGCACCCAACGGATGAGCGTTGGCGATGCCGAGTTCATCGACGATGGTCTCGCCGTTCCGCAGGATCACTTCGACGCGCGCGCCGAAGGCGCGCTCGGCCGGATCGGCGGCATGGTAGCGGCGAGTCCATTCGGGGTCCTCGCGCGTTTGGATCTTGTGCCACAGCGCCACCGTGTCCGGCCGCTGCGCGCGGCGGGGGGCATAGCTGTCCACGTGGTGCCAGGTGCCATCCTGCAAGGCCACGGCGAAGATGTACATGATCGAATGGTCCAGCGTCTCGCGGCTGGCTTTGGGGTCCATCTTTTGCGGATCGTTGGCGCCTGTGCCGATCACGTAGTGTGTGTGATGGCTTGTGTGCAGGATGATCTTCTCGATGGCATCAAGATCGCCGATGCGCTTGCCCATGCGGAAAGCCAGATCGATCAGCGCCTGACTCTGGTACTCCGCGCTATGTTCCTTGGTGAAGCTGTCCAGGATCGCACGTTTGGACTCTCCAGGCCCCGGCAACGGAACCTCATAGGTGCCTTCTTTGCCGCCCAGCATGTAGGCGATCACGCTGTCCTCGCCTTCGTAGATCGGGCTTGGCGCGCCTTCGCCGCGCATGGCGCGATCGACCGCCTCGACCGCGAGCTTGCCCGAATGCGCCGGTGCAAACGCCTTCCAACTGGATATCTCGCCCTTGCGGGACTGGCGCGTGCTGAAGCTGACATGCACGGCCTGCTGCACCGCCTGATAGATCGTCTCGGCCGGCAGCTTGAGCAACGTGCCGATGCCGGCGGCCTGCGCGGGGCAGAGATGGGCGATATGGTCCTTCTTGAACTCGTGCAGGCAGATCGCGCGCACCAGATCGATCTGGATTTCGTAGCCCGTGGCGATGCCGCGGATCAGGTCGCGTCCGCTTTTCTCCATCGTCTGTGCCACAGCCAGGATCGGCGGGATGTTGTCGCCGGGGTGGCTGTAATCGGCGGCCAGGAACGTGTCGTGGTAATCGAGCTCGCGCACCGCGGTGCCGTTCGCCCACGCCGCCCATTCGGGGCTGACGCGGCGCGCGGCCGGCACACCGAACACGGTGGCGCCGCCGCGACGCGCATGTCCCAGCGCCATGTCGCGCGCCGAAATCACCGGCCTGCGATTGAGCGATGCAATGGCCACCGAGGCATTGTCGATGATGCGGTTGATGATCATCGCGGTGACGTCGCGCTCCACGGGCACGCGATCCGCGGCAACGGCGGCAATCTTCCAGGCGAGCTGATCCTCCTGTTTGAGGTGGTCGGCCGAGGGATGAACTTTCACCGGATGGGTCTGCATGCTTGCGCCTTTCAGATGCGGAATGCGCATCGTCTAGGCAGGACAGGCGCGAAAGGCAAAGGCAGGGCCGGGGAGCAGCCTGCCTTCGCGGATCGCCGTCCTTAGTTCAGCGCGACATTATCCAGCAGCCGCACGCTTCCCAGCCGCGCCGCCGCAATCAGCCGCGCATCCTCGCGCCGATGTTGCAATGGTTGCAAAGTCGCACCATCCACAAGCGCCAGGTAATCCACGCCCAGCCCGCAGGCATGCAGTTCCGCGTGCGCCGCGCTCAGCACGGCGCCAGTGTCGGTGCCGCGCGCGATCGCACGCGCGGCATGGCAAAGCGCGCGGTACAAGGCGGGTGCCGCCCGCCGTTCCACGGCCGAGAGGAACCGGTTGCGTGACGACATTGCCAGCCCATCGGCCTCGCGCACCACGGGTGACGCCAGCACGCGCACCGGCAGGCGCAGATCGGCCACCATGCGCGAGATGACCTGCAGTTGCTGCCAATCCTTTTCGCCGAACACCGCCGCGTCCGGCCGCACATGGCCGAACAGCTTGGCCACAACCGTTGCCACACCGCGAAAATGGCCGGGCCGCGCGGCACCTTCCCAACCCAGCGCAGGCCCGGCGGGCTCGATCAGCGTGGCATCGCCGGGCGGATAGATGTCGTGCGCGCTGGGCAGCCAGCAGAGATCGCATCCGGCCGCGCCCAGCTTGGAAATGTCAGCCGCTTCATCGCGCGGGTAGCGGTCCAGGTCTTCATGGGCGCCGAATTGCGTGGGATTGACGAAGATCGAGGCGGCCACCGCCGCGCATTCCCCGCGCGCCGTTTGCAGCAGGCTTAGGTGGCCGTCGTGCAGCGCCCCCATCGTGGGCACCAGCGCAAGCGTGCCATGCCGGGCGCGCAAGATGTTGGTGGCATGGGCCAGTTCGGCGCCGGTGCGGGCAATCAGCATGGCGGCCTCACTTGGCCCGCGCCTGGTCCGCGCGCAACCTGCTTGCTCCTTGCCACCTTGTGCCCCAGGTTCAGCGCATGAACACATTGACAGAACCCGCGCTGGCCGATCTGGGCGATCCGCCGCTTCGCTGGCGGCGCAAGCCCAGTTCGGCTTCGCCTGGCCTGACGCGGCCCGGCGTAATGACCGCGGTGACGCGCGGTCTGATGGGACGCTGCCCGTGCTGCGGCCGAGGCGCGCTGTTTTCCGGTTGGCTGCGTCAGATGCCGCATTGCGCGGATTGCGCCGCGCCGCTGGGTGGCGTGCGGGCCGACGATGCGCCGCCCTATATTGTCATTTTCATCGTGGCCCATTTGGTGATCGGCCTGGACGTCTTGGCCGATGCGTGGCTTGGCCTGTCAATGCTTGCCGAGGCCGCAATCTTCCTGCCCGCCACGCTGATCCTCAGCCTTGGCCTGCTGCGGCCCATCAAGGGCGCCACGATCGGCCTGATCGTGGCGCTAGGTCTGGTGCCGGCTCAGGTCGTTCAACCCTGATGACAGACGGCCGGCCGCCAGATGCACGCGCGCCTGTCGCCGCGCACCATGGCAGCCCATCGCCTTCGGCTTTTGCCGATCCCGTGCGCTCGCTCGCGCGCGTGGTACTCGATGGCGAAAAGCGCGGTGCGCTCTCTCCATTGCAGGATGCCGACCAGGCGCAAGCGGTGCACGACCTTTCCGTCTCCAACCGCTTTGAGCCGGCGGGGCTGACAGGTCCATTCGTGCTGCATTTATCGATCGTCGAAGGCCGCTTCGTCTTCGATGTGCGCGATGAGGCGGACGCGCCGTTGCTGGCGCTCGGCCTGGCGCTGGGGCCGTTCCGCCGCCTGATCAAGGACTATC
>CAXUNZ010000185.1:0-7044 GCA_964252525.1 uncultured Acetobacteraceae bacterium
GCGGCGGTGAGGTCATCAACGAAACCACGGTCAACAATTACGGCACGCCTGACGCGGGCGGCGGCGGCGCGGCCGCGTGGGCAGGCGCGGGCACCAGCGACAGTGGTGGCGGCTGGGATGCAGGCGGCCAAGCCGATTCCGGCGGTGACTCCTGGGGTGGTGCCGGTTCCGCGGATACGGGCGGCGGCGACTTCAGCGGCGGCGGCGGCGGCGATGCCGGTTGGGATGACTCTGGTGGCGGCGACAGCAGCTTCTGACCCCTGATGGCCGCCGAACCGGCCGGACGGTTCCAGGCGCCTTCGCCGCCGCTGGTGCTGGCCAGCGGCTCGGCGGCACGGCGCGCTCTGCTCGCCGGCGTTGGACTGCGGTTTTCAGCCTTTTCGCCCAACATCGATGAGAAGGCGGTCAAAGTCGCCACGCGCCGGGACGGCGGCACGCCCGAACAATCGGCCACCGCGCTGGCCGGCCTTAAAGCCGCCGCCTTCTGCGGCGCGGACGCCGTGGTCATCGGTTGCGACCAGATCCTGGTGTGCGAAGGCGTGTGGTTCGACAAGCCGCCTTCGATCGAAGCCGCGCGCCAGCATCTGCTGCATCTGCGCGGCCGGCCGCACACCCTGGTCACCGCCACGGTGTGCACCCGCGCCGGCGTACGGGTCTGGACCCACATGGCAAAGCCGCGCTTGACCATGCGCGGCTTTTCCACCGCCTTTCTGGATGCCTATCTGGCCGCCGAAGGCGAGGGGCTGCTGCAATCCGTTGGCGCCTACCGCGTCGAAGGCTTGGGCATGCAGCTCTTCGATGCGATGGAAGGCGAACACAGCGCGATCCTGGGGCTGCCTCTGATGCCGTTGCTGGGCTATCTGCGCAGCCAGGGAATCGTCACAAGCTGAGGCCATCATGAAGAAGCTCTACCCGGATGCGCACGCCGCCTTGGCCGGCGCCCTGCAGGACGGCATGGTCATCATGGCCGGCGGCTTTGGCCTGTGCGGCATACCGCAGATGCTGATCGAGGCCATTCGCGAGAGCGGCGTTTCCGGTCTGACCGTCATTTCGAACAACGCCGGCATCGATGGCGCGGGGCTGGGCCTGTTGCTGGAAACGCGCCAGGTCAAGAAGATGGTCAGTTCATATGTGGGTGAGAACAAGACCTTCATGAACCAGTATTTGTCCGGCGAATTGGAGATCGAATTCAATCCCCAGGGCACGCTGGCCGAGCGCATCCGCGCGGGCGGCGCTGGCATTCCTGCTTTTTTCACGCGCACCGGCGCCGGCACGAAAGTTGCCGAGGGAAAGGAGACCCGCGAGTTCGAAGGACGCAGCTACATCATGGAGCGCGGACTGACCGCGGATTTGGCGATCGTGCATGCCTGGCGCGGCGATAGCGAAGGCAATCTGGTCTATCGCATGACGGCGCGGAATTTCAATCCGATGATGGCCACCGCAGCAAAGTTGACGGTGGCGGAAATCGAGGAGCTGGTGCCGACGGGTGCGCTGGACCCGGATCATATCGTCACGCCCGGCGTTTTCGTGAAGCGCATCGTCGTGTTGTCGAAATGCGAGAAGCGGATCGAACAGCGCACGGTTCGTGCCGCCTGAGAAAAACGGAGTTTCCCATGCCCTGGACCCGAGACCAGATGGCCGCCCGCGCCGCGGCCGAACTGCAGGACGGCATGTATGTCAATCTGGGCATAGGCATCCCCACGCTTGTGGCCAACCACATTCCCCCGGACGTGCATATTCAGCTTCAATCCGAAAACGGCATGCTGGGCATCGGCCCATTTCCGCTGGCTGGGCAGGAGGATGCCGATCTGATCAACGCCGGCAAGCAGACGGTGACCGCGCTGCCCACGACCAGCTTCTTTGACAGCGCCGCGAGCTTTGCCATGATCCGCGGCGGCCACATCGATCTATCGATCCTGGGTGGGCTTCAGGTGGCCGCCAACGGCGATCTGGCCAACTGGATGGTGCCCGGAAAGATGGTCAAGGGCATGGGCGGCGCCATGGACCTGGTGGCCGGCGTGCGGCGCGTCGTCGTGTTGATGGAGCACACCGCCAAGGGTGAGCCGAAGATCCTGGAGCGGTGCGAACTGCCCCTGACCGGGGCCGGCGTCGTCGATCTGATCGTCACCGATTTGGCGGTCTTTGACGTGGGCCGGCCCGGCCTCACGCTGGTCGATCTGGCGCCGGAGATTTCGGTGGCGGACGTGCGCGCGCAAACCGCGGCCACCTTCGCGGTGCATCCGGATCTGGCGGCGCGCTGAGGCGGCAGGGGTTGCGCAGGGGCGGCGCCCGCCTCTATAGAGCGCCTCCCAAGACGGCGGGGCCGTAGCTCAGTTGGGAGAGCGCCTGAATGGCATTCAGGAGGTCAGGGGTTCGATTCCCCTCGGCTCCACCACGCAAGCCACTGTTCTTCGTTGGCACGCCAGACATCGGAATGTTGTGATCAGACGAAACCTCAGGTCCGCAGAGTGTCTGGGTCGGCATCGAAGAGCTTTTCCGCGTCGGCCGCTGTGGCCGGGTTGCAGATTCTAAAAGCAAGTTTGATGCATGTTAAAGATTCTTGAGTATGCGTGTAGCATGGTCATTGTCGTTTTATTAACGTTAATGGCCGTTGAGTTTGTTAGCTACCTCCGCAACCGCCAAACATCCTGGGAGCGGGAAGCTTCGCGCGAAAAGCTGCGCAAGCGCGGCCAGTTGCCTGGCAGATCAGCGTCGAAGACACCATCGGCAAGGCGGCCAGGACCACGGCAACCTAAAAATGGCGCTTGAGCGCCGCTCGGGTTGTTTCGTAAACCAGCTTTGCAATTTCTCCACCCGCCGATTGACCAGAAAACCTGCGATAGCAAACCTGCTGGAAATGCGCCTTTGAGATACGCCGTCCACCCGGCGCGCAGGTGCGTCCGTCGGGTGGAGTTGCGTCGATCTTGGCGTTTTAAGGAAGGCCTGGGGAGCAGTGCCTGCCCACCCCAAGACCCTCGTCATTATTAATCACGGACCCAAGCCTTCCGCCTTCATGACGTGACGACCCCGGCACAGAACCAGCAAGATGCGTGGAAGAACCATGAGCGCGCGCTACGATAACTTGATAGCGGGCTGATGTGGTATGCGGATGCCCGCTGTCGTCGTCAATGGATTGCCGAGCCATGAATCCTGTTTGCGAAACCAGCCTCCGAGCCAAGCCCGGCTTTCTACGCTGCCGGACCTATAAGGATTGTTGATGATATCCGGGTGAGCATTCGAAGCATTGCGGCCTTCGGTGGTCGTCGAGAAAATGTTGTACACGCGTGAACTGCCGTTTTGTTGGAAGCAGCGAGGTGGGCGCACGTAAAATACGAACAAGTTGGCATGCGTGCATGGGTGAGTTGTCATCACGTAACCCGGCATTGACGATAAAGGTCGGTCGGCGCGACAGACGGGCTCACCCTCAAGGTCCGGCGGTTCGAACGGCGCGACGCACCGGGCAAAGAGGACGTAACCGCCTGGCCCATCACGCGAAGATCATCGCGCGTTGCACCTCGACTGGCGGCATCATGCGATTATCCTTGTCCTTGGCACTTCTCCTCTGTCTGCGCGCATTCCACCCTGACGCGGCGCGGGCGGGGGACAGTTCTGCACCCGATGTCGTGCTCTACTGCACCCCTGCCTTGCAAGCTCCCTTGCACCAGGCCGCGGAACAATACCGCGCCGCAAATCACGTCGAAATCCATATTCTGGTCAGTTCGCCGGATGGCCAGGCCGGACTGATCCGCCATCGCGCCCGCGCGGATGTCATCATTGGCGAGGCTTCCCTGATCGGCACTCTGGCCGCCGAACATCTCCTCCGCTCCGGCTCCGTCGTCCCGCTGGGCGCGGATCCCTTCGTGCTCATCATCCGGAAAGGCGTCACGCTCCCACACGGAGCGACGCCCGCACAACTTTTGGCTGCCCACACCATGGTCCTGACCGATGCCACCACGGCCGCCAGCTTCGACGGCAGTGCCATCCTGCACGCCGCTGTCCCGGACGCGAAGCCCACCCGATCGATCGGTGTTGCGGACACGCCCACAGTCATCGCCCTGATCGCTCATGACCCGAGCCTGCTCGGCCTTGTCAACCGCACGGAGGCCACGGGTGCGGACATAGCGGAGGCCGCCGCTCTCGCCGCCCCTCCCGCGCCCATCAGCGGCGCGCTTTGCAAAAACGGCCAAAGCCGCAACGCCGCCTCGCTGCTCGCCTTCATCGCCGGCCCTCAAGGCCGCGCCATCCTGCAATCCGCCGGCCTGGAGACTGCGTCGTGAGCGACGCGCCCGCGCCAGGCGAACAGCGCCATTCACTGGCCGCGCGCATCGCCCATTGGTGCCAGGCGCTTGCCGTTCTGATCATGATCGGCAGCGGCTGGCGCATCTATGACAACTATCCAATTCTGCCGTTCGAATTCCCCTACTGGGCGACGCTCGGCGGCGATAAAGACCTCGCCACCACAACCAGCAACGATTGGGGCACGGCCAACGCGATTGCCTGGCATTTCGCTGGCATGTGGCTGCTGCTTTTCGGCTTCGGCCTCTTCTTGCTGAACGGCGTGCTCACCGGCCATTTCCGGCGGGATTTCCTGCCGCTCACCCCACGCGCCTTTTTGCGCGACTTCATCGCCGCTGCCACCTTCAGGCTCGGCCATCGCCTGGGCGAGTATAACGCGGTGCAAAAGGCGTTCTACTGGGGGGTGTTGTTCGCTTTGGCCATGATGTTCCTCTCCGGTCTGGCGATCTGGAAACCCGTCCAGCTCGGCTGGCTGACCTGGCTGCTTGGCGGATTTCCCACGGCCCGCGTCGTGCATTTCTTCTTCATGTGCACCGTGGCCGCCTTCCTGGTCGTGCACGTCGTGCTGGTTGCCATCGTGCCGAAGACTCTGCTCGCCATGACGCTCGGACGCGCCACGGACAATCACGCGCCCAGGCAGGAGGCGGCACGATGACGCGCCCATCGGGTGATCCCGCCTTGCGCGCGGCCTTGCATCGCCGCACCCTGCTGCGCGGCAGCCTCAGCCTTGGTGCAGCCACCATGCTCAGCGGATGCGACATCAGTGACAGCGATGCCGTGCAATCCGCGCTGCACGCCATTTCGCGCTGGAACGATCGCGTGCAGGCCGCCCTCTTCGGCGGCAACCGCCTGGCGCGCGAATATCCCGCCGACGCGGTGGCCAAAAAATTTCGCTACAACGCCTACTTCCCGGCCAAGGATGTCCTGCCGATCGACGCCGCCACCTACCGCCTCGGCCTGGCCGGCCTGATCGCCGACAAGCAGCCCTGGACAGCCGCGCAACTCCTCGCTTTGCCGCGCCAAATCCAACGCACCCGCCACGTCTGCGTCGAAGGCTGGAGCTATATCGGCCAATGGAGCGGCCTGCCTCTGGGCGATTTCCTGCGCCACATCGGGGCGGACACGCACGCCAAATATGTCGGCTTCCAATGCGCGGACGGCTATTACGAGGGCATCGACATGCCCACCGCCTTGCACCCGCAGACGATCCTTGCGGTCACCGCGGGCCAGGACGTGCTGACGCCGGAATTTGGTTTTCCGTTGAAAATCCGCATTCCGACCAAGCTGGGTTTCAAAAATCCAAAATGGGTGACGGCGCTTTATGTCACCAACCAACAGCCACGAGGGTTTTGGAGCGATCGGGGTTATAATTGGTTTTCGGGGATATGAGAAAGAAAGCAGTCCTTTTTTGAAAAAAAGGACCAAAAAACTTTTTTCATTTTTTAATTCGTGTGTAGATGCGCCAGCGCTCCCCCTGTTCCGCCAGATTATATACATCGCTGGCTGCAAATGGATCATGCATCCACGCACCATCGTCGCGCGAAATTGCCACCGTGGCGCAATCGTAGTCGCGCGCCAGCAAAGCGACGTCACTTGGCCTCGCGTTTCCGCCAAAGACACGCGTGAAGACATCGTTCGTCTCGATCAACCGCGCTTTGGGCATCGCGCCATACGCCAATACGCTCTCCCATCCCGCGTAGCAGGACGGCCGGTCTCCCAGCACCGCCCAGCCAATATTGACCGGCCATGGCGTCGCCTCCGCAACCGCCAGCACATTATTGGCCACCCGGTCGCCCGTGCCCGTATACCGCCGCACCGCCCGCCATAAATCCTGCGCGCGATAAAACGCGGCAGGCGAGCCCGGCAACTGGCCGCCAAAATATTCGCGCAGCATCCGCGCGGCATCCGGCACGCCAAGGCAACCAATGCCAACCACCACCGCCACCGCGAGCCTCCGCCCATCGGCCGTAAGCCGCACCAGACTGGCTCCGCCCAGGGCAGCCAGCAACAGGATCGCAGGCAAAACAGCGCGCCAGCCCAGATCGTTGTTGTCGATGGTGCTGGCAAACAGCCAAGCCACGCCCAGGCACGCGCAGGCTGTCACGCCAAACACCCGGGCAAAGCGGTGCCGCTCCCTGAGATTGGAATTGCCCAATGCCGGCGCCAAAGCGGCCAGCGGCACGATGGCCGGCAGCCCGAACGGCAGCAACACGGCCCAAAACGCGGGCACGTCGAAATACCGCCGCGCACCCGCGGGAAACGCCGTCCCCAGCACGGCATAAGGCGAAAACGCCAGCCCGGCGCCGCCATGCCGCGCTCTGACCGCCGCCAGATCGTCCAGGATGAACGGCCACGCCAACGCCGCGGCCAGCAATGCGGCAAGTGCCAGGTGAAGCAGAAAGGCCCCCCGTCTGCCGGCCGGCACCCCGAAGAACAGCATGGCGCAAAGGCTGCCACCCACCGCGGCCAGCGAGACCGCCAAACGGTACACCTTCGAGGACGGCCTGGGTGAGATCGGAATCATCGCTCCAGTCAGCCGCCCCTTCTGCGGCCACTGCAGCCGCGTTCGGCTCACCTCCGATGGCAAAATCCGTACCTGCCTGTTCTCTCACACGGACCACGATCTGTACGGCCGCATGCGCCGCGGCGCCACAGACGCCGACCTGGCCGGCTACATCCGGCAGGTCATCGCCCGCAAAGAGGCCCGTCACCACATCGGCGAGGCAGGGTTCGAAAAGCCTTCGCGCC
>CAXUNZ010000186.1:0-7026 GCA_964252525.1 uncultured Acetobacteraceae bacterium
GCACCCCCGGCCACATGGAGGCCATCCGCCCCATGCGCGACGGCGTGATCGCCGACTTCGAGGTCGCCGAGGAGATGATCAAGCACTTCATCCGCAAGGTGCATAACCGCCGCGGCTTTGCTTCGCCCGTCATCATCATCTGTGTCCCCTCAGGCTCCACCGCGGTCGAACGCCGCGCGATTCAGGAAAGCGCGGAAAGCGCCGGCGCCCGCCGCGTCCGCCTGATCGAGGAACCGATGGCCGCCGCCATCGGCGCCGGCCTGCCGGTGACCGAGCCCACCGCATCGATGATCGTCGATGTCGGCGGCGGCACGACGGAGGTCGCGGTGATTTCGCTGGGGGGGATCGTCTATGCCCGCTCGGTGCGCGTGGGCGGCGACAAGATGGATGAGGCGATCATCAGCTACATCCGCCGCAACTTCAATCTTCTGATCGGCGAATCCTCGGCCGAGCGCATCAAGACCGAAGTCGGCGCCGCCCGCCTGCCCGACAATGGCGAGGACGGGGTGTGCAAGGCGGTCAAGGGGCGCGACCTGATGAACGGGGTGCCGCGCGAAATCATCGTCAGCCAGGCCCAGATCTCCGAAAGCCTGGCCGAACCGGTGTTTCAGATCGTCGAAGCGGTCAAGGTCGCGCTGGAAAACACGCCGCCGGAGCTTGCCGCCGACATCGTGGACAAGGGCATCGTCCTGACCGGCGGCGGCGCGCTGCTCAACCGTCTGGATGAGGTCCTGCGCGAAGCGACGGGCCTGCCCGTGGTGGTGGCGGAGGACCCGCTCTCCTGTGTCGTGCTCGGCACCGGCCGCGCGCTGGAGGACCCAAAACGCCTTCGTAATGTCTTAACCACGATGTACTGACACTGCCCGCGGCGCCAAAGGGCCATGGCGCGCGCCCGCGCATCTGTTAGGGTGAGCCACCACAGAAAGACCGCACGTGATCCGTCTTTCCATCCAGGCCCGCCAGGCGATCGCCCGGCTCACTCTGCCGCTGCTGATCGTGGTCTCCTTCGGCCTGATCCTTCTCGGCCGCGCCTCGCCACTGGTGCCCGAGCGCGCCCGCACGACGCTCTCGGACGCGCTCGCTCCCCTCTACGCCGCCCTAAACGCCCCGCTCTCCGCCATTCGCCAGGCCGTTGACGATGTGCGGGACGTCTTCACCCTGCGCGCCCAAAACGAGCAGTTGCTTGCCGAAAACGAGCGGCTGCGCCACTGGTATGACGTCGCCATGGCGCTGGATACCGAGAACGCCACGCTGAAATCGGACCTGCACTGGATCCCCGATCCCACGCTGGCCTACGTCACCGCGCGCGTCGTGGCCGATGCCGGTGGCGTCTATGCGCGCTCGGTGCTGCTTTCGGTCGGGCCGCACCACGCCATTCGCAAAGGCCAGATTGCGCTCGATTCCAACGGCCTAGTCGGGCGCGTCACCGAAGTGGGCGACCGCAGCGCGCGCGTTTTGCTGGTGACCGACATGAACAGCCGCATTCCGGTCATGCTGCAGGCCAGCCACGCCCGCGCTATTCTGGTCGGCGCCAACGCGCCTTTCCCCAAGCTGATGTATCTGCCCGATGGCGCCCGCCCGCCCGAGGGCGAGCGCGTCGTCACCAGCGCGGAGGCGGGCGCCTTTCCGGCCGGCCTGCTGGTGGGCACGGTGCATTACGGCAGTTCCGGCCTGCCGGAGGTCAATCCAGCGGCCAATCTGGACCGGCTGGAGATCGTGCGCATCTTCGATTATGGGTTGGGCGGGCTGACGCCGCCCGAAGTTCCGGGGCGTGTTCAGGCGAAGAATTAACGGTGTTCTTTTTTGAAAAAAAGAACCAAAGAACTTTTGCACTTTGGAGCCGTACCTGTGACGCAGGGTACACCTGAAGAATAAAAGTTTTTTGCTTCTTTTTTTCAAAAAAGAAGGTCTTCCTGTCCTTGCCGCTCGCCGAACAAACCCCTGGCATCCGCCCGCGCCCGACACTGCCGCATTTGCTGGACGTCACCGCGCGCCAGGCCGTCCCCGGCGCACTGACCGCCGCCGTGCTGCTGCTGCTGTCCAGCCCGATGGGAATACCCGGCCAGGCGCAGATGCAGCCGGCCTGGACCATCACTTGCGTCTATTTCTGGTCGCTCTTCCGTCCAGCCTCCATGCCCGCGCCCACGGTCTTTGCCATCGGCCTGCTGCTGGACCTTCTGGCGCAGGGGCCGCTCGGCGTGTCCGTGCTGGTCCTGCTGCTGGTTCACGCGGCCGCCTTGCGTCTGCGCCGCCCTCTTGTGCGGCAAGGCTTTGCCGTCGTCTGGCTGATGTTCTTCCTCTTCGCCGCCACAGCCGCGGCCCTGGAATGGGTGCTGGTCTGCCTGCTGACCTGGCGCGGCCTGCCGCCCTGGCCGGCGTTGTTCGAATTTGCCATGGCCGCCGGCGCCTACCCGGCCCTCGCCACGCTGCTCAGCCGCGCCCATGGCGGCATCGCCGCCCCGGAACGCGCGTGAAGCGCGAGGGCAAGCGCACGACGGTCTTCACCCGCCGCGCCCTGTTCATCATGGCGAGCCAGACCGCGGCTTTGAGCGCCCTCGGCGTCAAGCTCTATCGCGTGCAGGTCGAGCAAGGCGCGCGCTACGCCACGCTGGCGGAAAGCAATCGCGTCAGCGCCCGGCTCGTGGCACCCACCCGTGCGCGCATCCTCGACCGCTTCGGCCAGGTGCTGGCCGGCAATACGTTGAACTGGCGCGCGCTTCTGCTGGCCGAGGAGACCACGGACATTCCCGCCACGCTCGCCCGCTTCGGCGCCATCGTGCCGCTTGCCGATCACGACCAGACGCGCATTGCGCGCGACCTCAAGCACACGCGCCGCTTCATTCCCATCCTGCTGCGCGACTTTCTGTCCTGGGACGACATGGCGCGCATCGAGGTCAACGCGCCCGATCTTCCCGGTGTGCTGGTCGAGGAAGGCACCACGCGCCACTACCCGTTCGGCCCGGACATGGCCCATATCGTCGGCTACGTCGCCCCACCCAGCGAGGACGATACCGGGGAGGACCCCGTGCTCGCCCTGCCGGGCATGCGCGTCGGCCGGGCCGGTGTGGAACGGTTCCGCGAGGATGCGCTGCGTGGCGAGGCGGGCGAAGTGCAGATGGAGGTCAACGCCGTCGGGCGCGTCATCCGCGAACTCGACCGCACCGAAGGCCAGCCTGGCGGCGACGTTTCGCTCAGCATCTTTGTCTATCTGAAAACGCCGGCGGGGGCTCATGTGGGCGCGGCCAGCGCCTCGGCGGTCGTCATGGACTGCACGAACGGCGAGGTGCTGGCCATGGCCACCAACCCCAGCTTCGATCCCTCGCTCTTCGATGCTGGCGTGTCCCAGGCCCAATGGGTGGAATGGACCTCGGACCGGCGCACGCCGCTGATCAACAAGGCCACGGCCGGCGTCTATCCGCCCGGATCCACCTTCAAGATGTGCGTGGGCCTGGCCGCCCTGCACGCCGGTGCGCTGACCCCTGGCGAGCGCATCTACTGCCCCGGTTTCATCGATCTGGGCGATACGCGCTTTCATTGCTGGAGAAAGGGCGGCCACGGCTCGCTGGACTTGAAGGGCGCGCTGAAACATTCCTGCGACGTCTTCTTCTACGAGGCCGCGCGCCGCGCCGGCATCGATGCCGTGGCCGCCACCGCCCATCTTCTCGGCTTCGGCGACGAACCGCAGATCGACCTGCCCGGCGCGCGGCGCGGCCTCATTCCCGACCGTGCCTGGCGCGGCGCCCATCGCCGCCGCTGGGGCGCCGGCGACACGATCGGCTGCGGCATCGGCCAGGGCGTCATCCTGGCCTCGCCGCTGCAACTGGCCACCTATGCCTCGCGCATCGCCACGGGCCGCGCCGTCGTGCCGCATGTGGCGCGGTCGATCGGCGGAGAGAGCCCGTTCGAGGAGGACGCGCCGGTGCTCGACATCCCCGAAGACGCGTTGGCGCTGGTGCGGGCGGGCATGTTCGGCGTGGTCAATGAGGCGGGTGGCAGTGCGCCGCACGCCCGGTTGGGACTGCCGGGCGTGCAGATGGCGGGCAAGACCGGATCGAGCCAGGTGCGCCGCGTCTCCCGCTGGGTGCGCGAGCACGGGCATTTCAATTCGGCCAATCTGCCATGGGAATTCCGCCCGCACGCGCTGTTCGTGTGCTTCGCGCCGTATGATGCGCCGCGTTACGCGATTTCCGTTGTCGTGGAGCATGGCAATGCGGGCGCGGATATTGCCGCGCCGCTGGCGCGCGACATCATGCGCGATACGCTGTTGCGCGATCCTGCGCGGAGGCAGGTGGCGCCGGGGCAGAGCTTGGCGGCGGAGTAGCAAAAGAGAAATTCTTCTTTTTCTGAAGAAAAAGAAGAACTTCCTTACTTCCCAGCCCCCTGCTGCGCAATCGGCTGCTTCAGCGCCGCCTCGATCGCCCGCCCGAGCGTCTCGGCCAGGCACGCATAGCCGCGATTATTCATGTGCATGCCATCGGCCGCAATGAAATCCTCGTTCGGTGCGCCGTCTTGTGCCCATTGGTCCATCAGCGCGCCGCGCGAAAACATGTTCACGCCGGTGGAGTCCGCCAGTTCCTTCATTGCATTTTCCAGCAGGACATGATCGGGCGAGGCGAGGATTTTTGGCGAGCGCTGATTGTCCATCAGGATCACATCGGCACCGGCCGCCTTGATCTCGGTAATGCCGGCCTGCATCAGCTTCTTGAAAGCGGTGGGTGATTCGTCGTGCAGCGCGCCGTTGGCGCCTGCTTGCCAGATGACGAGCTGCGGACGGACGGCAACCACATCCGTCTCCAGCCGCGCGAGTTCCTCGGGTGCGTCCTGCCCGCCGATACCGCGATTGATCACCGCGGCCGACAAATGCGGCACGTGGTCATTGAGATAGCGCTGCAATAGCGCGGGATAGGAATGGCTGATATCGCTGGCCATCCATCCCCGCGTGGACGAGGAGCCGATCGCGACCACGAGGACGGGCTGATTGGTTGCCAATGCGGTGCGGGTGTGGGGCAGATGCGGCACGG
Source organism: uncultured Acetobacteraceae bacterium (assembly GCA_964252525.1). GTDB lineage: Bacteria > Pseudomonadota > Alphaproteobacteria > Acetobacterales > Acetobacteraceae > CAJCIS01. Next base: position 5,022 of record CAXUNZ010000186.1, read on the forward strand.
GCAGATCATGCGCCGGCGGGCAATCCTCGGCCGCGGCCTCGCGCATCGGCGCTGCCGCCAGCATCGCCAGGCAGACGGCCGCGCGCGCGAAAAAGGCCGGGCGGTGCAGGGCAACTCGCATGATGTTGCCTCGCATGGGTCGCTGTGCCCTGCAACAGCGCGCGCGTGCAATCAATGAATGGGCGGCGAAGAACACAGCAGACGTGATCCATGAACGCGAGAGGGGAGCATTGATTATTAACACTCCTCCCTCTACACGCTTTGGCGTTGACGAGAACTTGCTTCCGCGCCGGCAGCCAGCATTTTTGGCGGAACGTTAAGGGATTTTAGATGAACGACGCCGTGCTGAGCCCGGTCGAACCCAACGCCGGTATGCAGTCTCTGCGCGCTTTAGGCGCCATTGCGCCAACCGCCCCTGGTCCCGCCGGCAGCCCGCATGACGAGGAGGATGTCTCCGTCGCCGGCGTGATGCTGCTCTCCGCGATGTCGGTGCTGATGGCCGTGATGGCAATGGTCACCTTCGCGCTGCTCGTGCTTGGGTGCTGGTGGCTGATCAGTCACGCGCCGGTGCCAACAATCGTGCACCAGCTTTTTGCCAAGGCGCATTTGACCGCCATCTAGGCCGGCGGCCCAGTTCTTAAACTGTGCCGCCTACCGTCAGGCCACGCATCTTCAGCGTCGGCTGTCCTACACCGACCGGCACACCCTGGCCCGCCTTGCCGCACGTACCTATTCCCGGATCGAGCGCCATGTCATCGCCAACGCCCATCACCTTGGTCAGCGCATCCGGCCCATTGCCGATCAGCGTCGCCCCGCGCACCGGCGCCGTCACCCGCCCATTTTCGATCAGGTACGCCTCGCTCGCCGAAAACACGAATTTTCCCGAAACGATATCGACCTGCCCGCCACCGAAATTCACCGCATACAGCCCGCGCTTGACCGAGCCGATCATGTCCTGACGCGTATCCCGGCCGCCCAGCATGACCGTATTGGTCATGCGCGGCATCGGCGCGTGCGCGTAACTTTCCCGCCGGCCATTGCCTGTCGGCCGCACACCCATCAGCCGCGCGTTCAACCGGTCTTGCAAATAGCCGGTCAGAATGCCGTCCTCGATCAGCACCGTGCGGCTGGACGGCGTGCCCTCATCGTCCACGGTCAGCGAGCCGCGACGGTCGGGCAATGTGCCGTCATCGACCACGGTCACACCCGGTGCCGCCACGCGCTGGCCCATCAGCCCCGAAAAGGCCGAGGTCTTCTTGCGGTTGAAATCGCCCTCAAGCCCGTGCCCGATCGCCTCGTGCAACAGAATGCCCGGCCAGCCGGCGCCAAGCACCACCTCCATCTCGCCCGCGGGCGCGGCGACCGCGTCTAGCTTCAGCAACGCCTGACGAAGCGCCTCATCCACCGCTTCGCGCCACGTTCCGGCAGACATCAGCCGGTCATAGTTCTCGCGGCCGCCCAAGCCGTGGCTTCCCGATTCGCGCTTGCCGTCACGTTCGACGACCACATTGACGTTCAGGCGCACCAGCGGACGCAGATCGGCCGTGCGCGAGCCATCGGCGCGGATGATCTGCACCGCCTGCCACTCGCCGAAAAAACTGGCCATGACCTGCGCCACCCGCGGATCGCGCGCACGGGCATAGGCGTCGATTTCCGCCAGCACGCCGGCGCGGGCGGCAAAGCCGTCATTTCCCAGCGGATTGGCATCGATATAGAGGCGCGCATTGGTCTGGCGCGGCTTCTCGGAGGCGGTGCCCGTTCGCCCCGCGCGGATCGCCGAGACAGTGCCCGCCGCGCGCGTCAGCGCGGCTTCGGACACCTCGCCGGAATGGGCGTAGCCGGTTTCCTCGCCCAGCACGGCGCGCAGGCCGAAGCCGAGTGCCGTGTCGAAGCCCGCGGCGCGGATGCGGCCTTCTTCGAGGGCGAGGGTCTCGCTCTCGCGATACTCCAGGAACAGCTCGCCGTCGTCAGTGCCGTCCCCCGCCGGGGGGGTCCGGCGCTGGGG
>CAXUNZ010000187.1:0-3103 GCA_964252525.1 uncultured Acetobacteraceae bacterium
TTGCTGTCCGGCACGCTGCTTTCCTCGGGGCTGCTGGTGGCGGGGCTGGCCGTGGCTGGCTCGCTGGTGATGCGCAACCTGTTCAAGCGCATGGTGGCCGATGTTTCGCTGACCGCTGCGGCGATTGCGCGCGGCGAATTGGGGCGGCGGGTGCGCAGGTCCGGACGCGGCGATGAGTTCGACGCGATGGCCGAAGCGATCAATAACATGCTCGAGCGCATCGCGCGGCTGATGGATGGGGTGCGCCAGGTGTCCAACAGCATCGCGCATGATCTGCGAACGCCGATTGCGCGCGCGCGGGCCCGGCTGGAGGATGCGGCCACGCACGCCGCCGGCGAGGCTGAGTTGCGCGCGGCGCTTGACCGGGCGATGGTTGATCTTGATGGCGTGACCTCTGTGTTTCAGGCGCTGATGCGCATCGCCGAAGTGGAGGCCGGCGCGCAGCGATCCGCCTTTGCCCCGCTCGATATTTCCACGCTCTTGGCCGATCTGGCCGAATTGTACGGTGCGGCGGCCGAGGAGCATGGACTTGAGCTGGTGCTGCGCGTGCCCGACACGCTCGAGGTGTTCGGCGATCGCGACCTGATCCAGCAGGCGGTGGCAAATCTTCTGGACAATGCGCTGAAATTCTCCAGGCAAGGCGAGGGGCGTATTACGTTGACGGCGGAGGCGGCTTCACGGCAGGTGGTCGTGACGGTGACCGATCAGGGGATCGGCATTCCCGAGGCCGATCGGGCAAGGGTGGTGGAGCGGTTTTTCCGGGGCGAGACCGCGCGCCACACGCCCGGTTCCGGACTGGGGCTTGCTCTGGTGCAGGCGGTGGCGACGCTGCATGACGGAACGCTGGTGCTGGAGGATGCCCGGCCCGGGGTGCGCGCGGTGTTGCGGCTGGCCGCGGGCTGGGTGGACGCGGCTTCACCGGAGCCCCACGGCGCGGACATCGTCCTGCCTGTATTGGATCACCCGTGATGCGACGCGTCCTTGCCTTTCTTGTGCTGGTGGCTGGGCTGCTGCCGGCTGTGGCCGGCCGGCCGGGCGCGGCCCATGGCCAGCCTGCGCCCGAAGCAACCGCGCCCGGGGTGGCCATGCCGGTTCTGAGCGACACGGCCGAGTATTGCGTGCAACTTGAGCACAGGGTCGTGGCGCAGCCGCTCCGCTCGGCCGAAGTGCGGCTGCTGGTGAGCAAAGGCCATCAGCTTTGCGACCATGGGCTGGTCAGGCGCGGCGTTTCCTATATGCGCCGCGCGCTGATGATGCAGCGGGGCGAGCGCATCGGTGCGCCGCCCTAGGCATCTCTCGCGCTAGAGCACGTTTTTCGGACGGGTGATCCCACTTGGTCGGAACGTGCTCTAATGCAGGTGCTTGAGGTGGCGTGTGTGGCGCCACTCGGCCGGGGAGATCAGCTTGGCCGAGGTGACCTGGACCGAATGCAATTTGCCATCCAGCGTGCGGTGCCAGAAATCGAGAAAGCGTTCCAGCTTGGGAAAGCGCGGGGCCAAATCGTATTCCTGCCAGATGTAGGTCTGGAGCAGGGCTGGATGATCGGGCAGGTGGTAGAGAATCTGTGCGGTGGTGAGGCGGTAACCGTCGAGTTGGGCTTGCAGGCTCATCGGATCGTCCTTGCGGTTGATGGTCTCCTGCCTGGTGGGCTGTGGTGGCGAGGCGCCTTCTGTGTGCGCCCACATCAGTGTTGCTGAGGGAAGAGCTTCGCCGCAACACAAAAATGCTGTATTAACAGGCGCTTGGCACTCACGCGATGAAAGTGCTGCCGGCATCTTGACTTGCACGGGGGGCATCGTTACCTCGCTGGCACTCTCGGCAAGAGAGTGCTAGCAGGCCGCCGCGTGCGCCTGCGCCAACATATAACAGGAGCGATCCGCATGGCGCATTTCCGCCCATTGCATGACCGTGTCGTCGTCCGCCGCATCACCGCGGAAGAGAAGACCGCGGGTGGCATCATCATTCCCGACACCGCCAAGGAAAAGCCGCAGGAAGGCGAGGTGGTTTCCGCCGGGCCGGGCGCGCGTAACGAAGCGGGCCAGATCGTCGCACTCGACGTCAAGGCCGGCGACCGCGTGCTGTTCGGCAAATGGTCCGGCACCGAGGTCAAGATCGGCGGCGAGGAGCTGCTGGTCATGAAAGAGAGCGACATCATCGGCATCGTCGAAGGGCACGCCGCCCAGGCCAAGGCCGCTTGATTTCGTCACGATAACTCGAAAGGAAGTTTGAAATGGCTGCAAAGGAAGTTCGCTTCGGCGGCGATGCCCGCCAGCGCATGCTGCGTGGCGTCGATATTCTCGCCGACGCGGTGAAGGTGACGCTTGGCCCCAAGGGCCGCAACGTCGTGATCGACAAATCCTTCGGCGCGCCGCGCATCACCAAGGACGGTGTGACGGTCGCCAAGGAAATCGAGCTGACCGACAAGTTCGAGAACATGGGTGCGCAGATGGTGCGCGAGGTCGCTTCCAAGACCAACGATCTGGCCGGTGACGGCACGACGACCGCAACCGTGCTGGCGCAGTCCATCGTCCGCGAAGGTGCCAAGGCCGTGGCCGCAGGCATGAACCCGATGGATTTGAAGCGCGGCGTGGATCGCGCCGTGGCTGCCATTGTCGAGGAGCTCAAGGCCAAGACCCGTAAGATCACGACGCAGGCCGAAACGGCGCAGGTCGGCACGATTTCGGCCAATGGCGAGGCCGATATCGGCCGCATGATTTCCGAGGCCATGCAGAAGGTCGGCAATGAGGGCGTCATCACGGTCGAGGAAGCCAAGGGTATCCAGACCGAGCTCGATGTCGTCGAGGGCATGCAGTTCGACCGCGGCTATGTCTCCCCGTATTTCATTACGAATGCGGAGAAGATGGTCGCCGATCTCGACAGCCCCTACATTCTGATTCACGAAAAGAAGCTGAGCACGCTGCAGCCGCTGCTGCCGCTGCTGGAAGCGGTCGTGCAATCGGGCCGTCCGCTGCTGATCGTGGCCGAGGACGTGGAGGGCGAGGCGCTGGCGACGCTCGTTGTCAACAAGCTGCGTGGCGGGCTGAAGATTGCCGCGGTCAAGGCGCCCGGCTTCGGCGATCGCCGCAAGGCGATGCTGGAGGAC
>CAXUNZ010000187.1:3113-4921 GCA_964252525.1 uncultured Acetobacteraceae bacterium
AGGCGAAGAAGGTGCTGATCGAGAAGGAGAACACCACGATCATCGAGGGTGCCGGCCAGAAAACCGACATCACCGGCCGGGTCAACCAGATCCGCGCGCAGATCGAGGAGACGACGTCCGATTACGATCGCGAGAAGCTGCAGGAACGGCTTGCCAAATTGGCGGGCGGCGTTGCGGTGATCCGCGTCGGCGGTGCCACCGAGGTCGAGGTGAAGGAGCGCAAGGATCGCGTCGATGACGCGCTGCATGCGACGCGCGCCGCGGTCGAGGAAGGCATCGTGCCGGGCGGCGGCGTGGCTCTGGCCCGCGCGGGATTGATCTTGGCGCATCTGAAGCCCGAGAATGCCGACCAGAAGTTCGGCATCGAGATCGTCCGCAAGGCGGTTCAGACGCCGCTGCGCCAGATCGCCGAGAATGCCGGTGAGGATGGCGCGGTCGTGGCTGGCAAGGTGCTGGAAAACGACGGCTACGATTACGGCTTCGATGCGCAAACGGGCGACTACAAGGACCTTGTTTCGGCCGGGATCATCGATCCGACCAAGGTGGTGCGCACCGCCTTGCAGGATGCGGCTTCGGTGGCGAGCTTGCTGATTACAACCGAGGCGATGATTGCGGAGAAGCCGGAGAAGAAGGCACCGCCGGCACCTCCTGGTGGCGGCATGGGGGATATGGATTTTTAATCAAAACGAAGAGCTGGGGGGCGCGCGCCGCGCCCCCCAGACCTCCCGTCTTCGGTTTAGTTGCCGTCGCCGTCACGGATTTCGCCCATAGGTTCCTGGACGTGGGCTTCCAGGAACCAGAGTTGCTTGTCTATGCCGCGCGAGACTTCGGTGAAGACGTCTGCCGTGTCGGCATCCCCCGCATCGTCGGCCTCATCGATCGAACTGCGCAGCGCGTTGCCGTAATCGGCGTAGCGGTCGATCAGTGCCGCGAGATGGTCGGCAATGGCATAGGTGTCCGTGGGATAGGGCGGCAGCTTGGTGCCCGACGCCACGGCTTGCGACGTGCCGATCGCCGTTCCGCCGAGCTGGACAGCGCGTTCGGCCATCGTGTCGTTCCATTCGTCCTGCTCTGTTCGGAAGCCGTCCAGCATCAGGTGGATGCCGATGAACTGCGGGCCCTTGAGGTTCCAATGCGCCTGCTTGGTGGCGAGAGAGAGGTCGATGCCATCGGCCAGCCGCGCGTTGAGCAGCGCAATGGACGTGGTTTTGGCGTTGCTCTCCAGCGCATTTCGCGTGCGGTGGGGGCGGCGGCCCTTGGTGGTCTGCTCGGGTGAGAGTTTTGCCATGATGGTGGCCTTCTTCTGTGCAGGGCGCCCAACGCAAGGCGCGGCGGGCGCGTTCCAGGCCAGTGTCAGGGCGCACGCGCCAGGGGCGGGGGCAGGGCGGTCTGCAGGCGAATGCGGATGCGCTGGCCGACCAGGCCGGGAAGCCCGGTGATGACGTAGTCGCGGCGCTGAAGTACGCCTGTCGCGGTCATCAGGCTGTCGCGGCGCTGCATGGTGAGTTCCAGGGGACGGGTGACCCCGTGCAGCGTCAAGGCACCATTCAGCATGGCGCCGTCACATTGGCCGGTGAAGGCCATGGTGGGAAAGTGGGCGGCATCGAGCATCGAACTGCCGAGTGCGAGGCGCGTGCGGGCAGGATCGGCCATGTGCAGGCTGGCGATGCGCACGGTGACCTGGACGTGACAGCTGCCGGGCGCCGCGGTGTCCATGATGACCGTGCCGGCAAAATCATCGAAATGCGCGTTCATCGGCAAGAAGCCGAGAGCAAAAACCGTGTATTCGACACGGCTGGAGGCTGGCG
>CAXUNZ010000187.1:4931-7016 GCA_964252525.1 uncultured Acetobacteraceae bacterium
GTCATCGGCCCCGCCGCGGTAAGCCAAAGCCCGGCGCCAAGAGCAAAAGTTTTTTGGTTCTTTTTTTCAAGAAAGAACCTCTTGCCTTTTCCACACCCGACCCACCCTGTCGCGGCCACGCAAAAATGCCTACGAAGTGCCCGCATGAGGACAAGGAGGCGTGCATGAGCCTGAAAGGCCGGGTGGCGGTCGTCACGGGATCGACGAGCGGGATCGGTTGGGGCGTGGCCCGGGCATTGGCGGCCGAGGGAGCGGCCATCATGCTGAACGGCTTCGGCGATGGCGCGCAGATCGACGCCGGGCAGGCCGAGCTGGCGGCTCTTGGAGTTGGAGTGGGCTATCACGCCGCTGACATGAGCAAGCCGGCGGAGATCGGCGCGCTGATGAAAGCGGCGGAGGCGTCGTTCGGCCGCGTCGATATTCTGGTCAATAACGCCGGCATTCAGCATACGGCGCTGATCGAGGATTTTTCCGTCGAACGCTGGGATGCGGTGATTGCCATCAACCTTTCGGCCGCCTTCCATGGCATGCAGGCGGCGATACCGATCATGAAAAAGGGCGGCTGGGGACGGATCATCAACATCGCCTCCGCCCATGGGTTGGTGGCCAGCGCGCAGAAATCAGCCTACGTGGCGGCCAAGCATGGCTTGGTCGGGCTGACCAAGGTGGCGGCCATCGAGCTGGCGCAGGCGGGTATCACGTGCAACGCCATCTGCCCCGGCTGGGTTTTGACGCCCTTGGTTCAGGCGCAGATCGAAGCCCGGGCGGCGCGGGAAGGCAGGCCGGTCGATGAGGTGCAGCATGACCTGCTGGCCGAAAAGCAGCCATTGCGCGCCTTTACGACGCCGGCGCAGATCGGGGCGATGGCGGCGTATCTGTGTTCGGAGGCCGCGCGCACGGTAACGGGCGCGCCGCTGTCCATCGATGGCGGCTGGGTGGCGGCGTGAGCGCGGCCGCGTGAGCGTTCTGCTGACCGGGGCCGCAGGCTTTATCGGCTTTCACGTGGCGCGTGCTCTGCTGGCGCGCGGGGAGCAGGTGATCGGTGTCGATCGCGTGGATGACTATTATGATGTGCGGCTGAAAGAGGCGCGCCTGGCGCAGCTTGCCGGGCCGGCTTTTACGTTCGTGCGGGCGGACGTAGCTGACCGGGATGCGATGCTGGCGCTGGCTTCGCCCGAGGTGACGCATGTGGTGCACCTGGCGGCGCAGGCGGGCGTGCGGTTTTCCATGATCGACCCTTATGCCTATGTGACCTCCAACGTCATGGGTCAGGTGGTGATGCTGGAGCTCGCACGCGCCCTGCCGCGGCTGGCCCATTTCGTCTTTGCGAGTTCGTCTTCCGTGTATGGGTTGAACCGGGATCTGCCGTTCAGCGAGTCGGCACGGGTTGATCGGCCATCGTCATTATACGCCGCGACCAAAAGGTCGGGCGAACTGATCAGCCATTCGTATGCGCATCTTTATGGCCTGCCTCAGACCGGGCTGCGGTTTTTTACCGTGTATGGGCCATGGGGCAGGCCGGACATGGCGTATTTCGGCTTTGCCGAGGCGATCATGCAGGCGCGGCCGATCAGCCTCTATGATGGAGGACGGTTGCGGCGCGATTTTACCTACGTCGATGATATCGTCACCGGCGTCCTTGGCGTGGTGGATTTGCCGCCCGAACGCGGTGCTGCTCCGCGTCTGGTGAATATCGGCAATCATCGCAGCGAGGCGGTGAGCACGCTTGTCTCGTTGCTGGAGGACGCGCTTGGCAGGCGCGCGGTGATCGAGGAGGCGGACCGTCCCGCGGCGGATGTGGAGGAAACCTGGGCCGATATTCGGACCATCCATGGCCTGACAGGGTTTTCACCGCGCACGACATTGGCTGAGGGGGTGCCGCGCTTTGCTGAGTGGTTCATGGCGTATCGCGGCACGGCGTCTGGCCTGAGTTGGCCAAATTAGGGTGTTGACCGGGCGGCTTTGGGAGCCTAAATCCGCCTCCACCGACGGATTGGCAAGTTTGCCCTTGTCAAACGTTCCTCGGTGCATTAGCTTTCTCGGCTCGCTGCTGGGTAGCGGGCATCTTCTGGGCGGTGTTTCTGG
>CAXUNZ010000188.1:0-7013 GCA_964252525.1 uncultured Acetobacteraceae bacterium
GCCTACCACCGCGGCGACTTCGTCCGCGCCCGGCGCGAGTGGGAGCGCGCGGCCGCCCTTTCCCGCAAGCAGTTCGGCGAGGATGATGCGCGCACGCTTTCGGCCCATTCGAGCCTCGCCACTGCGCTGGCCAAGCTCGGCGACCATGCCGCCTCTCGCGCGATGCACGAGGCGGTGCTCGACGGCCGGCGCCGTGTGCTCGGCAAGACACACGAGGATGTCGGCCTCACTCTCTACAATCTGGCCATCACCTGCGCCGAGCTGGGCGAGACCGAGCAGGCTACGGCCTACCAGCTGGAGGCTATTGGCCTCTGGCGCGCGACGCTTGGGGAAACACACCCCATGATCGCGCGCGCGTTCAGCCAACTGGCATTTCTGGCCCGCACGCGCGGCGATCGACAATTGGCCGTCACCCATGCGCGGGAGGCGCTGCGCATTCAGCGCGCGTGCTTCCCACCCGATCACGGCGACATCTGCACGCGCCTGCACGAACTCGGCAATGTGCTGGATGAGGCGGGCGATTTGCGCAGCGCCGAGAGCGCCTGGCTCGACGCATTGCGCATGCCCGGCGTGGGGAACGCCGTTGGCGCGGTCCTATTCCTCAAGATGGGCATTTCCGCGCGGCGATCCGGGGATTTGCAAAGAGCCGCCGATTTTTTCACGTCCGCCGTGGATGCAAACGGCACACTGACTGCCGCCAGGCACAATCTGGCCGCCATCCTGACGCGGCTCGGCCGCGCTGCGGAAGCGCGGCCGCATCTGACCGCGGCGCTGAAGAAGGAACGCGTTTTTGTTCAGCCAGGCGCCGCGGGTGCGCCGCGCGTGCTGATTTTGGCGAGTGCCGCGGAGGGCAACATCCCGCTCGATCACTTGCTGCCGGAGCGGGACTTCACGCGCCTCTGGTGGTTCATCGACCATGCGCCCGATCCCGGGCGCGAAGAATTGCCCGCCTACGACATCATATTCAACGCGCTTGGCGATCCGGACATGGTGGACGGCGCGGAGGCGAAGGTGCTGGCTTTCATCGACGCGGCCGGCAGGACGTTGTTGAACCATCCGGCAAGCGTGGCGCGCACGCGGCGAGACCGGTTGCCCGCGTTACTGGCGGGCATAGATGGTTTGATCGTGCCACGTGTCTGCCGCCTTGCAGGCACAGGAGGGTCCGCCGCCATCATTCAGGCAATGGAGGAAGCCGGCGTTGCTCCGCCGCTGCTGCTGCGCCCTGCCGGCGCGCATGGCGGCCTGGGCGTGCGGCGGATCGAGAATTGGCACGATTTCGAAGTGCCCTCCGCGCCCGTCTGGTACGCGACATCGTTCCAGGATTGCCGGAGTGCTGACGGCTACACGCGAAAATACCGCGTCATCTTCGTCGATCGCGTGCCCTACGCCTATCACCTGGCAATTTCGCGTGACTGGCTGGTGCATTATTTCTCGGCCGACATGGCGGATCATGGCTGGAAACTGGCGGAGGAGGCTGCGTTCCTCGCCGATCCGGCGGGTGTGCTGGGCGCGGGCGCGTGGGACGCGCTGCATGAAGCCGGGATAAGGCTAGACCTGGATTTTTGCGGCATGGATTTCGGCGTGGCCGGAGGACAGATTGTCATCTTCGAGGCCAACGCCACCATGCTGATCCATCCGGAACGCGAGTCAGGTCCGCTCGCCTTCAAAAACCCGGCCATTCTGCGCATCGCCGGCGCCTTTCGACACCACCTGACAAAATAGAAAAAAGTTTTTTGGTTCTTTTTTCTTCAAAAAAGAACGCCTTTCTTTCTTACGGCGCCGCCGACGCGAAAGCAGGATGCGCCAAGCACAGCGCATCAATTGCCACAATCTTCGGGAATTTTGTGAGTTCGACCTTGTAGCGCCGCGCATTCGCCACCTGCGGCACCAGGTACACATCGGCCAGGCTAAGCGCCTCCCCCGCGCAATACGGCCCCGCCACCATCTGCTCCAGTGCCGAGAACCCCAGTGTGATCCAGTGCGCATACCAGGCGTTCACCGCCGCCTCATCGGCGTGGAGGCTTTGACGCAAATAGTTCAGCGGGGCGAGATTGTTCAGCGGATGGATATCGCAGCCGATCAGCGCGGCCATCGCGCGCACCCGCGCGCGCGCCAATGGTTCTTTGGGCAACAATGGCGGTGTGGGATGGACTTCCTCCAGCCACTCCAGAATAGCGGGCGATTGGATCAGCGTTTCACCGCCGTCCAGCAACAGCGCGGGCACGCGGCCTTGCGGGCTGAGCGTGAGGTGGGCTTGGCCGAACTGCTCACCCTGGAGCAGGTGGACCTGCACCGTTTCGTAGGACATTCCCTTGAGATTCAGGGCGATGCGGGTGCGGTAGGAGGCGGAGGAGCGGCTGTATTCGTGCAAGATCATGGTCTCGCGGGCGCTATGACCTTAGACAAAGAAAGTCAAGCAGTCCTTTTTTGAAAAAAGACCAAAAAACTTTTTCTGTTTAGGTGGGGAGGTATTTCACCAGACTCAAGCTACTGAAATTTGAAATGAGCTGATAAGACGCCTGCAGCTGAGTTTGCGCGCTGGAAAGCTGCGTGGCGACCTGCGCCAGATCAGCATCCTGCACGTCCGAGATTTGGGTTTTTAGCGCAACGGCGGTACTCGCCGCATCGTTCTGCGCGGCGGTGACCTGGTTTTGCTTATCGCCCAGCGCGCCGATATCGCTATTGATTGCGCTCACCGCGCCCTGAAGGGAAGTGATCGTGTCCTGCACCAAAGGTGTGAAATCCGCGCCGGTTGATTGTGCATCCGTCAGCGCGCCGAGCGTGGCCAGCCCGCGCAAGATGTCTCGCGTGTAGCTGCCCGTGCTTGTCGTCCCCACGCCGGCGGAGGCCGCATTGCTGTTGGCGTTGGCCAGTGGTGCCACGGACACGAAATTGCCGCCGCCGAGATCGACCTGCGCCGGCGCCACGCCGCCCTCCAGCGCCGCCGAAAAGGGCGAGGTTCCACCCGGAGAAGCAATCGCCAGCGTCGCGGCCGAAGTCGCCGCCTGTCCGTTCGCGGCGAGCCCGGCCACCGCCGCCTGGATCGCCTGCGCGAAAGCCGAGCTGTTGATGTCGGCGGGATCGGGAATGGGCGGGTCGGCGCTGTTCTGCCCGGCAAAGACATAGACACTGCCCACCTTGGTATCGAGCAGGGTGGCAATCTGCGTCAGCGCGCTCTGCGCATTGGCCGCGACGCCCGCTGTCGTGCCGCCGATGCCGATCATTTGAGTTGCCTGGGACGCAAAGCTGCTGGCGATGCTTTCGATCTGGCCCATCGCACTTTGCGCCGCCGTCTGGATGGTGCCGGCACTCTGCGTGTTAGCCTGGATTTGCGCGTTGGCGGCCAATTGCGGCGACAAGTCCAGCGTCACCGCGGCGCCCGTACCCAGCCCGGCGAAATTCTGGGAAATCAGGCCGGACGATGTCTCGGTGGTCAGTTGCGTGATCGTCTGCTTGGTGCGCGCGGCATCGCCGACGATCTGCGTCAGACCACCCAGACCCGTGGCTGCAAGGGCACCGCTCATCCTTGCACGGCTTGCAGCAGACTGCTAAACATTTCTTGAATCGTGCTGATCACCTTGGCGTTGGCGCCATAGGCGTTCTGCAACTCGACCATCTGCGAAAGCTGATTGTCCATGTTCACCCCCGTCTCTTTCTGCAGAGACGTGGACAAGGCCGTCTGCGTGTCCTTGGCATCGCTTGCCGCATTCGTGGCCGCTTCGCTGTCGGATGCTTGGGATGCCGTCAGCGCGGTCGCATAATCGCCGAGCGCGGCCGTTGGCCCGAAGCCGGCGCTCAGCGTGCCCGAAGCGCCAAGCCCCGTGGTCTGCCCCGGCGTCTGCGCCACCCCGGCTTGCACGTCAGGGCCGAGCGCGTAATTGAGCACGCGTTCAATCATCATCGAAAACCCCGCCTCATTGCCGGGATTGGGCGTAAAGGCGCTGGCGCCGGTCGGGCTGCCGGCCACGGCTTGCGTGCCGTCACGCACCAGGGAGGGCGTGGCCGCCACGGCAGGGTTGACGGTAATGCTCGATGAAAAGCCCAGGTAATTGGCCTGCGCCGGCGCGCCGCCCGAAGCGGGCACGTTACCCTGGCCATCGGTAAAAAGATTCAGGCCCTGCGCTGAAAAGCGGCCGGCAAGGTTCTGGCTGAATTCGTCGAGCTCGCCCGTGTAGGTCGGCAAAATGGTATCGCGCAGCGCCAGTTGCGCGCCTATGGCACCGCCGCCGAGCGCGTTCGTGACATCCTGCCCATCGATGGTGATGCCGGGCAAACCGCCACCCGGGTAATAGAGCGTGGGCGAAACCTGGCTGTTGCCGATGGCCAACGCCGCGCCGCCGCGCGTGGCCAATTGCGCGCCGCCATCGGTGAAGACCTGCATATCGCCATTCGGCTGGGCCACGAAACGAGCAGCCACCAGTCCGGCGATCGCGCTGGCCTGCGCGTTGCGCTGGTTCTGCAAATCGGACGTGCTCTGGCCTTCCGATTGCAGCAGGATGATCTGGTCACTGAGCGAGCCGATCTTGGCCAATGCAGTGTTCAGCGTGGCGACATCGCCGACCAGTGCATCCTGCGCGCCTTGGCGTGCCTGTCCGTAAGCGCCGGCCAGGGTGTTGATCTGCGTGGTCAATTGCTGGGCGGCGTTGACCACCGCACCTTGCTGGCTGACGCTGGACGGATCGTTGAGCAGTGCGGAAAAAGATGTCTGCACATTGCCCAGCAGGCTGCCCAGATCGTTGCCCGCGCCGACAGCGCCGAGCGAGGATTGCAAAATGCCCAGCGCGCCATCCGTGACCGCGGTGTTGCCGGCGAGCGCCGTCTGGCCATTGACCTGCGCCTGTAATGCAGCATCGGTCAGCAATTGCGTGGGCCCGGCGCGCACGCCCATGCCCTGCCCGCCCGCCTGCAGATTGGTCTGCGTCGTCTCCTCGGTCGCGTAGCTGGTGGTGTTGGCGTTGGCGACGTTCTGCGAGATGACGGAGAAGCCCTGGCTGATCACAGCCAGGCCGCTGCCCGCATTGCCAAGCGCCGCGCTCAGGCTCACGGCGTCGGCTCCTTATCCGCCGCCGTCACTGCTTGACCTCCAGCGTGGTCTGCAGCATCTGATTTGCTGTCGAAATAACCTTGGCGTTGGCGCCATAGGCTTCCTGTGCGACGATCAGGGCAGAGAGCTGGGTTGCGATATCGACGTTGCTCTGCTCGGTCGAGCCCGCGACCAGCGTGCCGGCGCCGTTTTGGTTCTGATTCTGCGCGATGGCCACACCGGACTGCACCGTGGCCGTGAAGGCTTGGCCGTTCTGGCGCTGCAGCGCATTGGGATCGGCAAAGGTGATCAGCGGTATCTGCGCGATCGTGACGGTCTGGCCGTTATTGTAATTGGCCGTGACCGCGCCCGTGTCGCTGGTTGAAATACCGGTAAAGGAGCCGGGTGCGGCGCCATTCTGGTTGATGCTGTAGAGCGTGTAATCGCTGCCGGCAAACTGCGTTACGCCGTTGGCCTTGCCGAAATCGCCGAGGTTGAGCGTAATGGGCTGCGCCGCGCCATCGAAGGTCGGCGTCAACGTGACGCTGGCTGGCGTGTTCGTGCCCGAACCTGTGCCGTTGACGGCGACATTGCCGGTGGCCCCGCTCAGCGATTGCAGCGTGCCGTCAGAACCGAACGTCACGTTGACCGTCCCCGTGGTCGGCCCCGTCGTGTCGTCCGGCGAAGTCAGGGTCAGTGTCCAGTTGTTCTGGCCGGTCTGCGTCCAGCTTGTCGTCATTTCGTGCGGCGTGCCGGTTGCATCGTAGAGCGAGACCTGGCTGGAGAGGTTGCTTGATGAGCTGGGCGTGGCCGGCACGTTGGCCAGCAGCGAAATCTGCGAGCTGGCGACGGGCGTGAACTGCGTCTGCGCCACGGTGATGGGCTGCAGTTCGGAGGAGTTGACCGCGCCTGTCTTAGAATCGACCGAATAGCCGTTGAGGTACTCGCCGGCGCTGTTGGTGAGATAGCCATTGGCGTTCAGCGTGAAATCGCCGGCGCGCGTATAATATTGCTGCTGGCTGAAGGTGGGCGTGTTGTTCAGCCCGGTTCCGTCCTGCTGGGACACGGCAAAGAAGCCGTTGCCGCTGATGGCCAGCGCCAGCGGATCCGAGCTTTGCGAAATCGAACCCTGCACGTTGTTGAGGTAATCGGGTTTCGTGACGACCGAACCCGACAAATTCGTCGTTGCCGTGCTGGTGGTCAGGTAATCGGTAAAGTTGGTCTCAACGCCCTTGAAGCCGGTGGTCTGGCTGTTGGCGACGTTGTCCGAAATATTGGTGAACGCCGCGGATTGTGCGTTCAAGCCGCTGATGGCCGTGCTCATCGCGCCGAGTAGGGACATGAGGGTTCTCCTTCGCGCCGAATGAGTTCGGCCGAGCAGCGTGGCGCACGAATCGTGCCAATGCCGCAGGCCGCAACCTTGGCGGCCTTTTACGGGGCGCGGCGCCATTCCGGACGGTCCGCGAGCCCGGCCCAGGGGCACATCGTGCCCGGCAGAAACTGCCGCGTGCCTGCTGCGGCTTGCATCCAATTGCAGGCGCGGCCTGCACGCGGCGAGTGGTGCGGGCTTTGCACAGGGCTTTGCGCACGACCTCAAGGCCTGCCATGTCCTTTCACCACGCCGCACCGACACGCGCTGTTCTGGCCGCCCTGGCGGCACCCGGGCAGCCCCAAGCGGCCCAGGCGCAAGGGGGCGCGCGCTTTGCCACCCTGTTGCAACAGGCCGGGCAGGACGCGCGGGTGGCCACGGGCAAGACGGGCACTCTTTCCGTCACGCCGGCAACCGCTCTCTTGCCCGCGTCGCCATCGATCGAGGCTGCGGCGTCAGGCGCGCAGCAGCCCGCGCCGTCAGTCCCGCCCCGCGCCAGCCGCCGCCAGCCCGCGTCGGTGCCATCCGTCCCCGTGCAAACGCAGCATCGACCCGCCGCGGCTGCCCGGCCGGTTGCGGCACCCGCGCAGCCAGCCGTGGCGGGCGCGCAAGCGGCCGGGC
>CAXUNZ010000189.1:0-7001 GCA_964252525.1 uncultured Acetobacteraceae bacterium
GCCTCGAACTCGGGCTGGCTTGCCGCCGGCGCCTCGAGCTGGATGGGGATGGCGAGCATGACGGCCAAGGCTGCCTCCATCTGACTGGGGTGGATTTGCGGCGTGTCCAGCAGGGCTAGCGCGAGGTCCGATTGGGCGCCGGCGATGATGTCCCCGATATTGGCGCGAATGGCTTCCACACTCTCCCGTTCGTCGGGCGGCAGCAGGTGACGATCCCGGATGAGTAGAAGATGCGCCTCGGTGAGGGCGCCGAGGGCGGTGCGCGTGGCGGCCAGGTAGGCGGCGCGGCGAGCGGCCTGGCGGTCGGGCGCATCGAGCGGCACGGCGCCGAGCGCCTTGGCAATCGCGTTGAGGTGGTCGCGCAGGATGGTGCCGAGCAGATTATCCAGATCCGCGAAATGACGGCGTATGGCGGCGGGCGAGATGCGTATGGCCGCGGCGAAATCGGCCATTTTGATGGCGTGACGGCCGAATTGCGCCATGACGGTGCGGCCGGCATTGATGATTGTCTCCCGCCTCTCGCGCTCTCGGGGCGTGAGGAAGGGGCTGGAATGGATGGTGCGGTCTGCGCTGGCGCGCAGCATTCTGACTGGGGTGTTCATGATGCGAACCATAGTGAACACAACAGGAACACGGCAAGAAACGTTTTTGTGTGAATTGGCGACCTTGCCATTCAGGCGGAGGTTGAGGATGTACAATCCTCTCCTGCGCTCTCCGCCTGTGCCGGCTCTAGAATGAAGGAGTGTGGGGGCGGCACATTCCCACATCGTCAAGCCGCGATTTCCCCGGCGCGCGCCGCGTCGATGCGCGCAATGTCGATCCGGCGCATGGTCATCATGGCGTCGATCGCGCGTTTCGCGGCGGCGCGGTCCTGGTCTTTCAGCGCGGCTATTAACGAACGCGGCAGGATCTGCCAGGAAAAGCCCCAGCGGTCCTTGCACCAACCGCAGCGGCCTTCGTGGCCGCCACTGCCGATGAGCGCGTCCCAATATCGGTCAGTCTCACTTTGATCTTCCGTCATGACCTGGAAGCTCACCGCCTCGGTCGGCGAGAATGTGGGACCGCCATTCAATCCGACGAAAGCCTGACCGAGCACGGTGAATTCGACGGTCAGTTCGCCGTCCTGTTTGCCGCCGGGGCGATCGGCAGCGGCGTGTTGGACTGGCTCCACATGGCTGTTGGGAAAGGTGGCCGCGTAGAACTCCGCGGCCCGGCGCGCCTCGCCGTGGTCGAACCATAGGCAGGTGACGATCTTGCTCATTGGCGTGCTCCTGAAATCTGATGTGTTGACGACATACGCGCCACTTCCTGCTCCAATTTGTCGAGGGTTGCGCGCCAGCCCTCCGCCGCGCCGGCGATCATTGGTGCCGCCACCGACGCATCGAGGAACGTGTAGGTTTGCACCACGTCCATCCGCGTGCCGCCACCTGGCGCATCCGCGAACGTGACTTCGGTGTAGGCGCGGAACAGCCGGCGGTCGTGCAGGCCCGCTGCGTGCATGTCGATCACCAGCCGGCTGTAAGGCGCAACCTCGACAAAGACGCCGCGAACCCAGTGCTTTTCCCCGGTGGGGGAGAGCATGCAGACTTCAAAGGCGCCGCCAACCCACATTTCGACCTTTGCCTCGGCGACGCTGAAGGTTTGCGGACTGAACCAGTTTTTTACGTGCTCGGCCGTGCTCCAGGCGCGGAATACCGTTTGGCGTGGAGCCTGGAAAACTCGGGATGTTCGCAATGGCGGCGGTTGGTCCGCTGGCATGGCCTTGATTGCTTCAGCCGGCTGGGTCATCCGAGTCACCTCCGTCCGTCATTGCTGTGAGATATTGCTCCAGGCGGTCGAACCGGCCTTCCCATTCCTGGCGCCTGGCGCTGATCCATTGTTCCGCAAGGTTGAGCTTTTCGGTCTGGATTGAGCATGTCCGGATACGCCCGAGCTTTTCCGAGCGCACCAATCCCGCGGCTTCAAGAATGCCGAGATGCTGCATGACCGAAGGCAGTGACATTGAGAACGGCCGCGCCAATGCGCTGACCGGCACCGGGCCGCGGCTAAGCGTTTCGATCATCGCTCGCCTCGTGGGGTCCGCGAGCGCGCGAAACAGGCCGTCGAGGTCTGGTGCTTGGTTAAGCATGTGCCTAAGTATCACTTGGGTGATCGTTAGGCAATAGCCTTAGTGAAGGCTCGGCCGTTTTCCGCCACGAGGTCGGGCGAAGGGGCGGATCGGCTAGAGCTGTGCCCTCTCGATGGCTTCCCGTATCAATTCCCGGGCTTCCCCAGCATCGCCCCAGCCCAGGAGCTTGACCCATTTATTTGGTTCAAGATCCTTGTAGTGCTCGAAAAAATGGGCGATCTGCTCCACCGTAATCGTGGGCAGGTCGGTGTAGTTGTGCACGTTGATGTAGCGTTTGGTCAGGTGCGTTGATGGGACTGCGATGATTTTCTCGTCGCCGCCGCTTTCGTCTTCCATGCGCAGTACGCCAACGGGGCGGACGTTGATGACGGCACCCGGAATGATGGGACGTGTGCTGGCGACGAGCACGTCGATCGGATCGCCGTCATCGGACAGCGTGTGCGGCACCAGGCCGTAATTGCCGGGGTAGCGCATGGGCGTGTGCAGGAAGCGGTCGACTACGAGCGTGCCGGCTTTCTTGTCGAGTTCGTATTTGATGGGCTCGCCGCCGATGGGGAC
Source organism: uncultured Acetobacteraceae bacterium (assembly GCA_964252525.1). GTDB lineage: Bacteria > Pseudomonadota > Alphaproteobacteria > Acetobacterales > Acetobacteraceae > CAJCIS01. The sequence goes on from CAXUNZ010000189.1 coordinate 2,687, forward strand.
TTCGATGATGACATTGACGTCTTCGGGCGGGTTGTTGCCGATGGCGATGGCTTCGATGCGCATTGGAACGTCCTTGAAAAAGACCTGGGGGGAATGTTCCATTCCCCCCAGACCCCCCGTCGATTTTTGGCGTACACCTGAAATGATGACGGGGGTCTGGGGGGATGGCACATCCCCCCAGGTCTTTTCCTACCTCACTTGCCCATGACAATGCTTAAACTTCTTGCCCGACCCGCACGGGCAAGGGGCGTTGCGCGACACGCCGGCCCAGGTCGAAGGGTCGTTCACATCTATCAAAGGCGCCGTTCCCATCGTCAATTGAATGGGATCCATTTCCGCCACGTCCACGCCGCCGCCGAGCATGGCGTCCGGATGGTTCTCCATCATGCGGCCGAACGCGGGCTGGGGCATGGGCGGCGGCTCGGCGGAGAGTTCCACGCGCGCGAGCATGGAACAAACGCGCTCGCGCATATCGTCCAGCATGGCGTTGAACAGCGCGAAAGCCTCGGATTTGTATTCGTTAAGCGGATCGCGCTGGCCGTAGGCGCGCAGGCCGATGCCCTGGCGCAAATGGTCAAGCGCCAGGAGGTGTTCCTTCCATACCGTGTCGAAGACCTGCAGGAGCAGCGATTTTTCTATGTAGCGGATCACCTCGGGGCCGAATTTGCCGGCCTTGGCCATCGCCGCTTCCATGACCGCGGCGTTGATGCGTTCGCGCAGGCCGTTCTCGTCGATGCCCTCCTCGCGGCCCCAATCGACGATGGGCAGGTCGAGGTTGAAGATGCGCTTGATATCCGCGGCCAAATCCTCTGTCTGCCATTGTTCGGCAAAGGCGCGTTCGGGCACGCGCACGCGCACCAGATCGTCCACCAGTTCCTGGCGCATTTCGGCGACGGTGACCGACACGTCCGCCGAGTTCATGAACTCACGGCGCTGGGCATACACTTCGCGGCGCTGGTCGTTCATGACGTCGTCGTATTTCAGTAGATTCTTGCGCGTGTCGAAGTTGCGCGCCTCGACTTTCTTCTGGGCCTTTTCCAGCGCCTTGTTGATCCAAGGATGGATGATCGCCTCGCCCTCCTTCAGGCCGAGGCGCTGGAGCATGCCGCCCATCCGCTCGCTGCCGAAGATGCGCATCAGATCGTCTTCGAGGCTGAGGAAGAAGCGCGAGGCGCCGGGATCGCCCTGGCGCCCGGAACGTCCGCGCAACTGATTATCGATGCGGCGGGACTCGTGGCGTTCGGTACCGACGACGAGCAGGCCGCCGGATTTTTTGACCTCCTCGTGCGCCTCGGTCATCTCCGCGCGAATGGCCAATTCGTGCGCCGCGGCGATGTCGGGCCCGGCCTGGGAGTTGAGCTCCCGGCTGAGGCGCATATCGACATTGCCACCGAGCTTGATGTCGGTGCCGCGGCCAGCCATGTTGGTGGCGATCGTGACACTGCCTGGCGCGCCGGCTTGGGCGATGATGCTGGCTTCCTGCGCGTGGAAGCGTGCGTTCAGCACGGAATGCTTAACGCCGCGTTTGGTCAGAAGCTCGCTCAGCAGCTCGCTCTTTTCGATGCTGACGGTGCCGACGAGAACGGGCTGGCCGCGCTTCTTGGCCTCTTCGATCAGCGTGGTGACCGCATCGAATTTCTCTCGGCCGGTGCGGTAGACTTCATCATCGCCGTCGACGCGGATCGCCTGCACGTTGGTGGGGATTTCGACAACCGAAAGCTTGTAGATTTCCATGAACTCGTCGGCCTCGGTCATGGCCGTGCCGGTCATGCCCGCAAGCTTGGGGAAGAGGCGAAAATAATTCTGAAAAGTAATCGTCGCCAGCGTCTGGTTTTCCTGCTGGACGGTGACGTGTTCCTTGGCTTCCAGCGCCTGGTGCAGGCCCTCGGAGTAGCGCCGCCCTTCCATCATGCGGCCGGTGAATTCATCGATCAGCACCAGCTTGTCGTCCCGCACGATGTAATCGACGTCGAGCGAAAACAGCGTGTGCGCGCGCAGGCTCTGCTGGACGTGGTGCACGACCGAGACGTTGAAGATGTCGTAGAGGTTGCCTTCGGTGATGATGCCGGCGGCACGCAGCATATCCTCCACCTTTTCCGAGCCTTGCTCGGTGAGGTGAACGGTTTTCATCTTTTCGTCTTTTTCGTAGGTCGCCTTGTCGCGGACCAACTCGAGCATGACGAGATCGACGGTGCGGTAGAGGTCGGAGCTGTCTTCGGACGGGCCACTGATGATCAGCGGCGTGCGGGCTTCGTCGATCAGGATGCTGTCGACTTCATCGACGATGGCGTAGTTGAAGTCACGCTGGACCATGTCTTCCAGCCGGTACTTCATGTTGTCGCGCAGATAGTCGAAACCGAATTCGTTGTTGGTGCCGTAGGTGACGTCGCAGGCATAGGCGGCGCGGCGCTCGTCATCGGAGATGCCGTGGATGATGACGCCGGTGGTCAGGCCGAGGAAGCCATAGAGGCGGCCCATCTCGCCGCTGTCGCGTTGGGCGAGGTAGTCGTTGACCGTAACGACATGGACGCCTTTTCCGGCAATGGCGTTCAGGTACACGGGCAGGGTGGCGACCAGGGTCTTGCCCTCGCCGGTCTTCATCTCCGCGATGCGGCCATCGTGCAGGACCATGCCGCCGACGAGCTGGACATCGAAATGGCGCATGCCCAGCACGCGGCGGGAGGCTTCACGGACGGTGGCGAAGGCCTCGGGCAGGATGTCATCGAGGCTCTCGCCGGCGGTGAGGCGGGCGCGAAAGGCGTCCGTCTGGGCGCGCAGGGTGGCGTCGTCCATCGCAGTCATGGTCGGCTCCAGCGCGTCGATGCGCGGGACGCGGCGCTGGAAGGCCTTGAGGGAGCGGTCATTGGACGTGCCGAAGACGGCGCGGGCGATGGTCTGGAACATGAGGTGCTTCCGGGGAAGGGGCTGAGATAGGTTGGACGCCTAGACTGGTCAACAAATTGGGGGCTGGGGCCGCCGGCTCCAGCAGGGTGCCACCGCGTCAGGCGAGGGTTGCGCGGCCAGAGGCCTGGCCTTTCGTTTTTTCATCAGTGCCAAGGTTGTGAACCCCAGGCCCATCCGCCATAAGGCCGCACCTTTCTGTCCGAGGATACCATGCGCCTTCTGCCCATCACCACGGCCCTGTCGGTGGCCGGCTTAACCGCCGCGGCTCTGGCCCAGGCGCCCAAGCCTGCGCCGCACGCGGCGGCGCCCAGCCCGAACACCGTGGTGGCGACCGTAAACGGCGATGCGATCCGCATGTCGGACGTGGCCGCCGCCGCCCAGCAATTGCCGCCGCAGGTGGCCCAGCAGGTGCCGCCGCAGCAGCTTTTCCCCAAGCTGATCGAAAGCCTGATCAGCCGGCGCGCGCTGCTGGTGCAGGCACACAAGCAGGGGCTGGACCATGATCCGGCCGTGCAGAAGCAGATGCAGATGGCGGCGGACGAGATCCTGGAAAGTGCGGCGCTGCGTCGCGCCGTGCTGCCCAAGGTGAACGAGGACGCAATCAAGGCGCAGTATGACAAGGAATATGCGGGCAAGCCGGGCGAGCAGGAAATCCATGCGCGCCACGTGCTCGTCGATAGCGAGGCCAAGGCGAAGGACGTGATCGCGCAGCTCGAGAAGGGTGCGAAGTTCGAGGATCTGTCGAAGAAGTACGGCGATCCCAAGGATGCGGCGACGCAGAACGGCGGCGACCTGGGCTTTTTCAAGAAGGGAGATATGCTGCCGGAGTTCTCCGACGCCGCCTTCAAGCTCAAGCCGAACGAATACACGCATACGCCTGTGCATACGCGCTATGGCTGGCACGTGATTCAGGTGCTGGAGACGCGCACGTCCCAGCCGCCGACCTATGATCAGGTGCACGACCAGATCAAGCAGGAGGTTCAGCAGCAGCAGGTGCAGGCCGTGATTGCCCAGGCCAAGTCCCAGGTGAAAATTCAGGTGTTCAACGCGGATGGCTCGGCCGTGCCGCCTGGAGGCGCGCCGGCTCTGCCGCCGCGTCCCGCGGCCAAGCCGGCCCCGGCGCCCGCGGGCAAGTAGTCTTCGCCGCTTCCATGGCGGTGCCCAAGGGCGTGCCGGGTCCGCTGGCCGTGCCCCTGCCCGACCTGCCGCCGCTGGCTGGCGTCAGGCTGGGGGCGGCGGCGGCGGGAATACGCTACCAGGGGCGCACGGACCTGGTTCTGGTGGAATTGGCGCCCGCAACCACCGTTGCGGGCGTTTTCACGCGCAACAAGTGCCCCGGTGCGCCGATCGATTGGTGCCGGCAGGCGCTGAGCGGCGGGCGGGCACGGGCGGTGGTGATCAATGCCGGCAA
>CAXUNZ010000190.1:0-6959 GCA_964252525.1 uncultured Acetobacteraceae bacterium
GGGTGGGGAGGGTGAAGTGGAAGGTCGCTCCCTCGCCCGGCGGGCTGGTGGCCCAGATGCGCCCGCCGTGTTGGGTGATGATGCTGCGGCAAATGGTGAGGCCGAGGCCGGTGCCGCCCATGGCGCGGGAATCCGAAGCGTCCACCTGCTGGAAGCGCTCGAAGATGTGTTCGAGCTTGTCGGGCGGGATGCCGCGGCCCTCGTCGCTGACATCGAACTGCGCCTCGTGCTGATCCAGCAGCCTGGCCGTGATGCGGATGTTGCCCCCGGGGGATGAAAATTTGATGGCGTTCGAGATCAGGTTGCTGAGCGCCTGGAGAATGCGGTCGGGGTCCGCCCAGACCTGGACGCCGTTTCCTGCGACCGTGAGCCGGACCCCTGCCTTGAGCACCGCCGCGTGCTGCAGGCCGGCGGCGCGCTCGAGCAGGGCCTGCGCTTCGAGGTGGGCGGTGTGGAGCTCCGAGTTGCCGCTGCCGATGCGCTCGATATCCAGGATGTCGTTGACGAGCTTGATGAGCCGGTCGGTGTTGCCGATGGCGATCTCGAGCATTTGCCGCATCTTTTCTGGCCGGGTCTGCAGGGCGCCGCCGGTGACGAGGCCGAGCGCGGCGCGGAGGCTGGTCAAGGGTGTCCGGAGCTCGTGCGAGACGGTGGAGATGAACTCGTCCTTCATTTTGTCGAGGGCGCGGCGTTCGGTAGTGTCGGTAAAGGCGACAACGACGCCGATGGGCGCGGCTTTGCGGCCGCCGTCGCGCGCGTCCATTTGGGGCCGTGCGACGTATTCCACAGGGAAGCTGGTGCCATCCTTGCGCCAGAAAACTTCCGTGGAGACGCGTGCCGACTCCTGGCCGCTGGCGCTGTTGCGGATGCTGGTCATGACGGCGCTTTCGTGCTCTGGATACGGGGTGCCGTCGGCGCGGGTGTGCAGGATGAGCTGGTGCAGGTTGCGTCCGAGCAGCTCGTTGGGGCGATAGCCGAGCATCTGGGCCGCGGCGGGGTTGATGACGGTGACGCGGCCTTCGAGGTCGACGCCGTAAATGCCGTCGCCGACGCTTTCGAGGATCGAGTTCGACTGATGGATGAGAGCGCGGAGTTTTTCTTCGGCCCGCACCTGCTCGGAGATATCGACGCCGAAGCCAAGCACGTAAGCCGGGGTGCCCGGCACATCGATGAGCTTGTTGCGGTAGGCGACGATGCGGATATCGCCATCGAGATGGCTAAGCTGCAGCCGGCCCTGGGCTTCGCCGGTCTGGCGAATCTGGCGCAGGTACAAGCCGAAGGCGTCGCGGTAGCGCTCGGGCATGAAGCTGCGCAGGTCGTGCCCGACCATCTCGTCGACTGTGCGGCCGAGGCTTTCGGCGGAGTGGGCGTTGACGCTTTGGAGCGTCCCGTGCAGGTCGTGGGTGCAGACCATGCCCAGCGACCCTTCGACCAGCTGCCGGTAGCGGGCTTCGCTTTCGCGCAAGGTGACCTCGGCCTGGCGCTGCACCGTGACGTCGATGCCGGTGGCGATGATGAAGGAAGTCTGGCCCTGCCCATCGACTAGCGCGGTGGCGGACCAGGCGATGCGCCGCAGGGAACCGTCGCGGTGCTGCCAGCGGTTTTCAAAACTGGCGGGAAACTTGCCGGAGCGCAGGCGCTCGAAATTCTCGATTGCCTCGGGGATTTCGTTCTGGGGAATGAGCTTGTCCCAGAGATAACGGCCTACCAGCGCCTCGAAGGCGTAGCCCGACACCTGCTCGCAGGCGCGGTTGAAGCGCACAATGCGGCCGGCGGTATCGAATACCGCAACCAGCGCCGCTACAGTGTCGAGCACCGTTGAGACGAAATTGCGCTCGACTGTGAGCGCCTGCTCCGCCCGGGTACGCATGCCGCGGTCGCGCTCCAGATGGCGTAACTGGGCGTTGAGCTCGAAGCGGTTGATGACCTGGCGGCTGAGCGTAACCAGCGCGCGCTTCTGCTTTTCGGTCAGGGTATGGGGCATGGAATCCTGCACGAAAAGACAGCCGATGTTGATGCCGCCGGGAGTGGTGAGCGGGACGCCGGCATAGAAGCGGTAGGCGCGGCCCGCGATCATGATGCCATCGGGCCGGAAGTCTTCGTGGTAGCGCGCATCGCTGATTTCGTAAACGCCCTCACCGCGAATACACCTGGCGCAAGGCACGCGGCTCCCGCGGGGCAGCCGTGCCGGGCCCGGCCCAACCCTGGATTGGAAGAGCAGGCCGTCGCCCATAGCGAGCGAAATGCCTGCCATGGGCGTATTGCAGATTTCGGCGGCGAGCGAGGTGATCTCGGCGATGGCAGGATCAGGTGCAGCTCCGCCCAGCTCGTATTCTTCGAGCGCGGCGAGTCGCGACGCGGAGTCCTGGCCTGGCGTTTTCATGCTTCCTATCTCATGCTAGGGCAAAGGCTTAGGCGTGACTCTCCCCCGTTAGACGCAGCCATGGGTAACTTTCGTAATTGAGGTAATCGAATCCGAAGAGGGGACTAGGGTTTGGGCAGGGAACAGCACTCCCCGGCACCGGGAACGTCGTCCGAACTCGCATCCATGGCGACTTTCCAGTTGCCGTCGGGGAGCTTCCGCCACACGGTCATGTAGCGCCCCGCCGTAACGATGGGCTGGCCGTTGCGGTCTTTCGAACGGCCCTCGTAGTGGCCCCAGGTGAAGCCCATGTCGTTTGACGGGCCCATTTGCGCGCCCTGGGGAACCCAGACGAGCTGGTACTGGGCGGCATCCCAGTTGGCCTCGAGTGCGATGGCTCCGCGCCCGAGCACCGCCGGCTTGCCGTTGTTGAGGGCGACGGCATCGTCGGTGAACCAGGTCGCGAAGGCCTTGCCGCCGCCTTCTTTGACCGACTCCTGAAAGCGTGCTTCGAGCTCCATCAGTTGTAGCTGCCCAGGGGTGAGCGTCGGCTGCACGGCCGGACTGATGATCCGGTAGCCGCTGGTTGCGGCCGTGCCAGGCACGACCCCGGGGGCCTGCGCCGGCAGCTGCATGGGCCAGGCGGCTGCCGCAAGGGCGACGGCAGACAGGCCAGTGAGTTGAAGCCGCTTCATGGCGATATGCTACTCCTCTGGTTTGTGACGTTCTGGTGTTTAGACGCTTTGCAGGTTAGATGGCTTCGCCTCGCTGCCAGCCGATTTGCGCTGCAATCCCGTTAGCGCAGGGGCTACGGTCTGCTATGCTCGCCAGCAATGTCCATCCGCAGGTTTGAGCCGGTCCTGATCGCCGCCGCAATTGTTCTTTATGCGCCGAGTTTTGTGCTGCCGGCGCACTCGCTCGCGCCGCTGGTATTGCGCTGGCTGGCGGTCGGGCTGTTCGCGCTGGTGGCGGCGGGTCGGCGTACGCTGACGCCGTGGATTTTTGTCGCCATGATCGCGGGTGCGCAGATCGGCTTTGATGCGCCGGCGTTTGCGGTCCACCTGCGGGTGTTCTCGGACATCTTTCTCCGCCTGATCAAAGCCATCGTGGCGCCGTTGATTCTGGCGACGCTGATTACGGGTATCGCGGGCCATGGAGATCTGAAGCAGGTCGGCCGGATGGGCATCAAGTCGCTCATCTATTTCGAGGTGCTGACGACGCTTGCGCTTGTGATCGGCCTGGTGGCGATCAACCTTTCGAAGGCCGGCGTGGGGCTTACGCTACCGGTGGCCGCGGCGGCAACGGATTCGATCGCCAAGGTCGCGCCGACCCACTGGGATGACTTTCTGCTCCACGTTTTCCCGGAAAACATTGCGAAATCGATTGCCGAAGGCCAGATACTGCAGGTCGCGGTTTTCGCCGTTTTCTTCGGGATTGCGCTTGCGACCGTGAGCGCCGCCAGGCGGGAGCCGATTCTGCGGCTTACGGAGTCGATGGCGGAGGTGATGTTCAAGTTTACCAATGTGGTAATGTACTTTGCGCCGGTGGGCGTGGGCGCGGCCATGGCCTACACGGTGGGGAACATGGGGCTGGGCATCCTGGTGAACCTGCTGAAGCTGCTGCTGACGCTGTATGGCGCGTTGGCCGCGTTTGCGGTGCTGGTGCTGCTGCCGGTGGCGCTGCTTGCGCGGATTCCGATCCGCCGTTTTATCGCCGCCGTGGCCGAACCCGCGACAATCGCTTTCGCCACCGCCACCAGCGAGGCCGCGCTGCCGCGCGCGATGGAGAACATGGAAGCGCTGGGCGTGCCGGCGCGCATCGTCTCGTTCGTGATCCCGACGGGCTATAGCTTCAACCTGGATGGCTCGACCCTTTACCTGGCGCTGGCGAGCATTTTCGTGGTGCAGGCGGCGGGCATCCACATGCCCTGGCCGCAGCAGCTGCTGATGATGGGCACGCTGATTCTGACCTCGAAAGGCGTGGCCGGCGTGCCGCGGGCGACGCTGGTGGTGCTGCTTGCGACCGCGGCGACCTTCGGCCTGCCCACGGCGCCGATCGCGATGATCCTGGGCATCGACGCGCTGATGGACATGGGCCGTACGACGGTAAATGTGGTGGGGAACTGCCTGGCATCTGCTGTGATTGCGCGCTGGGAAGGCGAGTTCGGCAGCGAGCGTCCGAGTGAAGCGGTGCTCGAAGGGGCAGCGATGTAGTCAAAGCAAATTTGCCGCGCGTCGTATACTTAAAAGCTGGGTCTATACGGATGGCAATGGGTAGCATACTTGCAACGATCAACTCGCCGGGGGACGTGAAGAAGCTCTCGATCGCAGAGCTTACGCGGCTTGCCGGGGAGATTCGCGAACGGCTGATTCAGGGCGTCGCCAAGACCGGCGGCCACCTAGGGCCGAACCTGGGCGTGGTGGAACTGACGATTGCGATGCATGTGGTGTTCGACACGCCGGTCGACAGCCTGATTTTCGACGTGAGCCACCAGGCTTACGTGCATAAACTGCTGACCGGGCGCGAGCGCCAGTTCCATACCATTCGCCAGCCGGGCGGCCTGAACGGCTTTATGCTGAGGACCGAAAGCGAGCACGACAGCTATGGCGCAGGCCACGCGGGTACTGCACTTTCAGCGGCTTTAGGCATGGCCGTGGCGCGCGATATGTCGGGCGGCTCCGAGCACATTGTGGCGCTGGCCGGCGATGCCGCGTTTACCAACGGCATCAGCTTCGAAGCGTTGAACAACATCGCGGCGCAGACCAAGCGGCTGATTATTGTGCTGAACGACAATGAGTGGTCGATCGACAAAAACGTGGGCGCGATCGCGGAGTACTTCCACAAGATTGTCACCAACTCGACCTACAACAGCCTGCACGACAAGGCTGCGGGGCTGGTCGAAAAGTTCGGCGGCAAGGCGGCCCGGCACGTCGCGCGCAAGGCGGAAGAAGCGGCCAAGGGCATTGTTGGACGGGGCATGATTTTTGAAGAATTCGGCCTCAGCTACTTCGGTCCGCTGGATGGGCATAATCTGCCGCTGCTGATCGAAACATTCAAGTTTCTGAAACAGCAAAACAAGCCTGTGGTTCTTCATGCGATCACACAGAAGGGACGCGGCTTTCAGCCGGCGATTGAAGGGCAGAAGAAGTTCCACGGGCTGGGGCCTTACGATCCGGAAACGGGGGAAACGAAGAAGGCCGGCCAGAAAACTTATTCGGAGGTTTTTGCCGAATCGCTGACCCGGCTGGCGGACCGTAACGACAAGGTCGTTGCCATTACGGCTGCCATGCCGAATGGCACCGCGCTCGACCTGTTTCGTCCGCACCACCCGAATCGCTACTTCGATGTGGGGATTGCGGAAGAGCATGCCGTGATTTTTGCCGCGGGCATGGCGACCAAGGGCTACAAACCGTTTTGCGCGATTTACTCGACGTTTCTGCAGCGTGCGTTCGACCAGGTGGTGCACGATGTTGCGCTGCAGAACCTGCCGGTCGTTTTTTGCATGGACCGCGGCGGCTTGTCGGGCGACGACGGCCCGACGCATCATGGCCTGTTCGATATCAGCTACCTGCGATCGGTGCCCAACCTGATCCACATGGTGCCGCGCGATGAAGACAACCTGGCCGACATGATGTACACGGCGATGCTGCATGAGGGCCCTTCGGCGATTCGGTACCCGCGCGGCACGGGCCCGGATGTGCCGATCAAGCCGCAGCCGGCGGCACTCGAGATCGGCAAGGCGGAGGTGCTGCGCGACGGCTCGGATGTGGCCATCTTTGCGCTGGGCGCGATGATGGGCGAAGGCGAGCGGCTGGCCGCGATGCTCGAGGCCCAGGGCCTGCGTACGGCGCTGATCGATCCGCGCTTTGTGAAGCCGCTCGACGTGGCCTGCGTGGCCGAATATGGCCGGCGGTGCAGCCTGCTGATTACGCTGGAAGACCATGTGCTTGCGGGCGGCTACGGCTCGGCGGTGCTTGAATGCCTGAACGACCTTGAGATCGCGGTGCCGCTGGTGAGGGTGGGGTGGCCCGATCAGTTTATCGAACACGGTAAGGCTGAAGATTTGCGGCGCAAGTACGGGCTGACCGCCGAGGCGGCGCTTGAAAAGGCCGCCGGGCCGATCGCGGCGATTATCGATCAGCGGGTGCGCAAGCTTACGGCGCATTAGGCAGCGTCGCTAGCGTGGACGCATGAGCGGCAGAAGCTCGGCAGTGCGTTTGTGGCGGAAGTCGAACATGCTTTGGAACTGGCGCTCGACGAAGAGCCGGCGGGCGAGTTCGCCGAAGGGTCCGAGGGGCAGCTCGTACTCGACTTCGTCGCGCAGCAGCGAGCCGGCAAGGCCTGCGCGCCCCTCCGACACGATGCGATGGCAGTGATGCCAGAAAGCAAATGGTCCACGGCCCTGGGTGTCGCAGAAGTGATCGTCCCACAAGAACTCTGAAATTTCGGCGTCCCACGGCACCCGTACGGGCGAAAACGGGAAAGGGCGAAAGCTGATGGTCATGCGCGTGCCCGCGCCGGCTGCGATGCCGCTGTAGCGCGGTGGTGCGCCGCCTGCGTTCGGCCGGGGGGGCGGAGGCGCGAACGAAGCTTCCTC
>CAXUNZ010000191.1:0-6954 GCA_964252525.1 uncultured Acetobacteraceae bacterium
ACATGACCACACGCGCCGAGAACGCGATCATCTGGGACGTCAAGCGCGAGGCCGGCTATGGCGGCTATCTTTGCCTCGACCTGCTTTTGGCGGCGCAACAGCCGCGATCGGACGATCATGACGAAATGCTGTTCATCGTCATCCACCAGGCCTCCGAGCTGTGGATCAAGCTGCTGCTGCATGAGCTCACCGCCGCCGCCCGGTTTCTGGCCGAGGATCGTATCGAGGATGCGCTGAAGATTTTGGCGCGCGTGGGGCGTGTGCAGGTTCAGCTCATTCAGTCATGGGATGTTCTGTCCACGATGACGCCGCACGATTATGGGCGCCTGCGTCCGCATCTGGGCGCAAGCTCCGGGTTTCAATCCTACCAGTACCGGCAATTGGAATTCCTTCTCGGCAACAAGGATTCCCGGCTGATTGATGTCCACGGCGACGATCCCGCGCCATACCAATTGCTGCGCACGACACTGGAGGCGCCTGGAATTTACGACCAGGCGCTGATGCTGCTCGCGCGCCGCGGCTTTGCCGTGCCGGCGGACAAGCTTGCGCGCGACTGGTCCCTACCCTATGTCGCCGACGAACGTGTCGAGGCCGCCTGGCTTGCCATCTATGGCGATGTCGAAGGCAACTGGGACCTTTACGACCTGGCCGAAAAGCTCGTCGATGTGGATGACCGTTTCCAGCAGTGGCGCTTCCGCCATCTGCGCACGGTTGAGCGCATCATCGGCTTCAAGCGCGGCACCGGCGGCAGCTCGGGCGTGCCGTATTTGTCGCGCGCGTTGGAGCTGCGCCTTTTCCCCGAGTTGTGGACCCTGCGGACAAAGCTGTGAACGCAATTCCCTCGCTTGCCGGCCATTTCTCCCGCGCGCTGACCGCCGGCGGCGGACGCCTGCATCTGGCCGCGCACAGCCACCATCTTTGGCCGGATGTGACGCACGCCGCGCACATGCAGGCCTGGGAGGACGCCGCGCGTTTGTGGGACGACAAATGGGACCGCGTCTTCGGCGAAATCCTGCCCGAGGCGCAGGGCCATGTCGCGCGCCATCTGCACCTGGACGATCCCACCGGCATTGCGTTCGCGCCGAACACGCATGAATTCGTCATGCGCCTGTTTTCCGCCCTGCCCACCCCCAGCGTGCCGCGCGTGCTGACGACCAATGGCGAATTTCACAGCTTCGCACGTCAGGCGGCGCGCCTGGCCGAAGACGGGCTAATTACCCTGGAGATCGTTGCCGTCACGCCATTCGACACGTTTCAGGCGCGCTTCACGGCCGCAGCCGCGGCGCGGCCGCACGACATGGTCTTTTGCAGCCATGTCTTTTTCAATTCCGGCTTCGTGGTCCCCGACATTGATGCACTCGTCGCATGCGTGACGGAGCCGGAAACCCTGGTGGTCATAGACGGCTACCACGCCTTCATGGCGTTGCCCGTGAACCTGTCGGTTATTCAGCACCGCGCCTTTTATCTTGCCGGGGGCTACAAATATGCCTGCGCCGGCGAAGGCGCGTGCTTCATCGCCTGCCCACCCGGCACGGCGTCCCGGCCGCGCGACACGGGCTGGTATGCCGCCTTCGGCGCGCTCTCCGCGCATGGCGATGGCCGTGTCGCCTATCCGCAGGATGGCAGCCGCTTCATGGGCGCCTCCTTCGATCCGTCCGGACTGCATCGGCTGAATGCGGTGATGCGATGGCTGGAAAATCTCGGCCTTGGGGCGGCGGCCGCGCATGCGCGTGCGAAGGCAAACCAGGCAGCCTTCGTGGACGCGCTGGATGACGCGGAGATTGCGGGTCTGACGAGCCGGGATCTGGTTGTGAACGGCCCCGATCTGCAACGCGGGAATTTTCTTGCCTATCGCTCGCCGCAGGCGGGTGCGTATCAGGCGCGTCTGGCCGCGTCCGGCATCGTGACGGATGCGCGCGGTGACGTGCTGCGGGTCGGCTTTGGACTTTACCACGTGCCAGACGATATGCCCGCGGCCGCGCAGCGCATCGTCAAGGCTCTTGAGCCTGTCTAAGAAAAACTGGGGGAGCAGTGCCTGCCCCCCCAGACCCCCCGTCATCATTTTAGGGCGACGCCAATGATAGATTTGGCCGCAGTTTCCGCGGGTGTATAACGAATGGGGGTCTGGGGCCTCAGGCCCCAGCGGGGTCCAGGGGCAGAGCCCCTAGTCTTGAGGTCTCAACCTCAAGGCGGGTTGAAATTACTTGGACGCCCACGCCTCGAACCGCGCGGTCAATTTCGCCTCATTCTCCAACCAAAATCCGTCATCGATTTGCAAGCTTCCCGACAGATTGGCCGGCGCCGAAGGGCTGCCCGCCTTGACCGCGCCACTCAGCAACTCGACCGCACCGCGCGTGCTCGGGCCAAGCCCGGCCGCGCGCGCAAAATCGGCCTGGCGCGCAATGTCGCTGGCGATCAGCAAGGCCGCCATCGCAACCGCGGGATGCGGCGCGCCCTGCATGATCGCCCAGCTTTGCACATCGACCAGACTGTCCGCCCATTGCAACCCGTAATGGCGGTGCGCCGCCTCGCCCGTGCGCAATACGCCCTCTGTCGGGCCCGACGTCATCAACACCCGCCCCGCGCCCAGCAATTGCGCCGGCTGATCGGGCTTGTCCCACCAGATGATGTAGGGTTTCAATTGATCGAGCTTGCGAAAGGCACGATCCAGCCCGTCATTGCTGCGCAGCGTGCGGTACACATCGCCCGCCGCCACGCCATCGGCCAGCAGCGCGATTTCCAGATTGCCGCGCGCCGCGCGCCGCAAGCCGCGCCCGCCCGGATAACGCGCCACATCCCAAAAATCCGTCCAGCCCGGCGTGACCGCCAGCTTGTCGCGGTCCCAGGCGAGCGCGGTCGCGGCCAGATAGGCGCCGGCGCCGCAATCGCTGGTGGCTTGCGGCAAATAACGGTCACGGCCCAGCGCACCCCAATCCAGATGCACGAACACCTGCGTGCGGCAGCCGGCCTGCAACAACGCGCCCGATACCAGAACAAGATCGGGCAGCGGCGGCTTGATGGCGTCCAACGATGCGCCGTCCCAGGCGATGTCTGTCACGACCGTTGACGTCGCCTCGCCATAAGGCTTCAGCAAAGCGTGCAGCGCCTCGGCCGCGGCGCCTGGAGGGATGGCCACGGCCAAGGCAGGTGGACCATCCATCACGGGAGCACTCGCCGGCGGGTGCAAAGCCGGCGGCGCGGGCGCCGTCCTGGCAGGCGCCGGATGGGGCGGTGGCGGGGCGGCACGGACCGCCCCGCCGCAAGCGCAGGCCAAGGCGGCCAGCGCCGGCACGTGCAAAGCTCTCATCCTACCCCGGCAACCCACGACATCCACCGTACAAACGTTCTGGCCGCCGCCGTCAAGACGGCATACCGCCCTATATGCTGCGGGTGCGAAGGTTGCACCGTGGTCGGTTGCGCCTTTATCCTTCCTCCATGGCCCTCCCGCTACGACATGACGGTCTCTCGGCCACGCACTTCCCAACCACAGGACACCCAAAATGAGCAGCCTCACCGTGACCATGGAAGGCACGGACCGCACGTCCAAGCTGCCGCTTCTGCCCGGCACGATCGGGCCGAGCGTCGCCGATATCCGCAAGCTCTACGCCGATCTCGGCGTTTTCACCTATGATCCAGGCTATGGCGGCACCGCGGCCTGCGACAGCCGCATTACCTATATCGATGGCGATGAAGGCATATTGCTGCATCGTGGCTATCCGATCGATCAGCTCGCTGAAAAATCCACTTTCCTCGAAGTCGCTTGCCTGCTGCTGAACGGCGAATTGCCCGGCCCCGCCCAGCTTGCCGAATTCGAACGGGGCGTGATGCTGCACACCATGGTGCATGAACAGCTTCGGCAGTTTTACAACGGCTTCCGGCGGGACGCGCACCCCATGGCGGTGATCTGCGGCGTGGTCGGCGCGCTCTCGGCCTTCTACCACGACAGCCTGGACATCAATAATCCCGACCATCGCCGCATCAGCGCCTTTCGCCTGATCGCCAAGATGCCCACGATCGCGGCGTGGGCCTACAAATATTCAATCGGCCAGCCTTTCATGTATCCGCGCAACGATCTCGGCTACGCGGAAAACTTCCTCTACATGATGAACGCGGTGCCCGCCGAGCCCTACCACGTCAATCCCGTGCTCGCGCGCGCCATGGACCGCATCCTGATCCTGCACGCCGATCACGAACAGAACGCATCGACCTCCACGGTGCGCCTGGCCGGCTCGACGGGGGCCAATCCGTTCGCCTGTATCGCCGCCGGCATCGCCAGCCTGTGGGGACCCGCGCATGGCGGCGCCAACGAAGCCGTGCTGAAGATGCTGGCGGAAATCGGCGACGTGTCGCACATCCCCGACTTCATCGCGCGCGTGAAGGACAAGAACAGCAATGTGCGCCTGATGGGCTTCGGCCATCGCGTCTACAAGAATTACGATCCGCGCGCCAAGATCATGCAGGCAACGTGTCACGAGGTGCTGACCGAGCTTGGCATCAAGGACGATAAGTTGCTGGACCTGGCCGTCGAGCTGGAGCGCATTGCGCTGCACGACGACTATTTCATCAGCAAGAAGCTGTATCCAAACGTTGATTTCTATTCCGGTATCATCCTGAAAGCGATGGGCATACCGACCAGCATGTTCACCGTGCTTTTCGCGGTCGCGCGCACGGTAGGCTGGATCAGCCAATGGCAGGAAATGATGGAGGACCCGACGCAGCGGATCGGCCGGCCGCGGCAGGTGTACACGGGGCATGCGCAGCGGGATTACGTGGCAATGGGCAGCAGATAGCACGCGGACCCAAGGGGTGATCAGAGACATTCGGGCACGCGCGGCAATTTTGACTTTGCTTGCCTGCCACCTTGGCCAGGCGCAGCAGTGCCGCGCAGACGACTATGACAGCAGCCACCTTGTTCCCGGCCCGTTTTACGATCCCGTGCTGGCCAGGGGCAGGGTCACCGAGGCGTTGGCAAAGAACGTGAACAGCTCGCTCGCGATCCAAACAACGGAAATCTCCATTTGAACCGTAGCGAAATTTTGATCGCGCAAGGATATCCCGCCGCGGCTGCCAAGGAGGTGCGTGTTGTCATGCGCATGCGCAGCGATGCCGGATATTTGCACGCAGTCCTGGCGTGGGACCTGCTGGTCGATGGCGAAGCCGGACCCGCGGCCGATGAATTCCTGACAGCCTTGAAAATGGAGCGCCCCATGAATGCGCCCCTCGTTTACGCACTTCTCAGTCTGACTCTTGAAAAGCAGCATGCCAATGCAGAGGCTGTCAGCACGCTCGGCATCGCATTCAAATTATCAGATCCAGAGGTAGCATGGGACTTCCTCGCGGTACGATGCAATGTCGCGGCCCGAATTGATCTGTTGGAGTCCGCGGCTGAGGCATGCGACGCGAGCCTCGCTCAGCATCCGCGGAATGCTTACGCACGTGCCGGCCGTGCCTTGGTTGAATTGAAGACAAAGCAATGGGCGCAAGCGATCGAGGATTACAACAAAGCCCTCTACCTTGACCCTGAAAGTGCCACCGCTCTTTTTGGTCGTAGCCTAGCCAAGCACGCAATGGGTGGTGCAGGTGCTGCAGCGGATCGCCAGGCTGCGTTGCTACTGGAGCCCGCGATTGCCGATGTCTTTTTGCGCGCCTACGGCGTGCGCTGAGTCCCGTCGAATGGTTGACGGCAGGCATTGCTCCCTCAGCCGTTCTTACCCTTAACGCGAACCGGTCACTGCCACCGTGCTGGCTGCCTTCGCCATCTCCGCCGCAAAATCCCTCAGCAGCCCCCGCTTATCGTCACCCTTCTGATATAAATCGAAATGCGTGCGCCCTGGCACGTATGTAAAGGACGCACCCGCCCCCAGCCGATCCAGCACCGCCTGCAACCGACGCACCGGCCCGTCCAGGAAGAACGTATCCGCGGTGCCGACAACGACATGCATCTTGCCCGTCAGCGCATGCTGCAACACGCGCCAATGTCCGGCGATGCGCGCGGTGATGTCATAATTCTCGGCCCAGTACGCCGCCACGTCGTGATCCACCGCACCCGTGTCGCGGTCGAACAAAGGCTCGGGCCGTCCATCCGGCCCGCGCGGCGAGAACACCCACTCGAACGAGGAGAATTGCCCGCCAGTCGCCCCAAGCACGCGCTCCAGCCTGGCCGCACTCTCGATCGTGGCCTGCCCCTCCCCGCGCACCAGCGGACGCTTACCGCGGTCCGGCGCCGTGTACATGTTGGCCCCTGGCGCATACAAATCCACGCCCGAGAAATCATGAAAATCGACCGGATCGGGCGATGTCGCCCACGCACCGCCGAACAATCCGGGATAGCGCGTCAGCAGCCACAACGCCGCCCACCCGCCAGAGGAATGGCCAGTCAGAAACCGCGTCCCCGCCTCCTGCCGCACGCGGTAATGCGCCTCGACATACGGCACGATCTCGCGCGTCAGCGCGGTGCCATACGGGCCATTATTCACGGAATCGGCAAATTCGTGCGTGCCGGTCTGGCTCGACTGATCCAAAAACACCCAGATCATCGGCGCCATCTGGTGGTGGCGCATGGCGTCATCGACGTAGCCGATGCGCCCGGTGAAGCTGGCCAGGCTCGAGCCATAGCCCGGCAAGTAATACACCGTCGGATACAGCACGGGTTTTGCGGCATCGTAGTCCGGCGGAACAAGCACCCAGCCGCGAATGCTGATGGGCCGCCCCCAGAATTTCGCCAGCGCCTGGCTGGAATAGGCAAGCGGCATAACATGAGGCCGCGCGGCCGCGATTTGCGCCTCTTCCGCGGGCGGGGCATCGTCCGGCACGGCCAGCGGATCGGCAGGCGGAACTGTCTCGGTCAGGCTCAGCGCCGGCAGGTCGGCGGCGCTCGCCAGGCTGACCTTGCTGGCCACGTCGCCGGTCTGCCGCCCCGCATAGGCGTAATCATGATGCACATCGAGCACGGCC
>CAXUNZ010000192.1:0-6908 GCA_964252525.1 uncultured Acetobacteraceae bacterium
GCCCGACGCGCCCATGACGGAAATCTGGCGGGCGGCCGAAGCCGCGGCGGCCGACATCTTCATCAACGCGCTACCTGAAGGAATGGATACCCGCGTCGGCACCAATGGCGGCCGGCTCTCCGGCGGGCAGCGCCAGCGCGTGGCGCTGGCCCGCGCGCTGCTGCGCAACCCGCGCGTGCTGCTGCTCGATGAGGCGACAAGCGCGCTTGACGCGGAAAGCGAGGCGCTGGTGCAGGAGGCGCTGGCGCGGCTGCGCGCGGGGCGCACGACCATTGTGGTGGCGCATCGTCTCTCCACGGTGCGGGACGCGGATCTGGTGGTGGCGATGGCCGACGGCGTTGCGGTCGAACAGGGCACTCATGCGGGGCTGATGGCGGCAGATGGGTTGTATGCGCGGCTGGTGCGCACACAGGCCTTTGCGGAATAGCTGTAACAGGCTGAGGCTGATCGCCTCTCCGGCGTCACAGCTCTCCAGGCACATGCACGCGGCGCCAGCGTAACCCGGTCAGTAGTGCGCCACGCGCTACGGCAATGGCCTCCTTTCGGTAATCGCTTTCCAGGTAGATGAGCGTGGAGCAGGCCAAGAACAGCGCCAGCCAGCCCAAATCCGCCAGCAACTGGCCATAAGGGTTGGCCACGCGCGCGGCGGCGTGCGCGGCCATCACCACGCATCCCAGCATTGCCAGGCGCGCCAGCGGCCAAAAGCTGAACGACACGCCGTGTGCCCGCCGGGCCGCTTCCCAGCAGATCGCGCAATAGAGCAGCCAGGTCAGCGTGGTGGAGGCCGCCGCGCCCCAGATCCCTATTCCGAGAGGCCCCGAGATCAGCAGCCAGTTGAGCAGCAGGTTGACCGCGGCACCACCCAGCGCGATGCGGCCGACCAGGCCCGACCCCATGTCGATCAGCAGGATGTTGCGGAAAAAATCGCCGATCTCGCGAAAAAAATATCCCAGCAGCAAGACCGGCAGCATCAGAAAGGGCGGCACATAGGCGCCCGGCAGCAGCAGCACCAGAACGTCCCGCCCCAGCAGGGAAATGGCAATGGCCGCGGCGGCCAGCACGTAGAACAACCACGTGCCGATGCGCACGAAGCGGGCTTGCCAGCCCTCGCTTTCGGCGTAGCTGTAGAAGGTGACGTTCCAGCTCTTGCCGAAACTGTCGCCCACCAAAATGCTCAGCAGGAAGGCGAAATTGTATGCCATGGAATAGACGCCGACATCGGCCTTGCTGACATGGGCCAGAAATAGCCGGTCGCTGAAATGGATGGCGTAATAGCCGACGGAAGACAGCACCAGCGGCGCGCCGAAACGCGCCATCGCACTTGCGTGACGACGCACAAAGCCTATGCCGACTTCCCGCAACGCATGCGCCATCAGGAACACGCTGCCGGCGCCGGAAACGATTAGCTTGCTGCAGACGAAACCCCACACGCCTAAGCCCAGCCAGCCGATGAACCAGATGTTCAGGCTGACAGTCAGCCCCAGCGTGATCAGCGAGTAGGCCAGGAAGAACCCCGCGCGCTCGCGGATGCGCTGATAGACCAGCACCACCTCGCCCACCGTGCTAAAAACCATCGCGGTCAGCCCCGCGCGCAGCAGGTTGACCTGATCCGGCAAGGCGATCGCCCGCGCGATCGGCCCGGCGCACAGGATGGCAAGGCCTGCGACCACGACCGCGCCGGCCAGCGAGGCCATAAGTGCCGTGGAGACCACGCGGGCACGCTGCTCCTCGCTGGTCTGGTCGTGATAGATGCGCGTGAGGGTCTGGCCGATGCTCTGCAGGCCGAAGACGATGGCGATGATGGTGATGGACAGCTCGATCAGGCTCAGCACGCCGTATTGGCTCGGCGAAAGATGGCGGCCGTAGAAGGGCAGCATCAGGAAACTGACCGCGCGGCTGGCCACGTTGCCGGCGAAGTAGAGGGTGGAATTGGCCAGCAGGCGTGGCACGGGCATGGCGTGGTCTCTGGGAGGAAAGTTCTTCTTTTTTTAAAAAAAGAAGCAAAAAACTTCTGTCTGTCAGGCCGGCGCTATGTCCAAGCTTCTCGCTAAACTTTCAAAAGTTTTTTGGTTCTTTTTTTCAAAAAAGAACCGCTTCCTTAATTGCTTGAGCCATCGCCCCGCAACGCATCAACAGAGCCATGCAGGTGATTGCCTTTAAGCTGCGCTTCGGTCGCCGTATCGTTGTTGACGAACGCGGTGCGATGGCTGGGCATATCGTTGGTAAAAGTATTATTGGTGATGGTAATTTCCGGCGTAGGCTGGGTGACGCCTTCATCGCCGATGACGATGGCCGCCATGTGATTTTCCGCCTGCGGACCTTTTTCCAGCGTGTTGTTGCGCACGATCAAGCTGCCGCCGTTGGGCGCTTCGATCAGGTAGCTGGCGGTGCCGTTGGGACCGTCCTCGATCGTGCAGCCGGTCACCTCTGTCGAGCGCGCGCGGGATTTGATGTGGTGCGCTTCCTTGGTGGCCATGAAATGGGAGCGGCGGACGATCACGCGGTCGATCGAGCCCGCGTAGATGCCATGCGCGCAGGCCTCCTTGCAGGCGCCGTTTCGGTCGAACACGCTGTTGGTGACGGTCAGGGTCCACGGGCCGGCGGCGGTCAGGATGCCGTTCTGGTTGTTGACGAAGTGCACGCCGTCCACGGTCAGATCGCCGCCTTCCATGCGGATGCCGGCGCCATTTCCGTCCGGCACGCGGGCGCGCGTCAGCGTCAGGTTGCGCACGGTCACGTCCGGCGCGTCGATGACCAGCAGCGCCTTGCCGGCGCAGGCCTTGTCGGTCAGCACGATCTGGGTGGGGTCGCCCACGCCTTCGATGGTCAGGCGGGGCGCGCGGACGCTGGCGCAGTCGAAGTATTGGCCGGGGGCGATGGCGATGGTGTCGCCGGCGCTGGCGTCTTCGATAGCGGCCGAGGGCTGGGTGTAGCGCTGGCCGGGGCCGACCTTCAGCGTGGCGGCGCGGGCGCCGGCGGTTGCCACCAGGGCGGTGATCAGGGCAACGGTGTTGAAAACCTGGGTCATGCGGCCGCCACTATGGCAGGACGCTTGGGTTGCGTCGATGCACGGCGGAGTGCCATCGGCTGATCATAACCACCGCCGGAGGACCATTTCTCCCTGCAGACTAGTCCCCATGTCCTGCCATCCTCTTGAGCGATAGAACGCCGCCGCCTTGGTGCCGGCGCCCGTGCTGAGAAACGCTTGCCTGTGTCCGGCTTCCCTAAGCCGGCTCAGGCCGGCGTCGAGAAGGCGGGTGCCATGGCCGCACCCCTGGGCGCAATCGATGACAAAGAGCGCCGACACATAAGCTGTCTGGTCATTCATGCAGGTGAAGCCTTGCACGCCCGCCGCATCCTCGGAGACGAGAGAAGTCCCCACGCCTATATACCAGGCGATCTCCGCGTCCGTGACGAGCGCCGGATTGTTCAGGCGGTTCTCCGCCGTGCCGTGACGCATCTCGTAGATGCGCGGCACATCAGCCTGCGTCGCGCTTCGCAAGTGCGTAGGAACACGGAACGGGGTGCTGGACACGCAGGATCGATCCTATACACGCAACGTTTAAGTCCGGGCCAAGCAAGCGGCTGGGATCCCCGGCCGTCTGGGGAAGGACAACGGCTTCGGCAAGAACGCGGGACGGGCGCGGCCATGAGCGATACGGAGATCCGTGAGATCGTATCGGCCGTGCCTTTTGAAGATACCGTCGGGCGCCTTGTTGCCGCAATCATCCAGGCCGGCCTGACCCATTTCGGCCGGTTTGACCACCATGCGGTGGCGCGGGAGGCAGGGCTGGAGATGCCGCCGACGACCGTGCTTACCTACGGAAACCCCAGAGGCGGTACGCCGATCATGCTTGCGGCGCTTTTGGCCGCACTCGACCTTCCCCGTCGCGTGCTCGTCCGGATGCGCGACGATTGCCAGACGGCAATCGCCTTTCACGCGACGGGGGCAATGCTGCGACGTGCAGGTGTGCCGGCCCCGCTCGCCGACAGGCTCGATCCCGCGCAACAGATCCTGGTCAAAGCGGTCATGTCTTGAGCGAGGCCCGGGCGCTTGCGGCGGTGGTCAGGGCGAGGAGGCGTGCGGCAGGCGGTCTCCACGCTGCGTCATGCGAAGAGTTGAGACGGACATGCTGGCACTATGGAGCGGCGGAGGGCTTCGCAGGCGGTAGAAGGGCGAAGGCGTGGCCATCAAAGAGGTATGCGTGTGTCCCGGATCCCTTTTCGTTGCGGCTTCCGTGCACCAGGAGCAGGCGGCTGTCAGGTCTGTACTCCAGCGGCTGCATGATCTCGCGGGACCAGCAGCATACGGTGAAAGGAAGCCACGAGATAGCGCCGTTCTTCGCGTCAATCGCCGCCCCCATGATGCAGGATGCGCCGCAGCCCCAAATCGTCAGAACGAAATGCCCCGCGAAATTCACGGGTTTTCCAACCGCACTTTGAAGCATCTCGGTGTAACGCCGGCTTGCGGGTTCCACGACTTGGATACGGCCCTTGATGCTGCCGCGCTGAACGTGCACGCCATAGGCATCGAAGCGCGGCGTGTCGGCTGAGGCTTTGCCGGCGAGCATGATGATGGCAAGCATGGATGGGAGGAGCAGATTGACAGAGCGACAAATTGTGACGCTATGGCGGCCAGTTGGACCACAGGAACTGGCCTTGATCGAACAGGGCGGCATGCGCGCCTTTCCTCCGCGCCTGGCGGACCAACCCATCTTCTATCCTGTCACCACGGAGGATTACGCGATCATCATAGCGCGGGACTGGAACGTGCCGGCAAGCGGCGAAGGCTTCGTCACACGTTTTGACGTGCGTGCAGATTACCTGGCGGCTTATAAGGTGCAAGAGGCGGGTGGGCGTGCATACCGCGAATACTGGATACAAGCGGCGGACCTGCCATCATTCAACGCCGCGATTGTGGGCTCAATCGAAGTCGTACGCCGATTTGCTCGCGGGCCGGACGGCCAGCCTTGCGAGATCGCGATCGCACGTCCGCGCACCGACACCGGCAGTTAATACCAAGCGGCGTTAAGATTGACACGTATTCAATGGAAAAGAAGGTTTTGGGAGATGTGTCATCCCCCAAAAAAACCGCGTCGATTATTGGCTTCATTCAAGATTAGGACGGGGGGTCTGGGGGGGCAGGCACTGCTCCCCCAGCTTTTGAGAGTCAGTCTTTGTGCTTTTGGTATAACAATGCAAAGCCGGTAAGCACATACCCGCGGATTGCCCGTCAAGGATGCGCAAACAGCGCGCTCATCGGCGTCGCCGTGCAGGTGTTCTGCAAGCACCCAAGCCCCAGCGCATCTTGCACCGTCCTCAGCAACCCGTAATGCGTGTATGCCGTGCCGTCCTGCAGCCCGCGTG
Organism: uncultured Acetobacteraceae bacterium; assembly: GCA_964252525.1. Classification (GTDB taxonomy): domain Bacteria; phylum Pseudomonadota; class Alphaproteobacteria; order Acetobacterales; family Acetobacteraceae; genus CAJCIS01. The sequence continues at coordinate 5,368 of CAXUNZ010000192.1, forward strand.
GCCCGTTATTGGTGATCACGACCGCCGCAACATGTCCGCCGCCGCCATCATTCGTCGTACCTTCATCCCACACCAGCACGACCGCATTGTTGCCCGTCGTCCAAAACGCCGCAGCCATGATCTGGCTGACGAGACCGGCGACATAAGTATCGCCTTCCTTGATGAGTTCGTCATCGGTCTGGTCATTGCAGGTGCCGGTGCCGCCATGCATGTCATGACAGAGGTCGGGCACGATCACGGCGTAATTGGGCAGCTTGCCGCTGGACAGGTCTGAGGTCAGCTGCGCGATCGGCACCTCCTTTTTCAATTCCGCCTTGCTGGAGTTGACACTGTCGAAATAGATCGGTCCGTTATGCTTGGACGCGTAATAGCACGGGCCGGACGAGCAATCGCCCTTGAAACCGGCATGCGGCATGGATTGGAAATAGCCGCGCCAGACAAGCCCGGCCGCGTCGATCTGGCTGGTCAGGCTGGGCTGGTCCAGCTTGTGGGTCTGCCAGGCGTTATCATCCTGGATGCCGAAATAGGAGCCGCCGGTCAGGGCCACGTAATTCGGCGCGCTGGGATGGGTAACGGCGTTGTAGTTGGTGGCCAGGCCATAGGCCGAGGCATAGGAGTTGATGTTGGGCGCGGAATTGTTGCCAATGATTTGTTTGAATTCCTGGTTCTCTTCCATAATGACAAAGATGTGGTCGTAGTGGCTGACACTCGCGGCGCGGGCAAGCCCGGCCAGGAACAGCATAGGCAGCGCCGCAAACACGTTTTTCATCATGACATCCTTTGCAGTGGGAAGAAAACTGGGCGGAGCAGTGTCTGCCCGGGCACAGCTCCCGTGACCGGTTTGAAACGTGGTCCATGATCGATTTGGGTCTATGGGCAGCCTTTCTTCACCTTTCACCGCCAATGCTATAATCCGGCCTGCCAGAGGTAACACCATGTGCGGCATAGCCGGTATCCTGTATCGAGAAGCGCTCGCGGAGCCCCCCCGCGGACCCATCAAGCGCATGACCGACGCCATCGCCCATCGTGGTCCTGACGGCGAGGGCTTTCACCTCGAAGCCGGCATCGCGCTGGGCCACCGCCGCCTGGCCATTATCGATCCCGCCGGCGGCCAGCAGCCGATGTATAACGAGGACCATTCCATCGCCATCGTCTTCAATGGCGAAATCTACAACTTCGAAGCCCTGCGCCAGGAGCTCGCTTCCCTGGGGCACGTTTTCCGCAACCGCTGCGACACGGAAGCCATCATTCATGCTTGGGAAAGCTTCGGTCCCGATTGCGTGACCCGCCTCTCCGGCATGTTCGCCTTTGCCCTATGGGACCGCCGCCGCCGGATGCTGTTCTGCGCACGGGACCGTCTCGGCAAGAAGCCGTTCCATTACACCACCATCCGCGGCGATTTCGCTTTCGCCTCCGAAATCCAGGCACTCACCCTGCTTGCCGGCTGCCCACGCACCATCAGCGCCACCGCCACCGAGGATTACTTCGCCTTCGGCTACGTGCCTGAGCCCGCGACCATCTTCGACGGCATCCACAAACTC
>CAXUNZ010000193.1:0-6879 GCA_964252525.1 uncultured Acetobacteraceae bacterium
CCCCAACCCCCCAGCCGCCGGCCGCCCTGGACACCCCGCGCCCAACGCCGATCCCCTATCCGCCGGCCCTGCCGGGCGGGCATCCCCTCAGGCCACGCCGCCGCCGGTCATGGATGCCCTGGCTGATCGCGGGGCTGCTCCTGTTGCTGCTCGGTCTGCTGGCCTGGCGCATCCTGGGCCACGCTCCCAGCGCGGGCGGTGGCCGCCAGGGGCGCAATCCGGCCGATGCCCCCCAGCCTGTCGGGGTGGCAAAAATCGGCACCGGCGACATGCAGATTGTGCTGACGGGTCTGGGCACGGTGACGCCGATTTCCACAATCACCGTGCAGAGCCAGATCAATGGGCAGTTGATGTCGGTCGGCTTCCAGGAAGGCCAACTGGTCCATAAGGGCGATTTTCTCGCGCAGATCGATCCCAGGCCGTATCAGGTGAGCCTGGAACAGGCGCAGGGCGCCTATGCCCATGACATGGCGCTGCTGGGGCAAGCCAAATCCGATCTGGCGCGCTACGTTTCGCTCAACCGGCAGGACAGCATCGCCAAGCAGCAGGTGGCCGACCAGCAGTTCCTGGTGCAGCAGGATCAAGGGCTGGTCATGCAGGATCAGGCCAGCATCGACAGCGCGCGGCTGAATTTGACCTATTGCCGCATCACGGCGCCAGTCTCAGGCCGCGTCGGCCTGCGTCTGGTCGATCCCGGCAATTACATCCAGACAGGCAGCGCCACCGGCCTTGTCGTGATCACCCAGTTGCAGCCGATTTCGGTGGTTTTCGTGCTGCCCGAGGACGACATTCCCGCCATTGCACAGGAAGTGGCCGGTGGCCGCACGCTGAGCGTGGGCGCGTATGACCGCACCAATGCCACCGCGATTGCGCAGGGCACGCTGATCACGGCGGACAACACTGTCGATACGACCACGGGCACGGTCAAATTGCGTGCGGCTTTTGCCAATGCCGATGGCACGCTGTTTCCCAACCAGTTCGTCAATGCGCGTCTGTTGCTCAAGACAATCCCCGGGGCCGTGGAGGCGCCAGCGGCCGCCGTGCAGAGCGGCGCGCCGGGCAAGTTCGTCTATCTGGTCAAGGAAGACGGCACCGTAAGCGTGCGCGCGGTCAAGACCGGCATCACCGACGGCGATAACGTGCAGATCCTCTCCGGCGTAGAACCGGGCGATCGGGTGGTGGTGGACGGAACCGACCGGCTCAAGGATGGCGCCAAGATACGCGTGCAGGCCGATGGGCAAAATGCGGCGCCGGCGGACGCGGCGCCCGCGCCCGTCCATAGGCACCGCCGGCACCAGCCGAGCGGCCAATAACCGCAATGGGTCCGTCCCGCCTGTTCATCCTGCGCCCGGTCGGCACGATTCTGCTGATGGCCGCCATGCTTCTGGTCGGCGTTGTCGGTTACCGGTTTTTGCCAGTGTCCGCGCTGCCGGAAGTGGATTACCCGACCATCCAGGTTTCCACCTTCTATCCTGGCGCCAGTCCGGAGGTGATGACGACCGCGGTCACCGCCCCGCTGGAACGTCAGTTCGGTCAGATGCCGGGGCTAGGCCAGATGAGCTCGACGAGCTCGGCCGGCGCCTCTGTCATTACGCTGCAATTCACACTCGATTTGTCGCTGGACGTGGCCGAGCAGGAGGTTCAGGCCGCCATCAACGCGGCGACCAGCCTGCTGCCGTCCGACCTGCCCGCGCCGCCGGTTTATTCGAAGGTCAATCCGGCCGATACGCCGGTGATAACGCTTGCGGTGACATCGAAGACCCTGACGCTGACGCAGATCGAAGATCTGGCCGATGTGCGCTTGGCGCAGAAACTGTCCCAGCTTTCCGGCGTGGGGCTGGTGAGCCTGACCGGCGGCATGCGGCCCGCGGTGCGCGTGCAGGTCAATCCCCGCGCGCTGGCGGCTTACGGCTTACCGATCGATGACGTCAGAACCACGATCAATAACCAGAACACCGATACGCCGAAAGGCAGCTTCGATGGGCCCGCGCAAAATACGACGATCAACGACAACGATCAGCTGCAGAGCGCACAAGAGTACAAGAACCTGATCCTGGCCTACAAGAACGGCAATCCGATACGCCTGTCGGATGTCGCGGTTGTCATCGACGGCGCCCAGAACAGCGAACTGGCGGCCTGGGCCAACAAGACGCCCGCCATTATCGTCAACATCCAGCGCCAGCCCGGTTCCAACGTTCTGGCGGTGGTCAACGCGGTCAAGGCCCTGTTGCCGAAGCTGGAGCGGACTTTGCCCGCCGCGGTCGATGTCGGCGTGCTGTCGGATCAGACAACCACGATACGCGCCTCGGTCTCGGATGTGGAGTTCGAGTTGCTGCTTTCCGTGGCGCTGGTCGTGCTGGTCATCTTCGTCTTCCTGCGCAACGTGCCCGCGACCATCATTCCCAGCCTGTCCGTGCCGCTATCCCTGGTCGGCACGCTGGCGGGCATGTACCTGTTCGGCTTTTCGATCGACAATCTTTCTCTGATGTCACTGACGATCGCGACCGGCTTTGTCGTGGACGATGCCATAGTCATGATCGAGAACATCTCCCGTTATGTGGAGATGGGCATGGCGCCGCGCGAGGCGGCGCTGCGCGGCTCGGACGAAATAGGCTTCACGATCATATCGCTGACCGTCTCGCTGATTGCCGTGCTGATCCCGCTGCTGTTCATGGGCGATGTCGTCGGCCGCCTGTTCTTCGAATTCGCGGTGACGCTGGCGACCACGATCGTGCTCTCGGCCGTGGTGTCGCTGACGCTGGTGCCGATGCTTTGCGCGTTGATGATCCGCCACCGGCCGGAGAACGCGCGCAACCGGTTTGATCTTGCCGCCGAGCGCGGCTTTGACCGCATGATCGGCGCTTATGACCGAGGCCTGGTCTGGGTGCTGGACCATCAGGGCCTGACGCTGACCGTGGCCGTGTTGACGATGGCGCTGACTGCCTTTCAGTTCGTCGAAATCCCCAAGGGCTTTTTCCCGACCCAGGATACCGGGGCCATTCAGGGCATCTCCTATGCGGCGCAGGACATTTCTTTCGCGGCCATGGCGGACAAGCAGCAGGCGCTGGGCGCGGTGATCCTGCGTGATCGGGATGTCGCGGCGCTATCGTCCTTTATCGGGGTGGATGGCACGAACACGACGCTGAATACGGGGCGTTTTCTGATCTCTCTCAGGCCCCGCGGCGAACGCAGCGACAGCGCAACCGCCATCATCCGCCGCATCAATGACGAAGTTGCCGGTGTTGCCGGCATTTCACTGACCATGCAGCCGGTGCAAGACCTGACGATCGACAGCACGACCGGCCGCGCGCAATACCTGATGTTCCTTGAAAACACCGACCAGACATTGTTTGCCAAATGGGTGCCGAAGCTGGTCGCGCGCATGCAGCGCATGGCGGAATTCGCCAACGTGCAGAGCGATCTGACGCGCCAGGGCAAGCAGTTGCAGATTAAGATCGACCGTCCAACCGCGGCGCGCTTCGGCATCACGCCGTCCACGGTCGATAATGCGCTCTATGACGCCTTCGGCCAGCGCATCGCCTCGACGCTCTACACCCAATCCAACCAGTACCGCGTCATCCTCAACGCCGATTTCGGCAGCCTACGCAGTCTCGGCGATGCGCTGTCCGGCATCTATCTGCCCTCATCGACCGCAAGCGCCGGCCAGGTGCCGCTCTCGGCCATCGTTCACGTGACGGAAACGACGGGGCCGCTGCAGATCGAACATCTCGGCCAATTTCCCTCGATATCCATTTCCTTCGACCTGGCGCCTGACGCGTCGCTGGGACAGGCGGTGACCGATATCGGCGAGGCGGAGAAGGATATCGGCCTGCCGGAGAGCTTTCTTACCTCCTACCAGGGCGCGTTATCGGCCTTCCAGAAATCGCTGGGTAATGAAATGCTGCTCATCCTGGCGGCGATCGTGGCGGTCTATATCGTCCTTGGCGTGCTGTATGAAAGCTTTGTCCACCCGATCACGATTCTTTCCACGCTGCCATCCGCAGGCGTCGGCGCGCTGCTGGCGCTGCGTATTGCCGGCTCGGATCTCGATATCGTCGGCATCATCGGCATCATCCTGCTGATCGGCATCGTCAAGAAGAACGCCATCATGATGATCGATTTCGCGCTGGAGCGCGAGCGGGTGGAGGGCATGAGCCCCATCGATGCCATCCACCAGGCCTGCCTGCTGCGTTTCCGCCCGATCCTGATGACCACGATGGCGGCAATGCTCGGCGCATTGCCGCTGATGCTGGGCACGGGCACGGGTTCGGAGTTGCGCCGGCCGCTGGGTATTGCCATCGTCGGCGGGCTTGCGGTCAGCCAGTTGCTGACGCTCTTCACCACGCCTGTCATCTACCTGATGTTCGACCGGGTGGCGCTGCGCACATCCCGCCTGTTCCGGCGGGATGTGCCGCCGCTTGCCGCACCCGCCGAATGAACATCTCCGCGCCTTTCATCGGGCGGCCCATCGGCACGGCCCTGCTGACCGTGGCCATCGCGCTCGCCGGCGTGCTGGGTTACGCGAAACTGCCCGTGTCGCCTTTGCCGCAGGTGGATTTTCCGACCATCAGCGTCTCGGCGCAATTGCCAGGTGCGAGCCCGGACGTGGTCGCCACCAGTCTGGCGGCGCCGCTGGAACGCCATTTGGGCGAAATCGCCGATGTCACGGAGATGACATCGCAATCCCAGACAGGCCAGGCCCGCATCACGCTGCAATTCGGCCTCAACCGCAACATCAATGGCGCTGCGCGGGATGTGCAGGCGGCGATTAACGCCGCACAGGCCGATCTGCCGAGCAATCTGCTGTCTCAACCCACCTATCGTAAGGTCAATCCGGCCGACGCGCCGGTTCTGATCGTGTCGCTCACCTCCGGCACGCTGACGCGCGGCCAGATGTATGATGCCGCCAGCACCGTTCTGCAACAGGAACTCTCGCAGATTCCGGGCGTCGGCCAGGTGCTGATCAGCGGTGCGGCCCTGCCGGCGGTGCGCGTCGAGTTGAATCCCTCCTCGCTGTTCCACTACGGCATCGGCCTGGAAGACATCCGCTCGGCGCTGGCCAGTGCCAATGCCAACAGCCCCAAGGGCCTGATCGATGTCGGCGCCAGCCGCTGGCAGATCTACACCAACGATCAGTCAAGTCACGCGGCGGATTACCAGCCGCTGGTCGTGGCCTATCGCAATGGCGATGCCGTGCGCCTGCGCGATGTGGCTGACGTGCAGGACAGCGTGCAGGATTTGCGAAACCTCGGGCTCTCGGACGGCAAGCCTGCGGTGCTGGTGATTATTTTCCGCCAGCCTGGTGCGAACATTCTGACCACCATCGATGGCGTGCGGGCCGCGATGCCACGTCTGCGCGCCGCACTCCCGCACGACATCGACATCACCTTCGCCTCGGACCGCTCGACCACCATCCGCGCCTCGCTGAACGACACGCAGCGCACGCTCATCATCGCCGTCCTGCTCGTCACCGCCGTCGTCTATGCGTTCCTGCGCAACGGCCGTGCCACGGTAATTCCGGCCATCGCCGTGCCGGTGTCCATCATCGGCACGTTCGGCGCGATGTATCTGCTCGGCTATTCGTTGGACAATCTCTCCCTGATGGCGCTGACGATTGCCACGGGCTTCGTCGTCGATGATGCCATCGTGGTGCTGGAGAACATTTCGCGGCACCTCGAGGATGGGGTGCCGCGCGTACAAGCGGCGTTGCGCGGCGCGCGGGAGGTCGGCTTCACCGTCATTTCCATCACCCTTTCGCTGATTGCCGTGTTTCTGCCGATCCTGCTGATGGGCGGCATTGTCGGCCGCCTGTTCCGCGAATTTGCCATGACTCTGTCACTGGCGATCATCATTTCCATGGTGATCTCTCTCACCACCACGCCCATGCTCTGCGCGATTTTTCTCCAGCCGAACGCGCGCGCGGCGCGGATCGGCGGACGGAAAAGCTTCGCCCAGCGCCTGCAGGACGGCTACGCGCGTTCGCTGGCGCGCGCCCTGGACCATTCCGCGCTCGTGCTGCTGGTCCTGTTCGTCACGATCGGCATCAACATCTGGCTGATCGGCGTCATTCCCAAAGGCTTCTTCCCACAACAGGATACGGGGCGGCTGACCGGCAATCTGCAGGGTGATCAGAGCATCTCCTTCCAATCGATGAGCAGGAAGATCACGCAGATCATGTCCATCGTGCAGCACGACAAGGCCGTCAGCGATGTCGTCGGCTTCACCGGCAGCGGCAGCGGCGGCGGCGCCTCGCAGACAAACACCGGACAGTTTTTCATTTCGCTTAAGCCGGAAATCCGGCGCGAGTCGCTCGATGTCGTTATGGCGCGGCTGCGCCGGTCGCTGTCGCATGTGTCAGGCGGAAGGCTGTTTCTGCAGCCGGTGCAGGATATCCGCGTTGGCGGGCGTTCCAGCAACGCGCAGTATCAATATACGATCCTGGGTGACAGCACGGCAGAGGTCTATCAATGGGCGCCAAAGCTGCTCGCCGTGATGGAGAAGGATCCCGCTTTCCTGGATGTAAGCTCGGACCAGCAGCAAAAGGGGCTTGAGACGGATCTCGCCATCGATCGCGACACGGCATCCCGCCTGGGTCTGACCATGTATCAAATCGATAACACGCTTTATGACGCGTTCGGTCAGCGATCCGTCTCCACGATCTATAACGCGTTGAACCAATATCGCGTGGTTATGGAGGTGGCGCCGCAATACTGGCAGCAGCCGGACATGCTCAAACAAATTTGGATCAGCACCTCAGGCGGTCAGCCGAGCGGCACGTCGAGCACGCAACTGGGTGCCGGCTCGGTCAGCGCACCCGTGCCGCGCACGGGGCCCCTGCGCCGGGGTGGCCCCCCCCCGGCGGCGCCCCCAGGGTTGCCA
>CAXUNZ010000194.1:0-340 GCA_964252525.1 uncultured Acetobacteraceae bacterium
GGCGGTTTCACCAGCTATGACGATGACCAGCTGACATCTCAGTTGGCCGCATGGGTGGAGCGGGATGGCTGCCGTGCGGTCAAGATAAAAATCGGCAGCCATCCGCAGGACGATCCCCGCCGCGTGCGCACCGCCAAGGGCGCGATCGGCGATGCCACCTTGTTCGTGGATGCGAACGGCGCCTGCTCTGTGAAGCAGGCGCTGCGTCTGGCGGGCATCTTTGCCGCCGAGGCCGAGGTTGCCTGGTTCGAGGAGCCCGTTTCCTCAGACGATCTGGATGGTATGGCGCAGGTGCGCGCCGCCTCACCCGCCGGTATGGACATCGCCGCCGGCGAATATG
>CAXUNZ010000194.1:358-4076 GCA_964252525.1 uncultured Acetobacteraceae bacterium
ATAACAGCGATGATGTGCGGAACATGCTGAGCAGGCGGGCGGTGGACGTCCAGCAGGCCGATGCGTCGCGCTGCCTGGGCATTACGGGCTTTCTACAGGCGGGCGTGCTGTGCGACGCGCACCACATCGACCTGTCCGGCCATTGCGCGCCGGCGCTGCACGTGCACGCGGCCTGTGCCGTGCCCCGCCTGCGTCACCTGGAATGGTTTCACGACCATGTCCGCATCGAACACATGCTGTTCGACGGCGCGCCCACGGCCCGCGACGGCGCAATCGAGCCGGACATGAGCCGGCCGGGGTTGGGTCTGGTGTTCAAGCATCAGGATGCGGAGCGCTACGCCGTATGATGTCTCAGACCACGACCACGCGGCGCGGCCGGGCCGCGGCCAATGACCGCCCGACCGGCGCGGTTTTCGCCGCTCTGGCGGCGATGGGGGCTGCAACGTTGACCGGTGCGTTATGGCTAACGCGCCAGTCGCATCGAACTCCCATCCCCATAGCCTTGCCGATGCGGCGGTCGCGCCCGCTGCCGGCGTCGCCGGTGGTGGAACGGCGCGGCGCCGTGCGGGCGGGGCGGCGGCTCAACCGGGCGGCCGGCATGATCGCCAGTTCCGTGCTGATCGACAGCGCCATGGAACATTACCGCGGCGCCTTTCAAAATAGGGCGATGTACACGCCATTGTTGACCTCGGCGCTGACGATGCTGGCCTCCCTACACGGACACAAGGATAGCTCGGCGCGCGCCCACCAGGCGCGGGATGTTGTTTATGCACTGGCCGGCTTGACCGGCGTGGCAGGCACCGGCTTTCACTTCTACAACGTGACCAAGAGGCCCGGTGGCTTTTGCTGGCAGAACCTGTTCTACGGCGCGCCGCTGGGGGCGCCCGCGGCGATTACTCTTGCCGGGATGACCGGCTTCCTCGCCGAGCGCGTGCGGGACAATCCGCCTGGCGCCGTGCCGACCGTGCTGGGTCAATCCGCTGGACGCCTGGTCGCGATGCTGACCGGAATAGGTCTTCTCGGCACGACCGCGGAGGCGGCGCTGCTGCATTTCCGCGGCGCCTTTCACAACCCCGCCATGCTGTTGCCGGTCACGCTGCCGCCAGGTGCCGCTATCCTGTTGGGCGAGGCCGCCTTTGGGCCGGCAGAGCGGCCGCGCAAGCTGACCCTCTGGTGGCTGCGCGTCACAGCGCTGCTGGGTGTGGCGGGGGTGGGCTTCCACGCCATCGGTGTCAGCCGCAACATGGGTGGCTGGCGCAATTGGCGACAGAATCTGCAGGTGGGGCCGCCTTTGCCCGCGCCGCCCGCCTTCACGGGCCTGGCGCTCGCCGGGCTGGCTGCCTTGGGATTGCTGCAGGACAACCCGGATGGCTGACCGCATTACCGAAGGCCGCTATCCTGGCTACGACGTGCTTGCCAAGCGGCATTCGCCGTCTTGGAACGACAAGACACGAGAGGTGGTGGATGCACGGCTGGCCGTGGAAGCGCGGCCACAATTTTTCGCCGAGGGCGAGTGGCGGACCCTGCAAGCGGTCTGCGACTGCGTCTTGCCGCAACCTAAGGGGCGCGGGCGCGTGCCGCTTGAAGCCTATGTCGACCGGCAGCTTTCGGCGGGAAAAACCAAGGGCTACCGCTTTGCCGACATGCCGCAACCCGGCGAGGCCTGGAAGCGCGGCCTTGCGGCACTCGAGGAAGCCGCGCAGCGGGATTACGGACGGGCCTTCGCCAACCTCACTCAGGGCGACCAGATGGCCATGCTGGCGCGGATGCAAGACGGCTCATTTCAGGCAGCTTCACTGCATGGCATGCCCGCCAAGACGTTCTGGACCTCTCACGTCATTCATGACGTGGCCGGCGCCTACTACGCACATCCCCAGGCGTGGTCGGAGATCGGTTGGGCCGGCCCTGCCTCGCCTCGTGGCTATGTGCGGCTGGATTTGAACCGGCGCGATGCGTGGGAGCCCGAGGAGGCCGAACCCGACGGCGAGGCGCGCGCCGCGCGCGAGAATACGCGTGTCCGCTGATCCCTTCGCCGCGCCGCGTGCGGCCGGCGGGCGGGCGCCGGACGTGTTCCGGCCGGGCGGCTGGGTGCCCATGCGGCAATTCAGCGACGGCGAGGAAATCGATTTCATCGTCATAGGCACCGGAGCGGGCGGCGGGCCGGTCATCGCGGGCCTGGCAGAGCAGGGCTTCACCGTCGTTGGCTTCGATGCCGGACCTTATTTCCGACCGCTGGAAGATTTTGCCTCCGATGAGAGCGAGCAGGAAAAGCTCTACTGGAACGACGACCGCATTTCCGAAGGCGCCAACCCTCTGGTGATGGGCGGCAAGAACAGCGGCAAGGCGGTGGGCGGATCGACCGTGCATTTCGCCATGGTGTCGCTGCGCTTCCGCCCCGAATGGTTCAAGGCACGTTCGCAGCTGGGGTATGGCGCGGACTGGCCGCTCGATTGGCGGGAAATGTGGGACTGGTATGGGCGGGCTGAAAAGGCGCTCTCCATCGCCGGGCCTGTCACGTATCCCTGGGGCCCGAAACGGCCGCGCTACCCGCTTCGGGCGCACCCGATCAACGGGGCGGCGCAACTGCTCGCCCGCGGCGCCGAAGCGATGGGTTATGCGTGGACAGAAACTCCACTTGCCACCATTTCGACGCCGAAAGGCGACAGCCATCGCTGCGTCTATCGCGGCTTCTGCCGTTTCGGCTGTTCAACCAACGCCAAGCAGAGCCAGCTCGTCACCTTCATCCCGCGCGCCCTGTCCGCGGGTGCGGAAATTCGCGACCTAGCGATGGTTGGGCGCATCGAAACCGGTGCGGATGGCCGCGCCACGGGCGTGCATTATTACCGTGAAGGCCGGTGGCGTTTTCAGAAGGCGCGGGCCGTGGTGGTGGCGGGCTACGCGGTCGAAACACCGCGCCTGCTGCTGAATTCGGCCAATGACAGGTTTCCCGATGGGCTGGCCAATCGCAGCGGGCTGGTGGGCCGCAATCTGATGAGCCAATCGAACCAGGCGGCGTGGGGCTACATGGACGAGGTGGTGCGCGCCTACAAGGCGCCGCCATCCACGACCATTACCGAGCACTGGAATTATGACGACCGCAAGGATTTTTACGGCGGCTACTGCTGGATGGCGCAGGGACCTCTGCCGATCGAAACTATGACGATCATGACCGGTTCGAAGGGTTTATGGGGTGCCGCGCTGCACGAGGAGATGCTGCGCTACAACCATTTGGTCGGACTCAAAATGGTTGGCGAACAACTCCCCAACCCCGAGAACCGCGTCACGCTGGCCGAAGAAACGGACCAATACGGGCTGCGCATTCCCCGCATCACGTATTCCTGGGGCGATAACGACAGGGCGATCATCCGACACGCGCTCGATCAGATGAGCACGAGTCTGGAACTGGTCGGCGCCAGGGATATCTGGCGGCAGGAAAACGACATGAATCATCTGGGGGGCACCGTGCGCATGGGCTTCACCCCGGCGGACAGCGTGGTGAATGCGGATTGCCGGAGCTGGGATATTCCCAATCTTTTTGTCTGCGATGGCTCCGTGTTTCCCACCGTCGGCGGAGTCAATCCGTCCTTGACCATTACCGCGATTGCAATGCGCACCGCCGAGCGGATCGGCCGATTGGCGGCGCGTGGCGAGCTGTAATACCAACAAGCAGAAAGATCGACTCATGAGAAGACTGGGGGAGATGTGCCATCCCCCAGAC
>CAXUNZ010000194.1:4086-6877 GCA_964252525.1 uncultured Acetobacteraceae bacterium
ACCCAACACGGGGGCACAGGGCCCACCCCCACCCCCCCCGGCAACTTTGGGCGGCGGGGGCCACGCGGGGTGGGGGGTTGGGGGGGGGGCAACAGCCCCCCCCCGCCTTGCTTAGAACAGGTCGTGCCTTGTCATGGCATCAAGACTCCCCATCCCCAGCAGCACAATAAGCCAAAACAGCGCCGACAAAGCAAAGACCCGCGGCAGACCTTCGGTGTTGGCCAAGCGCATGAAACTCATGCAGACCATCCCCGCCATGACAAAGCCGATTGCCGGCGCCGCAAGCACATTGACGTGCTGCCGTGCGACCATGATCTCGCCACCCAGAAGCAGCAACAGGATGACCAGCACAGGAGCGATCTGACGCGCGGTCATGTGGCCGCCTCTCCCGGCAGGTAGATCAGCGGGTAAAGGCAGAGCCACATCATGTCCACGAAGCTCCAGTATAGTCCGACGGCTTCCACGGGCGTGTAATACCCCTCGCTGAAGCGGCCGCGCCGCGCGCTGCGGGCGATCCAGCCGACCAGGATGATGCCCGCGATCATGTGCAGCCCGTGCAGGAAGGTCGCCAGGAAATAGAACGACCAGAATATCTGCGCAGTGCCCGACCCGGCGCCGGTCAGCGCAAAATCGGGCCCGGGGAACAGATGCTTGCCGAAATCGTCGCTCCACTCCATTCCCTTGAGAATCAAAAAGGCGATGCCGAGCGATGCGGTCAGCAAGCTTGCCAGCCACACGCGGCGATTATCGCCTTGGCGCGCGCGAGAGATGCCCCAGGTATAGGTGGCGCTGCTCAACAGCAGGATGAGGGTATTGGCCGTGCCGATGCCGAACTCCGCGCGCGCCGAGGCGCGGATGATGGCCGCAGGGTGCTGCGCCCAGGTGATGCAGGCGATCAGGAACAAGCCGCCGAAGAAGAGCAATTCGGTCGCCAGGAACAGCCACATGCCGCTGAGCGCGGTTTCGGCCTGATGCGCCATACCTTGGTATTGGAATTCGATGTGCTGCGCGGCCCGCGCATCTTCGCCACCTTCTGGCCAGACCGCGTAGAGGCCGCCCGCCCCTGTCTTGCCACGCAGAAATTGCGCGGGCGCGTCAGACATGCTGCCGCTCCTCAGGTTTCGGGTAATCGTAAGGCGGGGACGTGACGATTGGCGTTATGGTGAAATTCTCGGTGCGCGGCGGCGATTGCGTCTGCCACTCCAGCCCTGTTGCATCCCACGGATTGGATGGCGCCCGCGCCCCCCAGACAAGCGACCAGAGGAGATAGAACAGCGGCAGCAGATACGCCACGGCAAGAAACACCGCGCCGGCCGAGGATAGTACGTTCAGCACCTGGTATTCGGGCGCATAAGTGCCGTAGCGGCGCGGCATGCCTTCATATCCCAGAATAAATTGCGGGAAGAAGGTGAGGTTGAAACCGAAGAAGATCATGACCGCGGCGATCTGGCCGGCAATTTCCGGATACATCCTGCCGAAGATTTTCGGCCACCAGTAATGCAGCCCGGCGAAGTAGGCCGACACCATGGCGCCAACCATGATGTAGTGGAAATGCGCCACCACGAAGTAGGTGTCGTGCAAATGCACATCCGCGCCAATGGAGGCGACGAAGAGCCCGGTTAGCCCGCCCATGGTGAACAGCCCGATGAAACCCAGCGCGTAGATCATCGGCGCGTTGAAGCGGATGAAGCCCTTGTGCAGCGTGCCCAGCCAATTGAACACCTTGATGGCGGAGGGCACCGAAACCATAAACGACAGGAGCGAGAAGACGATGCTGGAATAGAGCGACGTGCCGGCCACGAACATGTGGTGGCCCCAGACGAAGAAGGAGATGATGGCGATGGAGACCGACGACCAGGCGATGAAGCGGTAGCCGAAAATGGATTTGCGGGCGTAGGCGGTGATGACCTCGCTGATCACACCGAAGCCGGGCAGTATCATGATATAGACGGCTGGGTGCGAGTAGAACCAGAACAGGTGCTGGAACAGCACCGGATCGCCGCCGAGCGCGGGATCGAAGACGCCGTTACGGAACAGGCGTTCGAAGGCGATCAGGATCATCGCCATGGTCAGCACCGGCGTCGCCAGCACGTAAAGTACCGAGGTTGCGTAAAGCGACCACAGGAACAATGGCATGCGGTACCAGCCCATGCCCGGCGCGCGCAGCTTGTGGATGGTGATGATAAAATTCAGTCCCGTCGCGATTGAGGAATAGCCGGACAGGATGATGCCGACACAGACCAGCATGACGTAGCCGTGCGCGTAACTGGTGGAAAGCGGCGTATAGAACGTCCAGCCCGTATCCACGCCGCCGATGGCCAATCCTGTCAGCGACAGCGTGCCGCCGGAGACGAACAGATACCAGCTCAGCAGATTGATGCGCGGAAAGGCCAAATCCCGCGCGCCGATCATCAAGGGTGTCACGAAATTTCCCAACGTGACCGGTATTGCCGGCACCAGGAAGAACCACACCATGATCACGCCATGCAGGGTGAAGAGGCGATTATAGGTTTCGTGATCGACAATCAGCCCAGCGGGAGAGACCAGGTTGAGCCGCATGAGGGCGGCCGCCGCGCCACCCAGGAAAAAGAACGCGGTGATCGAGGCGAAATAGAGAATGGCGATGCGCTTGTGGTCGGTCGTCAGCAGCCAGGACCAGACGGTTTTCTCGTCTGTCAGATAACTTTCATGAACCGCGTCCACGCGCGCGCGGGGCATCCCCTCCATAAAGCCTATGCTGGTGCTCATGGCACGCTCCGCTGAGGGGCCAGGGATTTGATATAGGCAATGA
>CAXUNZ010000195.1:0-6856 GCA_964252525.1 uncultured Acetobacteraceae bacterium
TGGGGGTCTGGGGCCTCAGGCCCCAGCGGGGTCCAGGGGCAGAGCCCCTGGCCTTTTTTAGCAAACCCATATCAACCACCCGCCGCCGCGGATTTCTCCGCCAGAATGGTTTTCACGCGCGCAATATCGCGGCGCACTGTGCGGATACGCCCCTGGCCTTCGTTCTGGCCGGTGGCGCGCTGGAAGCGCAGATTGAACTGCTCGCGCCGCAGATCGAGCAGCATGGTATTGAGCTGGTCGACCGATTTGGCGCGCACGTCGGATGGCTTTGTCATGTCTCAGCCCTCGCCCAGGCGCGTGACAAGCTTGGTCTTGATCGGCAACTTCGCCGCACCCAGCGCCAAAGCTTCGTGCGCCAATTCGGCGGATACGCCGTCGATTTCGAACATGATGCGGCCGGGATGCACGCGCGCGACCCAGAATTCCGGGCTGCCCTTGCCCGAGCCCATGCGCACTTCGGCCGGCTTGGTCGAAACGGGGACGTCCGGGAAAATTCTGATCCACACACGGCCGGCGCGCTTCATGGCGCGCGTGATCGCGCGGCGCGCGGCCTCGATCTGGCGCGCGGTGACGCGCTCCGGCTCCAGCGCCTTGAGCCCGAACTGGCCGAAATTGAGCGCACTGCCACCTTTGGCCAGGCCGTGGATGCGGCCTTTATGCGCCTTGCGGTATTTGCTGCGTTTTGGCGAAAGCATCTCAGCTGGTCCTTAGCGCTGCGGCGCCTGTTCGGCGGCGCGGCGGTCCTGTGCGGTCGGGTCGTTGGCCAGGATCTCGCCCTTGAAAATCCACACCTTCACGCCGCAGGTGCCGTAGGTGGTCTTGGCCGTGGCGGTGCCGTAATCAATATCGGCGCGCAGCGTGTGCAGCGGCACGCGGCCTTCGCGGTACCACTCCACGCGCGCGATTTCTGCGCCACCCAGGCGGCCGCCGCAATTGATGCGTATGCCCTGCGCGCCGAGACGCATCGCCGATTGCACCGCACGCTTCATGGCGCGGCGGAAGGCCACGCGCCGTTCGAGCTGCTGGGCGATGTTTTCGGCTACCAGCACGGCATCGATCTCTGGCTTGCGGATTTCAACGATGTTGAGCGACACGTCGGACTTGGCCATGCGCGCGAGCTCCTTGCGGAGAACCTCGATATCCTGGCCCTTTTTGCCGATCACAACACCGGGGCGCGCGGCATAGATCGTCACGCGCGGTTTTTTGGCCGGGCGTTCGATCACCACGCGCGAGACGCCGGCGCCCGAGAGCTTTTTGCGAAGATAGCCCCGCAATGCGAGATCGTCGTGCAGCAGCTTGGAATAATCGCTGCCCGCGAACCAGCGGCTATCCCAGGTGCGGTTGATGCCGAGCCGCAGCCCGATCGGATTGACTTTGTGGCCCATGAATCAGGCTGCCTTCGCTGCTGCGGCCGCGCGGCCGGGACGCGCGCGGGGGGTCGTGTCTTCCTCGATTTCAGCCACTTCGGAGACCGTGATCTTCAAATGGGAAAACCACTTTTCGATGCGCGCCGAGCGGCCGCGGCCGCGCGCATGGAAACGGCGCATGACGACCGAGCGGCCGACTTCGGCGCGGGTGACAACGAGCTGATCGACATCGAGCTGATGGTTGTTCTCGGCATTGGCAATCGCCGATTCCAGGGCCTTGCGCACCGATTGGGCGATACGCCGCTTGGAAAACGTTAGCGTGGCAACAGCCTTGGATGCGGGCTGATTACGGATCAGGCCGGCGACGAGGTTCAGCTTGCGCGGGCTGATGCGCAGATTGCTCAGAGTGGCCTGCGCCTCGTTATCTTCCACGCTGCGGGGATGCTTGGGCTTGCTCATCTCAGCCTCGCTTGGCCTTCTTGTCCGAGGAATGACCCGTGAAAGTGCGCGTCGGGCTGAATTCGCCGAATTTGTGGCCGACCATGTTTTCGCTGACCTGCACGGGCAGGAATTTGTGGCCGTTATAGACGCCGAAGGTCAGACCGACGAATTGCGGCAGGATCGTCGAACGGCGCGACCAGATCTTGATGATCTCGTTGCGGCCGGAACCACGTGCGCGGTCGGCCTTGTTGAGAAGGTAGCCGTCAACGAACGGACCCTTCCAGACGGAGCGTGCCATACTCTACTTGCCCTTGCTGGCGCGGCGGATAATCAGCTTGTCCGTCCGCTTGTTGACACGCGTCTTGGCACCCTTGGTCGGCTTGCCCCATGGCGTGACGGGATGGCGGCCACCGCTGGTCCGGCCTTCGCCGCCGCCATGCGGATGATCCACGGGGTTCATCACAACACCGCGGTTATGCGGACGGCGCCCCAGCCATCGGTTGCGCCCGGCCTTGCCGAGATGCTGGTTCATGTTATCGGCGTTCGACACCGCGCCGATCGTGGCCATGCATTCGGCACGAACGACGCGCAATTCGCCCGATTGCAGTTTCACCTGGGCGTAGCCGGCATCCTTGCCGACAAGCTGCGCGTATGTGCCCGCCGCGCGGGACATCTTGCCGCCGGCGCCCTGCTTGAGTTCGATATTATGCACGATCGTGCCGACGGGAATGGCGGCGAGCGGCATGGCATTGCCCGGCTTGATGTCCACGCGCAGGCCGGAGACGACACTATCGCCCGCCTTGATGCGTTGCGGCGCCAGGATATAGGCGAGCTCGCCGTCGCTGTACTTGATCAGCGCGATGAAGGCGGTGCGGTTCGGATCGTATTCCAGGCGCTCGACAAGCGCGGGCACGTCGAATTTGCGGCGCTTGAAATCGACGATGCGGTAGGATTGCTTGTGTCCGCCACCGCGAAAGAAGCTCGTGGTGCGGCCATTGTTGTTGCGCCCGCCCGAATGCGACTTGCCCTCGGTCAAGCCCTTGACCGGCTTGCCCTTGTGCAGCTCGCTGCGGTCGATCAGCACCGTGCCGCGAAGGCTCGGCGTGACGGGTTTGTATTGTCTGAGTGCCATCGCTCTGTCCTCAGGTCAGCCTGGTGGTCAGGTCGATCGATTGACCATCCGCCAACTGCACGTAAGCCTTCTTGACGTCGGAGCGCTTGCCGGGCCGGCCGCGAAAGCGCTTGACCTTGCCCTTGTCGACCAGCGTGTTGACGCCCGTTACGGTCACGCCGAACAGGCCTTCGACCGCCGCCTTGATGGTGGGCTTGGTCGCGTCCATGCTCACGCGAAAGACGATCTGGCCACGCTCGTTCAACATGGTGGCCTTTTCGGTGATCACCGGGCTGCGGATGATTTCGAACATCGCCTCGCGCGTCAGGGTCTTTGCGGCATGCCGGGCCGCGGCGATGCGGTTCATGCCGGCTCTCCCGCGCCGCGCCTTTGGCTCAGCCGCGTGGTCAGGGCCGCAACACCCGCTGAGGTGATGGCCAGCACGTCGTGGCGCAGAATGTCATAGACATTGGCGCCCTTGCTGGGCAGCACGTCCACACCGTGAATGTTGGCCGATGCCAACGCGAAATTCACGTCCACTTCGTGATCGATGATGAGTGCCGACTGCCAGCCCAGCACCTTGAGCTTGGCGGCCAGTTCCTTGGTCTTTGGCTCGCCGGCATTGGCGGCATCCAGCACGACCAGCTTGCCCTCCGCCTGCTTTTGCGAAAGCGCGGAAATCAGCCCCAGCCGGCGCACCTTCTTCGGCAGATCGTAGCCATGGTCGCGCACGACCGGGCCGTGCACGGCGCCGCCGGTGCGGAATTGCGGCGCGCGCAGGCTGCCCTGGCGCGCATTGCCGGTGCCCTTCTGCTTGTAGGGCTTTTTGGTGGTGCCGGACACTTCGCCCATGCCCTTCACTTTGTGCGTGCCGGCGCGGCGCTTGGCCTGCTGCCAGTGCACGACGCGCGCTATGATATCGGCGCGCGGGCTGGCGCCAAAAATCTCCTCCGGCAGCTCGGCCTGCTGCTCGGCGCGGCCGTTATCGAGCGTGATGATGTCGATCTTCATGGTGCGCCTTGAGCGGCAAGAGCGGCGGGGTAGGGCGCATCGGCATGGCGCGCGCGCTTGATGGCGTCACGCACCAGCACGTAGGTGCCGGCCGAGCCGGGCACCGCGCCGTGAATCATGATCAGGTTCTTTTCAACGTCCACGCGCGCCACCTGAAGGTTCAGCGTGGTGATGCGGTCCTGGCCCATATGGCCGGCCATTTTCTTGTTCTTGAAGGTCTTGCCGGGATCCTGGCGGTTGCCTGTCGAGCCCAGCGAACGATGGCTGATGGACACGCCGTGACTGGCTTCCAGGCCACGGAAATTCCATCGCTTCATGCCGCCCTGAAAACCCTTGCCCTGACTGGTGCCGGTCACGTCCACCTTCTGGCCGACAACGAAATGCGCCGCACTCAGCGTGGCGCCCGGCTCCAGCACCGCGTCCGCGGCCACACGGAACTCGACCAGCTTGCGTTTGGGTTCGACCTTGACGCGCGCGTAGTGGCCGCGCTGCGGCTTGGTGACGTTCTTGACCTTGGCGCGGCCGATGCCGAGCTGAACGGCGGTATAGCCATCCCGCTCCTGCGTGCGTGTATCGACGACCTGCACCTCGTCGAGATGCAGAACGGTAACGGGCACATGTGTGCCGTCCTCACGGAACAGGCGCGTCATGCCCAGCTTTTTGGCGATCAAACCGGTGCGCATGGCAGCCTCAGATCTTGATTTCGACATCCACGCCGGAGGCGAGGTCGAGCTTCATCAGCGCGTCCACCGTCTGCGGTGTGGGTTCGACGATATCGAGCAGCCGGCGATGCGTGCGGATTTCGAACTGCTCGCGGCTCTTCTTGTCGACGTGGGGCGAACGGTTCACCGTGAAGCGCTCGATATGCGTGGGCAGCGGGATCGGGCCACGAACGCGTGCACCCGTACGCTTGGCGGTGTTGACGATCTCCTTGGTGCTGTTGTCCAGCACGCGGTGATCGTACGCCTTGAGGCGTATGCGGATGTTCTGGTTGTCCATGACGCGGTAATCCCGATCCCGTTCGCTTTAGGCGGTGATCGAAGCGACCACGCCGGCGCCGACGGTGCGTCCACCCTCGCGAATGGCGAAGCGCAGGCCTTCATCCATGGCAATCGGCGCAATCAGCGTCACGTCCATCGACACGTTATCGCCCGGCATCACCATCTCCACGCCGCTCGGCAGTTCCACGACACCGGTGACATCGGTTGTGCGGAAATAGAATTGCGGACGGTAATTGGTGAAGAACGGCGTGTGACGGCCGCCCTCTTCCTTGGTCAGCACGTAGGCTTCGGCCTTGAACTTGGTGTGCGGCGTGATCGATCCCGGCTTGGCCACCACCTGGCCGCGCTCGACATCCTCGCGTTTGGTGCCGCGCAGCAGCGCGCCGATATTGTCGCCCGCCTCTCCGCGATCGAGCAGCTTGCGGAACATCTCCACGCCCGTGACGATGGTCTTGACCGTCGGACGGATGCCGACGATCTCGACCTCGTCGCCCACGTTGACCACGCCGCGCTCGACGCGCCCCGTGACCACCGTGCCGCGGCCGGAGATGGAAAACACGTCTTCGATCGGCATCAGGAACGGACGATCGACCGCGCGCTCCGGCTGCGGGATGTAGCTGTCAACGGCCGCCATCAGTTCCAGCACGGCCTGTTCGCCGATCTCCTGCTGCTTGTCTTCCAGCGCGCAGACCGCCGAGCCCTTGATGATGGGGATATCGTCGCCGGGGAACTGATAGCTGGTCAGCAGGTCGCGCACTTCCAGTTCAACCAGTTCGACCAACTCGGGGTCCGCGATGTCCATCTTGTTGAGGAACACGACCAGTGCCGGCACGCCGACCTGGCGCGCCAATAGAATATGCTCGCGCGTCTGCGGCATCGGACCATCGGCGGCGGAAACCACCAGAATCGCGCCGTCCATCTGCGCGGCACCCGTGATCATGTTCTTCACGTAGTCAGCGTGGCCGGGGCAATCGACATGCGCGTAGTGGCGGTTCTTGGTTTCGTATTCGACGTGGGCGGTGGAGATCGTAATGCCGCGCGCGCGCTCCTCGGGCGCCTTGTCGATCTGATCGTACGCGGTGAAGGTGGCGCCGCCGGTCTTTGCCAGGATCTTGGTGATCGCGGCCGTTAGCGACGTCTTGCCATGATCCACGTGACCGATGGTGCCGATGTTGCAGTGCGGCTTGTTCCGCTCGAATTTAGCCTTCGCCATGATCGTCTCTCCGACAGGCCCGGTGGGGCGCTTGGGGTCTTGGTGGGTTCAATACTACCAGCGGTAATGGCTGAAGGCCTTGTTAGCCTCCGCCATGCGATGCGTGTCTTCCCGCTTTTTCACTGCAGAACCGCGATTATTCACCGCGTCGTGCAATTCGTTGCTCAGCTTGTCTTCCATGGTGTGCTCGCCGCGCTTGCGGGCGGCATCGATGATCCAGCGGATCGCCAATGCCTGGCGGCGCTCGGCGCGCACTTCGACCGGCACCTGATAGGTGGCGCCGCCGACGCGCCGGCTGCGCACCTCGACCGCCGGCTTGACGTTCTCAAGCGCCTCGTGAAACAGGCGCACGGGATCGGCCTGGCTGCCGCCGCGCTTCTTCAGCACGTCCAGCGCGCCATAGACGATGCCTTCGGCGGCGGATTTCTTGCCATCATACATCAGCGCGTTCATGAAACGTGTAATGACGGTGTCGCCGAACTTGGCGTCCGGCAGGATATCGCGCTTGACCGCGCGGCGGCGACGGCTCATCGGGCTCTCCTTACTTCGGCCGCTTGGCGCCGTAGAGCGACCGGCGCTTGCGGCGCTTGGCGATGCCCTGCGTATCCAGCACGCCGCGCAGGATGTGATAGCGCACGCCGGGAAGGTCCTTCACGCGGCCGCCACGGATCAGCACAACGCTGTGCTCCTGCAGATTATGACCCTCGCCGGG
>CAXUNZ010000196.1:0-1647 GCA_964252525.1 uncultured Acetobacteraceae bacterium
CGACCGCCTGATCGCCGCCCTCGACCCGGACGTCATCTGTCTGCAAGAAACCAAGGTTCCGGACGATTTATTCCCCGATGAAGCCCCGGCCGCACTCGGCTATCCGCATGTCGCCAGGCGCGGCATGAAGGGTTATAATGGCGTGGCCATCCTCTCGCGCCTGCCGATGACCGCGCAGGATGCGCCCGATTGGTGCGAACGCGGCGATTGCCGGCATTTGCAAGTGCGCCTCGATGCACCGGGCGGTCCGATCGAGCTGCACGATTTCTACGTGCCGGCCGGCGGCGATGTGCCCGACCGCGCGCTGAACGTAAAATTCGCCCACAAACTCGATTTCGTCGCGCAGGCGGCGGGATGGTTCGCGGCGAGCGGCGTGCGGGCGCGCACCGTGCTGGTGGGCGATCTCAATATCGCGCCGCTGGAGAACGATGTCTGGAGCCACAAGCAGCTTCTCGATGTCGTCAGCCATACGCCGGTCGAGGTCGCGCATCTGACGGCCTGGCAGCAGACGGGCTTTACCGATGCCGTGCGCCATTTCGTGCCGCCGGAGGAAAAACTCTATACGTGGTGGAGCTACCGCAATCAGGACTGGCGCAAATCAAACCGCGGGCGGCGGCTGGATCATGTCTGGGTCAGCCACGACCTGAAATCCGCATTGAGTCGCCATGAAATCCTAGTCGAGGCGCGGGATTGGCCGCAAACCTCGGACCATGTGCCGGTGCTGGTGGAATTGACGTAATCCGGTGTTCCGTCCGCCGCAGCCTATTTGGCGCTGCCTTCATCGTTGAAGACCGCGGCCGTTCCGCCGGCGGGCGTGGCGTAGGAAATAGGCTGGTTTGCGTTATCCAGCATTGTCACCAGGTAAGCCGTGGCGCCAGGGGGCGGCGCGCCGAAATTGCCGTTCTGCGAACTGCCCTGTTCGACCGCGTTCTCGCCGCTCAGCCAGGCTTGCACGTAATTCGTCATCGTGGCCGTGACATTGTTGTTCAGCGTGGGCCTCTCGATGATCCATTCTGCCGTGTTGCCCTTGAGCGTCGTGCCGACGGGTGCGGTCAGGTTCGTGATGACAACCTGATTCGTGGTTTCATTGACGACGATGGCCCGGCCCGTTGTGGCGCTATCGGCAATCATCCAGACCAGCATGGCATCGCCCGGAGAGATGGGCATGCTGGTGATGCGCACCTCGTTGGCGGGGTACCACTCGACCCAAGCCGTATAATACGACTGGACGTTGCTGCCGGCGCAGTAGGCATCCGATTCGGTTCCGGCCTGAAAGACGTCCGTGCTGCCGATGCCATCTATGCCGGCCCAGGTGCTGGCGTAATCCCACCCGCCGGTGCAGGTCCCGAAGGCCTGGCTCGCCACGGGCACGTTGAACGTGCCGGCCAGCGAGCCGAAGGCGCCCGGCCCATAGCCATTGGCGTTGTTCTGCAGAACCTCGCCGCTCCAGTTCTTGCTATATTGCGTGTTGGCCCGGCTGTTCATGTTCAGGCCGTACGATGGCTGTCGCAACGGTCCCTGCACGATGGCGGTCGCTTGCAGAACGGGCGGGATGCGCGTGGCCCTGACCACAGCTTCCCAACGCCGGCGCGCGGCGCTGCCTTCGAACGGCTGCGGCCGGGGTGGATAGCCGTAGGCGGCCAGCGC
>CAXUNZ010000196.1:1657-3011 GCA_964252525.1 uncultured Acetobacteraceae bacterium
GGCCAGCGCGGTGGCCGAGGCGCGATGCGCAGCGAAGCGGGCGGGCGGAATGGGGTAGGTGGAAATGCCGGGCAGGTTGGTGGGCAGCAGCGGCGCGGCGGACGCGGCCGTGGCGGCCGCGACGAGGGCCAGTTCGAGCAGTATGCCTAGGCGATGGTTCTTCACGGCTATGTCCGGGCGAAATGGTCAGTGGTGCGGGGACTATAAAGAAAGTTGCTCCGTCACCAAAGCGTGTTTGCATGGCCGGTGATCACATCGCGCGTGTTCGATGAGTGCCACCGGTGGTTGCAAGGAAAGCGAAACCGCGGACGCAGGTTAGAATATTATTTCGGAGAAACGACTGTTTCACTGGCCTGCGTGGATGACGCGCCTGATTGCCCCCGTGACCGCGGCCATGCTGACGGGCTTTGCGCAGCACACGACATGCGAGAAGCGCGCGGGGATATTCAGACTGTCATAGCCTGTGACGAACAGGAACGGCACGCCGCGCCCGGCAAGGACATCGGCAACAGGGTCCACCCGTTTGCCACCCAAATTCATGTCGAGAATAGCACAATCCAGACGCCCGTCGGCCTGGATCACCTTGAGCGCGCCTTCGACCGAAGGTGCGGGCCCGATAACCACCGCACCGGCCTCGTGCAGCCCGTAGCTCAGCTCGTCCGCCAGCAAATACTCATCCTCAACAACGAGGATACGGCAGCTTCGCAAGGATTGCTCAGCCATCGTGGAGCGCCTCGTCGCTGTTCGTTGCCGAAATAGGGATGTCAATCGTGCACAGAACGCCGTCAGGTCCAAGGTCGTAAGTCGTGCTCGCACCGAGTTGATAGGGCAGCGCCCGCTCGATCAATTCCCGCCCTTGGCCGGTGCCGCGGGGCGTGCCGTTCAATCGACTCATGTCAACCCCGTTCTCGCGCCATTCGATGTGCAGCCACGGCCTGTCGTCTGAGCCCACGTGATCGACGGACCAGGTTAGCGCCAACCGCCCGTCCGGCTGTCCCAGCGCACCGTATTTGACCGCGTTGGTGGCGAGTTCATGAATGGCCATGGCCAGAGTCTGCACGGTGGATGAGCGCAATCGAACACCCCGGGGACCTTGAAGCGTCACTCGATCAGAGCCGCCATCCATGGCCGCCAGTTCGGCGCGGACAAGCTCGTCGAAGTCGACACGGTCATGGTTGTTCAGTCGGGACAGCAGGCCCTGTACGCGGGAAAGCGCCTCCAGCCGGTCGCCGAAGCGGGCGCGAAAGTCGTTCAAATCGGTGCTGGCGCGGGCCGTCTTGTCCGCCATAGAGCGGACCACGCTCATGAGATTGCGCGTGCGATGCTGAAGTTCCGCCGTCAGCACGCCCTGCTT
>CAXUNZ010000196.1:3021-6803 GCA_964252525.1 uncultured Acetobacteraceae bacterium
TTTCCCGCAGGGCTTTCGCTTCCGTAATATCCTCGGCGAGCCCGCCAATCCTTTGCACGCGGCCATTCGCGTCACGGAGCGGGAAATCCGTGTTCCTGATCCAGCGCACTTCACCATCGCCCGGCCGGGAGATGCGAAACTCGTGAACGACCGCCTCGCCGTTCTGGGCGCCTCTGATATGCTGCAAGGCGGTCTCACGGTCTTCCGGCAAGATCAGGGCGAGCCAATGCTCCGGATCGCCAAGCAAGGATTCCGGTGCCACGCCGTAAATCGGCTGGATCGCGGCACTGGTATATTCCATCGACAGCGTGTTTGCGTCCCTGATCCAGAGCGCGTCCGATGAGGAGGCGGCGAACTGGGCAAACCGCTCCTCGCTCTCGCGCAGCCCCGCCTCGGCACGGGCACGCTCCTCGTTTTCCTGATGGCGCGAGATGATGATCGCGGCGGTCTGGGTGACCGCGGCCGCCAATTCGAAATCCCGCGCGTTGGCATGGCGCGGCTGCTCGAAATACAGGGCGAACGAGCCGACGAGCTTGCCTGCGGCGGTTTCGATCGGGAAGGACCAGCAGCCGCGGTAATGATATTCTTCCGCAAGCCAGGTCCAGGGCTTCCAGCGCGGCTCCTCCAAAACGTCCGGCGTAATAACGGCCACGCCGCCGGCGACCGAGAGTCCGCAGGCCAGGGATTCCCCGGAAACCTCGAAGCCATTGACCGCCTGAGCATAGGCGTCGGGCATGCCAACGACATGGCGCAGGCCACCGCTTTCATAATCGTTTACGTAGAAGGCGCACCGGCGCCCGTCACCCGCCTGGTCCACCACGACGCTCGCGATCAGACCGAGTGAAATCTCGAGCGGCAGGCCGTTCATGGCGGCCTGAAACGCCTCCTTCTGCGCGGAAAGCCAGCCTTCCCGCTCGCGGAGCGCTTCTTCCGCCCGCGCGCGTTCCGAGACATCGACGAAGGTCAGCACCGTGCCATCGATCTTGTCATCGACGGTCCTGTAAGGGCGCACCCGCATGAAATAGCTGCGGCCATGCCTGCCGCCGATCTGGCGTTCGATCGGAATGAGGTCGCGAAGCACCTTGCGCGAATCCGCCTCGATACCGTGATAATCGAGGTGGTGCGTAAAATCGCTGATCGCACGGCCGGTGTCGTGCCGGGTGATGTTGAACAATTCCGCCACCGGCGCCGTGAACATCCTGATGCGGAGCTCCGGGTCGAGAAAGAGGGTGCCGATTTCGGTTGCCGCGGTCAGGTTCTGTAAATCGCTGTGTGCCGAGGAGATGTTTTCCAGCTTGCTTTTCAGCTCGGCATTGACGGTGTGAAGCTCCTCATTGATCGATTGCAGCTCCTCCTTCGATGTTTCCAGTTCCTCGGCGGTGGACCGGTGCTCCTCGTTGATCGACTGAAGTTCTTCGTTGGCGGCGCGCAAGTCCTGCACCAACGCGTCATGTCCGCTGCGGCTGACGGACAGGGCTTCCTGAGATGCCCTGAGTTCCGCGTAGAGCCGCCGCACGTCAGCGGCATTGGCTTTGGGCAGCGTCTCACCCTCTTCGCCATCGCGGACCTCCCCGCCATCAAGGAAGAAGACCAGGGCTTGCGGTGTTTTCTGGGTTCCGTGGGCGACCGGCATGACATGCATGGCGATGCGACGCCGGGCCTGGTCGAATGCGACGACACTCGGCAATGTGACGGTGTGCTTCCCCTCCTCCAGCGCGCGCGTGAGCGCCAATTTGAGGTCGAGGCGAAGTTCCGGCCGGACAACGGCCGGCAGAGTGTTCGAAATAGGCCCTGCCGAATGCAGGATGAAGCGGCCGGCGGTTGGCGAAAGGTGCAGGATGTTGAGGCAGTCGTCAACGAGGGCGCTTGCCGGCGCGTTGTTTTCCAAGGCTTCGACATGCAGTGCCGCCGGCGGGCCCGCGCGTTCTGCGCCCACCGGCACCCGTTGGCTGGGGCCGACAATCTTTTCGGGGGCGGCGAATTGCGGCAGGACCGGGAGTAAATTGTCTGCATGCGGTCGGGAGCAGTAGATGCGCGCCTGGCGGTCGATCGACGCGAAGAGATCGGCAGCCGCATCGGCCGTTTCGGCGGAGCCGAGAAACAGGTATTGCCCCGATTTTAGGCCGTAATGGAAGATCGAGCAGATTTGCGCCTGTAATGCCCGTTCGAGGTAGATGAGAAGGTTGCGGCAGGAGATCAGGTCGAGCCGCATGAAAGGCGGCTCCTTGAGGATGCTGTGCTTGGCGAATAGGACGCTCTCACGCAATTCCTTGCGCACGCGGTAATGGGTGCCCTCGTTGACAAAGAAGCGCGCGAGCCGTTCCTCCGAGACATCCGCCTCGATCGTGCGCGGATAGCGGCCGTCGCGCGCCGTCGCCAACGCCGTCTCGTCCAGATCGGTCGCAAAGATCTGGACAGGAATTGCCGCCTTTTGCCGCGCCATCTCCTCGTGGAGGAGAATGGCGACGCTGTAGGCTTCCTCGCCAGTCGCGCAGCCGACCACCCAGATGCGGATGCTTTCGGCGCTTTCGATAATGGCCGTTTCGACGACCGGCCGGATCGCCTGGCGCGCAAGCGCCTCGAAGGCGGCTTCGTCACGGAAGAACATCGTCACCGATATCAGCAGATCGGAAAACAGGTTCTGCGCTTCCCCCGGCGTCGCGAGGAGATGATCGGCGTAGTCCGCCGGCGTTGCGGTCCGGCAAACCTGCATGCGCCGCAACACCCGCCGCATGACGGTGGCGCGTTTGTAAGCCGAGAAATCGTGGCCGGTCCTGGCGCGCAGTACCGCGACAATGCGGCGGAGATCGTTCGCCGCGCCATTCATGTCGAGCGAGCGGACGGCTTCCTTGCTCCGGGCGACGTCGACGAGACGTTCCACCAGGCGCGCGATGGGTCCGACAAAGTCTGCCGTTCCTGTCGCGATGGCGCTCTGCGGCATCGAGGAGAAGCCGGCCTCCGCCGGTTCCTGCACCATGATGATACCGCCGGCTTCCTTTATGGCGCAAACGCCCAGGGCGCCATCGGAGCCGGCGCCCGACAGGACGATCGCGACACCGTCCCCCCGCCCCGCGGCGGTTGAGCGGAAGAACATGTCGATCAAGGCGCGCTGGCCCCGCGGCTCGCTGAACGGCCTGACGGTGACGTTGTCGCCCTCGATGACCAGTTCGCCGTTGGGCGGAATGACATAGACGCAATTTGGTTTGAGCGGCGGCCCGTCATCGACCTGGTGCACCGGCATGCGGGTGCAAACCGACAGGATTTCGCTCAGCGCACTCGGCTCATCGGGGTTGAGGTGAAGGATGACAACGTAGGCCAGCCCCAAATCTGTCGGCAGCTGACGAAACAGGCTTTGCAGGGCGGTCACGCCGCCGGCCGAGGCGCCGATGGCGCACACGGGCACGAATTTTCCGGTCGAGGGGTCGTTGACGAGGCTGTCCATCTTGGCCGAGCTCGATCTGCTGGTGGTCTGACATAGCAGACGGCACGATGGTGCCACAGGCGGTTAAAGGCCATAGCCCAGACTCCCATCCGTTGGCGTCCGCTTCTCCCTCCGCTCTTTTCCGCTCAGGCGGCTAGAGACGGCGCAGGCGGGCGGAAGGGCGCGGCGGCGTTCGGCCCATGAGGCGGCGGCGGCAGGGGGCGCGTGGAGGCTGCGGCGGCGAAGGCCGAAATCGTGGCTGGAGAGTCGGGATCTGGGATTTGGGAGGGTTCGGCGGGCGCCTGGTTGTCTTGCGCCGCGGCGGGGCGGGGCGACGGCGCCTGGGGTTCTGCTGCCCGCT
>CAXUNZ010000197.1:0-3266 GCA_964252525.1 uncultured Acetobacteraceae bacterium
GTGCCGCCGCGGCGCCGGCACCCATGCCTGCCGCCTGGCCGCCACCGCCCATGCCGGAGCCGGCCATGGCCGCGGCACTGCCCATGGAGGCGCCGCCGCCGGCCATCATCGCCTGTGCGGCGGCCATGCTCTGCGCACCGCCCGCGCCGCCACCGCTGCCTAGGCCGAGCGCGTTGAAGGCGGCGGCCGATAGGCCGCCAGGTGGCGCGGCCGATCCGCCGCCACCTGCGGGGGAGAAGCTGCCGCCGCCCACGGTCATCGCCTGGCCCGGACCCTGGGCGGCCTGCGTCATGCTGGTTTGCGTGACGCCGGCAAAGGTTTGCGTCACAGGCGTCAGCAGGCCCGAACCTTTGCCGGTCAGCGGGCCGTTGACATATTGCAGCACCGGCGCGGCCTTGTCGGTCACTGGCGCGAAGGAGATGTCCTTCATGCCCTGCTTGGCCGCCATCACGGGAGCGGCCACCATGTTGCCAGGAAAGGGCACGGTTCAGCGCATCCGCATCATGGATTGAGGTCGATGCGCTTGCCGATTTCCACGATGCCGGCATCGGCCATCTGGATCTTGGACTGCGCCGACGCGCCGGCGGTCGCCTGCACGGCCGCGCCATGGATGTCGACGCCATTGGCGGTAATCGAGACGTAATTGGGCGCAGCCCCCGCGGGCGGTGCCTGGGAGGCATCCACACGCGCGGTCGAATGCAGATGCACGCCCTCTCCGTCCAGGACGATAACGTGATTGGGGCCGAAATTGATGCGGACGCCGTTTGCGTCGAGGTAGATCTGGCTGTTCTGGTATTTGAGCAGGATGTGTTCGCGCGTCTGCTCGATCGTGGCGTCATGTACGGTGCTCAGGAACAGCGTCTCGGCCGATTGGGCGTGCACGTTGCCGACGGTCTGGATGTGGTTGTTGCCGACGATTTCGGTCAGGTCCTTCTGCGCGTGCAGGAAGATCTCCTCCGAATTCGCCTTGTCCTCCAGCGTGAATTCATTGAAGCCGGCGTTGCCCGGGCTGCTGGATGTGCGAAAGCCGGTGCGCTCCTTCTCGTCCGGCAGCTTCAGCGGCGGGATGGTGTTGGCGTTCGGCATGCAGCAGGCGACAACCGGGTGGTCCGGATCGCCCTCCATGAAGAGAACGCCCACTTCCATGCCGATGCGCGGAATGGTCTGCGCGCCGAAGCCGCGGCCGGCCCAAGGCTGGGCGACGCGCATCCAGCAGGAGCTGGTTTCGTCGGATTTGCCCTTGCGGTCCCAGTGGAACTTGATTTTCACCCGGCCATAGCGGTCCGTGTAGATGTCCTCGCCGGCGGGGCCGGTGACCACGGCCGATTGCATGCCGGGGATGATGGGTTTTTCCGAACGCTGTTCGGGCACGAAATCCACCACGGCGGGCAGGCAGCTGAAGTTGTTCTGGTATTTCGGCGCGCCTTTGCCGACGCTGTCGAAACTCGGGTCGGTGGCGTGGTGGGTGACAGAGACCACGACGTATTTGACGTTCTCGGACGAGACGGGATGGGCTTCCAGCGCGAAGCGGCCGGCCGGGCTCAGCGTGCGCGCGGAGCTTGAGGCCGAAATCGTGTCCTGGCCTTTTTCGTGCGCGCCCATCAGGCGGGAACTGACGCCCTCCCCGCGGTCACGCTGCGTGTAGCGGCCGGGAAAATCGAAGATTTCGTATTGCGAGGCTTGCGGTATGGGCGAGAGACCGCTGGTGCTGGTCACCAGCGAATTGCCCGGGTTTTGGAAATCATAATCGCTGGTCGTGGTCTTGCCGGAGCGGAACGCCATGTGGTGCGTCCAGGCGGTGACGCCGTTGTGGAAAATGCCGGGCGGATTGTAGGGCAGCGTGCCGTCCGGCAGATCCTTGTAGGCGTGCGCGCCGTCGCACAGCATCAGGATGTGCCGGCCTTGCTGATGCTGGAAGTAATAGAAAATGCCCTCTTCCTCGAATAGGCGGGAGATGAAATTGAAATCGGTTTCGCGGTATTGCACGCAATAAAGCCGCGGCTTGTATTCCTGCGCGAGCCCGCTTGTGTCGAAATCCTTGAAGCCAAGTTCGGCGAAGATCTGGGTCGCGATCTGCACGACCGTGTTGTTCTGAAAGACGCGGCTATCCTGGCGGTGCTGCAAAAACCAAAGCCAGGGCACCACGTTGAGAACGTAGGAGCGCTGGCCGCGCGCCATTGCCTCGCCGCCCGAATAGGTGGCGACACAACCGTTGAAATAACGCCAGCCGCCGCCGTCCAGGCGAATTTGCCAATCAATGGCCTTGGTAATGAGCTGCGCCGGGTCGATGGTATCGTCGAACGCGCGCACGCGCAGCGCATAGGCGAAGAGTGAGGACATCGCCTCCGCCCCGTCCAGCGCCTCCAGCAACAGCGCATCCGTGCCCAGAGGGGTCTGGATCGCGAGTTGCCGGTTGGTTTGCGTGTAGGTGGGCGCGCCGTCCATGTTCTAAAAAATTCCCGTCACCGCAGTCTGGCGGGCGGGGTGGGGTCAAAGCAAGGAATGGCTGAAAAGGATGTGCCATTTCCTTCAGCCCCGCCAACTCTACCGCAAAGGACGACAAAAATCATTCACCGCAATCCACGAGGACGGCGGTCAGAGCGAAGTCCTTGTTTAGCGTGGCCACCGCGCCACCGATGCGGTGCAGCAGGTCGGCCGCTACCGGCAGCGGCAAGCTGGGCGGCGTGGACACGCGCAGGCTGCGGCCGGACGCGCCCAACATACAAGATGCGCCGTGACGCCGCCCAAATGGGCGCCAGGCGCGCTGGCTCTGCAAGTCCTGATCATCGTGTGCCGTGCCTGCCTCCCGGCTGCGGACCACCAGCAAACCAGCCGGCCCGAGCCCGCCGGGAGCACGGCGAAGCGTGATGCCAGCGCTGAGCGCCGTGGCATCGCCGCTTTCGTTCGGATCCCGGTCTTCGAAAATTTCAGTCAGCACGGTCACGTCGTCGATTTGCGGATTTGGCGGTGCGCTCAGTCGAATGGTGCCCACGGCCAGGCCGGGTGCGGAGGCGGGGCCCGGCGGTGTTGTGCTGGGATAAAGCTGCAGACGGACGCAAGACTGGCTGCCTGCGCGGGCAACACGCAGCGTTTGCGGTTCGCCGAGTGCGCCATCCTTCATAACGAACGCCTCGACACCCCCGCCAAAACGGCTGTGAAGCACGGCCTGAAAAGCCGCATCCAGCCCTTCGAGCAACTGATCCATTTCGCCTTCGGAAAGGGTGTCTGCCAAAACAAGGCCTAACGAAAGACGGGGGTTTGGGGGA
>CAXUNZ010000197.1:3276-6782 GCA_964252525.1 uncultured Acetobacteraceae bacterium
GCGCCTCCAGGGTGGCCGCAAAAAACCCCCCCCCCCCACCCCGGGGGGGGGGGGGGGGGCCCCCCCCCCCCCAACCTTGCTCTGCCTTAGCTCGCTTGCGCGGTCGCCTGATTGTAGCTGGCGCGCGAGACGGTCGGACTGCCGTTAGCATCTTCCTTGGTGTAATTCACGTTTTTCTGCGTGAAATTCAGCGTCAGTGTCTCGGTCGGCCGATCGCCGCTCGATCCCGCCGTAAAGCCCGAAATGATCGTGTTCGTCAGCACGTATTGGCAGTAGTTCGCACCCGGGTTGCCCGTGTTGACCAGATCGATCGTTGCCGTCATCGGCTGCTTGCCCGTCGTTGCCGCTTGATAAAGCGCCGCGTGCGAACTGTCGCTGATCTTGGTCAACGTCACTTCACTTAGATTCGGCTCGGAGGCTTCGCGGTTGGAGGCGGCGCCGACCGTGGTGCTGACGCTGCGATTGACCGACCAATGCATCGAGGTGATGTCCATCCAGCCGACATGGTCCTGCTGGGTCGCGTCTCCCGTGATCGGCTGTTCGCCGCCGGTAAGCTGCAGGTAAATAGGCATAAGAGCTTCCTTCTACGTTTTGCCTGGTTCGGACGAGCGAAAGCGGTGCCGGGCACCTCAGACCTCCGCGGGTTCAACGCGCACTCCCGGAATTGGCTGCATGGCTGTTTCACCATGCACCATTCCGCTCCCGGATTTAAGGGTGAAGCGCCCGTCATCATCAAGCGCCACGTGCAGGGTGGTGCCGCGTGCACCGCCCTCACCCAGCCGCTCGAGAAAGTGGCGCGAGAGCAGCGGCAGCAGCTCCCGCGCGATCATCTGTTCGACCGCACGCGCGCCAATCTCCGTGCCGCGCGCCCGCGCCGCGATGCGCGCAACAACGTCCTCGGCGATAACCAGTTCGGTGCCGTAAGTCTCCTCGGCGCGCGCGCGCACGCGGTCGAGTTGCAGATCGACCACGCGCGCAAAAACCTCTTCGGAGAGCGGCAGATAGGGCACGATGACGATCCGTCCCAAAAAGGCGGGCTTGAACACCTTCAACAGCTCGGGCCGCAGCGCCGCTTCCAGGCCCGGCGCATCGGGCATGGTGTCCGGGTCGGCCGCGAGCGAGGCAATCAAATCCGAGCCGACATTGGCGGTCAGCAGAATCGTGGTGTGGCGGAAATCGATGTCGCGTCCCTCGCCGTCGCGCAGGATGCCGCGGTCGAAGACCTGGTAGAACACGTCCTGCACGCCCGGATGGGCTTTTTCGACCTCATCGAGCAGCAGCACGCCGTGCGGCCGGCGGCGCACGGCCTCGGTCAGCACGCCGCCTTCGCCATAGCCGACATAGCCGGGCGGCGAGCCCACCAGCATGCTGACCTTATGCTCTTCCTTGAACTCCGACAGATTGACCGTGGTCAGGCTCTGCGCGCCACCATAGAGCTGTTCGGCCAGCGCCACGGCGGTTTCCGTCTTGCCCACGCCGCTGGTGCCGACGAGCAGGAACACACCCACCGGCTTGCGCGGATCGGACAGGCTGGCGCGGCTGATCTGCACCGCATCGGCAATGGCGCGAATGGCGTGGTCCTGGCCGATGACGCGCGCGCGCAGCGCGTCTTCCAGCGACAATACGCTGTCGATTTCGGAGCTCAGCATGCGTCCGACCGGAATGCCGGTCCAGCGCGTCACCACGCCCGCGATGGCGTCCCGGTCGACACGGCGGGGCACCATCGGATGCTCGCCCTGCAATTCGGCCAGGCGCACGCGCAGCCCCTCGGCAGTGGCCGAGGCAGGGTCGGCCTCGGCGGCTTCGAGCTCGCCGATCAGGGCGCGCTCGGCGGTCCAGCGGGCGCGCAGGGCAGCGGCTTCATCGCGCAGACGCGCCAGCTCGGCCTCGATCGCCTCGCGCCGGGTGGTCAGGCCTTCGCGCAAGGTTGCGGCATGTTCGGTCTCCAGGCGCTCCAGACGGCGTTCGGCATCCTCCAATGCGGCAGGCGGCGAGCTGCGGGCAATGGCCACCGCGGCCGAGGCGGTGTCGAGCAGGCTGACGCACTTATCGGGCAATTGCCGCGCGGGGATGTAGCGTGCCGAAAGGCCCACCGAGGCGGCCAGCGCCTCCTCCATGATCTTGACGCCGTGGTGCTCTTCCAGCGCGGGGACCAGTCCGCGCATCATGGCGATGGCGATCTCGTGCTCGGGCTCATCGACCTTCACGGTCTGAAAACGGCGGGTCAGCGCCGCGTCGCGTTCGAAATACTTCTTGTATTCGGCCCAGGTCGTGGCCGCGATCGTGCGCAACTCGCCGCGCGCGAGTTCGGGTTTGATCAGGTTGGCCGCATCGCCCTGGCCGGCCTGACCGCCGGCGCCGATCAGCGTGTGGGCTTCGTCGATGAAGAGGATGACCGGCACGGGCGAAGCCTTGACGTCGCTCATCACCGCTTTCAGCCGCGCCTCGAATTCGCCGCGCTGGCCGGCGCCCGCTTGCAGCAGGGCCAGATCGAGCGTGTGCAGGGCGATATTGCGCAGGGCCGGCGGCACGTCTCCGGCGGCGATGCGGCGCGCGAAGCCTTCGACAATGGCGGTTTTGCCGACGCCGGCCTCGCCCACCAGAATGGGATTGTTCTGGCGGCGGCGGAGCAGGATGTCGATGACCTGGCGGATTTCCCCGTCGCGCCCGACGACGGGATCGATCTTGCCCGCACGCGCCTGCGCGGTCAGGTCGATCGTGTATTTGGCCAGGGATGCGCCGGGCTTGCCGGGTGCCGCGCCGAGCCCGGCGATGGAAGCTTCGCCGTCCAAGGTTGCCGGATCATCCGCCGGCGCCCAGCCGGCGGCGGCCGTCTCCAGGCGCTGGGCATCGATCCGGCTGAATTGGGGCGACAGATCGCGGGCAATGGCACGCAGCGTCTGGTCGGCGAACAACGTGGCCAACAAGTCGAGTTCGCTGGTCTGCGCGCGTCCGCCTTGCAGGGAGGCGAAGAGCCAGGCTTCGCGCAGCCAGGCCACAGTCGAAGAGTCGAGCGCAGGCGCGCCGGCATTGCCCCGGGGCAGCCGGTCGATGGCTTGCGTCAGATCGTTGGCCAAACGCGCCGTGTCGATCTGCTGGGACAGTTCGATGGCCAACGGGCCGCCAGCATCGAGCAGCTTCTTCAGCCAGTGCGGGATGCCTACGGCCGCATGGGTGTTGGCCATGGCCAGCCCGGCGGCCGCCTCCAAAGCGGTGCGCGCCTGCGGTTCCAGGCTGGCGACGAGCCGGCGGAGATCGACGGTCAAACGCCACCTCCTTCACTCTCTGCACTCGGACGCGCGACGGGCGGCTTAGGCATTGGTCCTCGTTGATTTCGCAAGTTCGTGATAGCCTCATCCCCGCCTGAAAACCACTCTCATTATCCCCGTGGAGCGCTAAAATGATGACAGGAGTGTGCGGGGGTGGCACATCCCCGGCCGATCTTGCCCTATCCCTTCCGCCCGCCGCAGCACGGAGAGGTGGCCGCGGTGGAACGGCTGGAAGCT
>CAXUNZ010000198.1:0-739 GCA_964252525.1 uncultured Acetobacteraceae bacterium
GCGATTTCTCCCTCGTCCACTTTCTCCTCCCCCTCATGCGCGGGGCCCGCGCCCGCGGCCATGACGTGATCGGCGTTTGCGCGGACGGCCCCCTGCTCGCCCCCATCCGCGAAGAGGGCTTCCGCATCGAAACGCCCCCCCTGGTCCGCAGCCTGTCTCCGCCCGCCCAAGCCCGCGCCTACGCCGCACTCCTGGCCCTCTTCCGGGCCGAAAAGCCCGATCTGGTGCACGCCCACATGCCCATCTCAGGCTTTCTCGCGCGCATGGCCGCGGCCGCGGCGGGCGTGCCGCACATCGCCTATACCTGCCACGGCTTCCTCTTCAACCAGCCTGCCCCCTGGCCGCGCCGCGGCGCCTCCCTTGCCATGGAGCTGATCGCCGGCCGCGTCACGCACACCTTCACCACCGTCTCGGCCGAGGAGGCGGCCGACGCACGCCGCCTGCACATCGCGCCCGCGCCGGTGGCCATCGGCAATGGCCGCGACCCGGCGCTCTTTCGCCCCGATCCCAGCGCCCGCGCGCGCCTGCGCGCCGAACTGGGCCTGGCCGAAGACGCGGTGGTGGTCACCGCGTGCTCCCGCCTGGTGCGCCACAAGGGCTATCCCGAGCTGCTGGCGGCCATGGCCGATGTGCCCGGCCATCTGGTCGTTGTCGGCACACGCCTGGCATCCGACCACGGCCCTGACATGCAGCCCTATTTCGCCGCGTCCGGTCTGGGGCCGCGGCTGCACCTTCTGGG
>CAXUNZ010000198.1:749-6752 GCA_964252525.1 uncultured Acetobacteraceae bacterium
CATGCATGAACGCGATGATGTCCTGCGAACGGTCAGACAGCCGCATCCCCAGCACATCCCGGTAAAACGCGATCGCGCCCGGCACATCGGGCGAAAATATCGCGAAATGGGACATCCGCCGCGGCTGCACCTTCTGGGCTACCGGACGGATGTGGCCGCCGTGCTGGCCGCATCCGACATCTTCGCCCTGCCCAGCCATTTCGAGGGCCTGCCGATGTCGGTTATCGAGGCGATGCTGTGCGGCCTGCCAGTGGTGGCAACCGACATACGCGGCCCACGGGAGCAGGTGGTCGATGGCCAGACGGGTCTGCTGGTCCCACCCGCCACGGTGGCACCCCTGGCCGCCGCCCTGCACCGCCTGGCCATGGACGCCTCTCTGCGCGCGCACATGGGCCAGGCCGGCCGCGCCCGCGCGATTTCCCTCTACGACGAGCAAGCCGTCGTGGCACGAACGCTGGACATCCTGGGCCTGTAAAAACAAAAGTTCTTTGGTTCTTTCTTTCAAGAAAGAACAACCTTGCCTATGCCCTCTCTCCCATGATCCGCCCCATCCGCCGCGCCCTGATTTCCGTCTCCGACAAGACCGGTCTGGTGCCCCTCGGCGCCGCCTTGTCCGCCGCAGGGGTGGAAATCCTGTCGACCGGCGGCTCCGCCCAGACGCTGCGGGAGGCGGGCGTGGCGGTGGTCGAGGTTTCCGAACACACCGGCTTTCCCGAAATCCTCGATGGGCGGGTCAAGACGCTGGTGCCGCAGATCCACGGCGGAATCCTGGGGCGGCGGGACGTGGCGGCGCATGTGGCGCAGATGGCCGCGCACGGGATTGCGCCGATCGATCTGGTGGCGGTCAACCTCTATCCGTTCGAAGCGACCGTGGCCGCCGGCGCCGCGGCCGAGGATTGCGTGGAAAAGATCGACATCGGCGGTCCGGCGCTGATCCGGGCGGCGGCCAAGAACCATGATTTCGTGGCGGTGTTGACCGCGCCCGCGCAATACGAGGCGGTGCTGGGCGAAATTGCCGCTCAAGGGGGGATTAGCCGGCAGACGCGGCAGGCGCTGGCGGCGGCGGCGTATGCGCGCACGGCGGAATACGATGCGGCGATTGCGGCGTGGTTTGCGTCCCAGGCGGCGGAGGCCTTCCCCGAGGTGCTGACGCTATCCGGGCGGCGCGCGCAGATGCTGCGCTACGGCGAAAATCCGCATCAGCAGGCGGCCTTCTACGTGAACGGGAATCGTGCGGGGATTGCCACGGCGCGGCAAATCCAGGGCAAGGAACTGTCCTACAACAACCTCAATGACACGGACGCGGCGTTCGAATGCGTGGCGGAGTTCGAGGCGCCGGCGGTGGTGATCGTCAAGCACGCCAATCCGTGCGGAGTGGCGGTGGCGGACGTGCTGGCCGAGGCTTGGGCGGCGGCGCTGCGGTGTGATCCGGTTTCGGCGTTCGGCGGGATCGTGGCGGTCAACCGGGTGCTGGACGAAGCGACCGCGGAGGCGATGGCAACGATCTTTACCGAAGTGATCGTGGCGCCGGATGCGAGCGAGACGGCGCGGGCGGTGCTGGCGCGACGGCGCAATTTGCGGCTGCTGCTGACCGGCGGGTTACCGGACCCCGCGGCGCCGGGCGTGGGAATTCGCAGCGTGGCCGGTGGATTTCTGACGCAGTCGCGCGATACCGGGCGCGTAGGCCCCCAGGATCTGCGCGTGGTGACGCGGCGGGTGCCGACAGACGCTGAGATCGCGGACCTGCTGTTTGCCTTTCGCGTCTGCAAGCACGTCAAGAGCAACGCCATCGTCTATGCCCGCGGCGGAGCGACGGTGGGCATCGGTGCGGGGCAGATGAGCCGGGTGGACAGCGCGCGCATTGCCGCGTGGAAGGGCGAGGCAGCGGCGCAAGCGACAGGCGCGGCCGACGGGCTGACGCGGGGAAGCGTGGTGGCCAGCGACGCGTTTTTCCCGTTTGCCGACGGGCTGGAGGCGGCCATCGCCGCCGGCGCCAGCGCGGTCATCCAGCCGGGAGGCTCGGTGCGGGACAGCGAGGTGATTGCGGCGGCGGACCGGGCGGGCATTGCCATGGTGCTGACCGGCATGCGCCATTTCCGCCATTGAGCGTCGCCACTATCCCCGCCGGGTTCCTGCCGCATGACCGCAAGAGCGGACTGGCCGCGCCCTGGGAGCCGCTCTACGCGCCGCCTGGCGGACGCCGTACATATCGGTTTTCGCGCCGCGGCGCCCCATACCAATAGCCACCATTTCGTGCATGGCCTGCTATCGGCGCTGGCCGACAATGCCACGGGGTTGAGCTGCGGGATCGGTCTGAAGGAAGGCGCGGGACTGGTGACTGTCAGCCTGACCATGGATTTCCTCGCCTCGGCG
The DNA here is from genome assembly GCA_964252525.1 of uncultured Acetobacteraceae bacterium. Classification (GTDB taxonomy): domain Bacteria; phylum Pseudomonadota; class Alphaproteobacteria; order Acetobacterales; family Acetobacteraceae; genus CAJCIS01. Next base: position 3,123 of record CAXUNZ010000198.1, read on the forward strand.
GCATTGGGGCAATGGATCGAGCTGCGGCCGAGCGTAACCAAGCTGGGCGGCAGCCTGGCCTTTGCCACCCGTGATCGTGCTCGCAAACGAGGAGGTCTGCGCCAGCGGACGTGCGGTCTTTCGGGTGGTGGCGCCACGTCCAGCCGCTTGACTGGGCATGTCACGCCTATATTTCTGCGCATATGCGCAGCCTGAACGAACTTTCCGAACGCGAGATCCTTGCGCTGGCCATCGGCGCGGAAGAGGAGGACGGGCGCATCTACGCCGATTTCGCGGACCGCTTGCGCGACGAATATCCAGACAGCGCCAAGATATTTCTGGACATGTCCGCCGAGGAAAACGCGCACCGGCGTAGCCTGATCGACCTTTACGCACTCAAGTTCGGCCAGCATATTCCGCTGATCCGGCGCGCGGATGTGCGCGGCTTTACAATGCGCCGACCGGTCTGGCAGCTCAAGCGGCCGGGGATCGAGGCGCTGCGCCAGACCGCGCGCACGATGGAAATCGAGGCCTGCCGCTTCTACCGCCAGGCCGCCAGCCGCAGCAGCGATGTGGCCATACGCAAATTGCTGGGCGATCTGGCGACAATCGAGGAAGGGCACGAACGCGCGGCCGGTGCGATGGCCGAGCGCCACCTTGCGGATGGCAAGAAGGAAGACGAGGACGATAGCGCGCGGAGGCGCTTCGTGCTGCGCATCGTCCAGCCCGGGCTGGTCGGCTTGATGGACGGCTCGGTCTCCACGCTGGCGCCGGTGTTCGCCGCGGCCTTTGCCACGCATGCCAGCCGCAACGCGTTCCTGGTCGGCATGGCGGCATCAATCGGCGCCGGCATTTCCATGGGTTTTGCCGAGGCGCTGTCCGATGACGGCAAGATTTCCGGGCGCGGCAATCCGTGGCTGCGTGGCGGCATTACAGGGGTCATGACGACCGTCGGCGGGGTGGGACACACGCTGCCCTATCTGATCGCGGATTTCTGGACGGCGACGAGCGTGGCCGCCGTCGTGGTCGTGTTCGAGCTGATGGCGATATCCTGGATACGCTGGCGGTATATGGATAGCAATCTGTTCAGCGCGACACTCCAGATTGTCGTCGGCGGGGCGCTGGTGCTGGCGTGCGGAATTTTTATTGGCAGCAGTTGAGGCGCATAAATCAGAGGCGGTAAAGGGGAAGTTGTGGGATGCGCCTCGAGCTCTCCACTCACGCCAGTCGTTGTGAATCTCCAAGAAGTCCGCAAGAAGGGGGTGCGGGTAGGTAGGTGCATGCGGACGTACTCGTTTGCCACATAAGTGCCGAATCGGACTAGACAGGCGAGAAGCAAGGATAGAAGGAAGGCTTGTTATGGTCGTCAGATTGCCGCGCAGGCCGGGTTGGATCGGCGACTTCCAAGCCTTCATCATGCGTGGCAACGTCGTCGATCTAGCCGTCGGCATCATCATCGGCGCAGCCTTTACGGGCATTGTGCAAAGCCTGGTCAAGGACGTGTTCAATCCTGTCATCGGCTTGCTGACCGGGGGTGTGGATTTCTCCGACCGCTTCCTGACCATCAGAGGGCCCGTTGCGCCCACACTCGCCGCGGCCAAGGCGGCCGGCGCGGTCACGGTCAATTACGGCCTGTTCCTCAATGCCGTCATCCAGTTCTTGATTGTGGCGTTCGTGGTGTTCTGGCTGGTGCGCACGCTGCAGCGTTTCATGCGTAAGCAGGAGGACGCGGCCACCGTTCCGCCGAATTCGGAGATATTGCTGGCGGAGATACGTGACCTGCTGAAAAACCAGCGTCCCGCGCCAACGCTGTAAAGTCCTGCGTCAGCCTTCGCCGAAAATGTCGTTCGCGCGCAGTTCCACGCCAGGCAGCGCGTCAATCGTCAAACCGCTCGATCCTGCAACCTGCAATTGGGATGTGTAGGTTCTGCCATCCGGTTTTCGATATACGCTAATGAGCCGCGCTTGCAAATCCACGATCCACAACTCAATAACGCCATGCCGCGCGTAGAGTGCTGCCTTTACAGCTCGGTCATAATAAAGGCTGGTGTCCGCAACCTCCACTAGCAGCAGTACATCGGCGGCCGTGGGATGGCTTGCCGAGTAATCGTCTGGCCTTGGTTTAAGGACGGCGACGTCTGGCTCAGGCTCAAGGAAGGTGGTCAAGCGAACCGGGTTCTGCACGCTGATGACGGCGCGGCTGCCAAGGGAGGTGACCAGTACGCGAGTCAGCCTGTTCACCTGGCCCGCGTGCCCGCTTCCGATCGGTGCCATCTTGACGATCTGACCTTCGATGAGTTCGACTCGATCCTCCGGCGTTAAAATGCCGCTCTCCGCCATCTTGTAGTATTCGGTAACCGTAATGAGCCGCCTGGAGACCCAGGGCGGCAGGCCAACCACCTCGTTTTGCAACATTGGACTGTTCTCCATTGGTTTGCAGGGTATCTACTTGCCTTCCTTCCCCTCTGCCATCACCGCAGGCAACTTTACACGCAACCGCCTGATCCGCCGCGGGTCAGTGTCCAGCACGCGAAACTCCAACCCAGAGCCGTGGCTGATCACCTCGCCGCGCGCCGGCACGCGCCCGGCGAGGGTAAAAACCAGCCCGCCTACGGTGTCGATATCGGCCTCACGTTCCTCCTCGCTCAGTTCCACGCCCACGCGCGCGCCGAAATCCTCGATCGGCATGCGTGCATCGATTTCCAGCGTGCCATCCGGGCGTTCGATGACCATGGGCATGTCGGGCTCGTCGTGCTCGTCGGCAATATCGCCGGTGATTGTCTCGACCAGGTCCTCAATCGTCAACAGACCGTCTATGCCGCCATATTCATCGACGACCAGGGCCAGATGCATCCGGTTCATGCGCATCTGCAACAGCAGATCGAGCACGGGAATCTGCGGCGCCACCATCAGGGGAGCGCGCAGGATGGCCCGCAATTTGAATTGCTCGGCGCGGCCGATATACGCCACCACATCCTTGATATGAACCATGCCGGCCACGTCATCGAGCTGTTCGCGATAGACGGGCATGCGCGAATGGCCCTCGCGGCGAATCAGTTCCAGCGCCTGATCCAGAGTCAGGTCGATTGGCATGGCAACGATGTCGGCGCGCGGGATCATCACGTCATCGGCCGTCGTGCCGCGCAGGCGCAGCACGTTGGCAATCAGCGCGCGTTCCTGACGGTCGAGATCCGGTGTTTCGCCGGATTTCTCATCGGCGTCGGCCGCGACCAGTTCGGCGATGCTTTCGCGTACGCCCGGCTCGGCGCCGCGGCGGCGGACACGGCTGCCGAGGATGGAGCCGATGCGCGTCAGCAGATTGCTCTCGCTCATGCGCGCTTCCAAGGATTGGGTACCCCCAGTCGATGCAGGATGCGCGCTTCGGCCATTTCCATGCGCCGCGCATCGCCGGCGCGGCCGTGATCGTGTCCGCGCAAATGCAGCGCGCCGTGCACGACCAGATGCGCCATGTGCTGGGCGGGCGTTCGTCCGGCGGCCGCGGCCTCGCGCCTGACGGTCTGCAAGGCGAGAATGATATCGCCGCCCAGATACCCCGCGTGCCCGGCCATGGCATCGAACGTCAGCACGTTGGTCGGCTTGTTGCGGCGTCTGTGATCGGCGTTTAGCCGCCGGACCGCAAGGTCGCATGAC
>CAXUNZ010000199.1:0-6740 GCA_964252525.1 uncultured Acetobacteraceae bacterium
ATCTCGTCCATGGTGCGGGCGCGCACCGAGTTGTGCACATCCGGGCGGTGAATGACGATGCTGCCGACGCCGTCCTCCACCCGCACAATTATATCGGCATAATCCTGATGCATCACTCTAGGTCCGTTTTCTTGCGCGCGCTGAAGGCCTGCAGCTTGTTCTGAAATTCGTCCGACAACACCAGCGTCGTGTTAGCCAATCTTTCGATATGCCGCGCGGTGCCGCGATCGGTGTCGGCCGCCGTATCGATGGCCAGTTTGCTCAGTCCGACCGCCTCGCGCGGCAAGGCGGCCAGCTCGCGCGCGAAAGCGGCGACCTGCGCTTCGAAATCGGTGGGCGTGAAGACCTCGTGCACCAGACCGATCATGCGCGCGGTCGCCGCATCCACCGACTTGCCGGCCATAGCCAGCCATTTCGCCCAGTGCGGCCCGCACAAGCGGGTGAGGCGGCTGACCCCGCCGCTGCCCGCGATCGTGCCTAATCCGACCTCGGGCAGGCCGAAAGTGGCCTCCGCGGAGGCCAGACGGAAGTCGCACGAGACCGCCATTTCCAGGCCGGCGCCAAGGCATGGTCCCTGCGCCGCCAGGATCACCGGCTTCTCGCAAGCCTCGATTTCGTCGTAGAGCAGGTGGTGCTTGCGGTACTCGCGTCTGAATGATGCGCCGGCGAAGGGCGTTTCGCGCGTGACGCCGTTGCCGCGTCCGGTGCGTGAATTCAAATCTATGCCGGCGGAAAAATACCGTCCGCGCGCGCTTATCACCATCGCAGACAGCTCGGCCCGGTCGCGCAGGGCCCGCACGGCGTCCCAAAGCGCGTCGGTGATCCGCTCGTCGATGGCGTTGCGCTTGCTGTCACGATCGAGCGTGACGGTGATCACACCGTCAGCCTCGGCCGTCTCTACATGCGTCTCCTTGATCATCGAGCTAGGTGACGAGTTGCTGGAACGGGACATCCTTGTCCACCCGCGGCTCGCCCGGCATGCCCAGCACGCGCTCGGCGATCTGGTTGCGCAGGATCTCGTCGGTGCCTCCGGCGATGCGCATCATCACGGCGAACATGTACGCGTCGAAACTGCGCTTCTGGCGCGGGTTCGCGCTGCCGGCGAAAGCGCCGGCGGCATCGTCCAGGTCCATGGCGAAGGCGGCCATTTCCTGCACCTTCGTGGCGTATGCCAGCTTCGCCAGCGCCGCTTCCGGGCCCGGCACGCCGCCCTTGGACATCAGCGTGATCAGCCGGCAGCGATAATAGGACAGGCCCTTGTCCTGCGCGTACCAGCGCGCAAGCTTTTCGCACACCGCGCCGTCCTCCAACGCCGGGCCGCCGTTCTGTCGCGCATTGCTGGCCAGATCGAAGACATCCTCGAAGGTGATGCTGTCACCAGCGTCGTCAGCGATCAGGCGCTCGCTCATCAGCGTCGCCATAGCCACTTTCCAGCCTTCGCCGATACCGCCCAAGCGGTCTGCGTCCTGCACTACCGCATCGGTGAGAAAGACTTCGTTGAAATCGCTGGCGCCGGTGATTTGGCGGATCGGACGTATCTCCACGCCAGGCTGCTGCATGTCGATCAGGAAGAACGTCAGGCCCTTGTGTTTCGGCAGCGCGGGATCGGTCCGGGCGAGCAGGATTGCCTTGGTCGCGTGATGCGCCCAACTCGACCAGACCTTCTGGCCGTTCACGATCCAGCGGTCGCCCTCGCGCACCGCGCGGGTGCGCACGGCAGCCAGATCCGAACCGGCGCCTGGTTCCGAATAGAGCTGGCACCACAGGATGTCGCCGCTCAGAGTCGGCTGCACATAACGCTGCACCTGCGTCGGCGTGCCATAGGCAAGCAGCGCGGGCGCCGTCATCAATACGCCCACGTTGATGAACGGCCCGACAGGCACGTGGTAGCGATGCTCCTCCTCGTTAAAGATCAGCTCCTCGATCGGCGAGGCACCTCGACCGCCCGCGCTGGGCGGAAGTTGCAGCCCGGCGAAGCCGCCTTCCAGCTTGCGTTTCTGCCAGGCCTGGCCACGCCGCACCAGTTCGTGTTCGGAGTACGGCGCCGGTGGCCTGCTTGCGTAATCCGCCGCCGCCTGTGCCAGAAATTGCGCGGCTTCGGCGCGAAAGAGAGCTTCCTGCGGCGTGTCGGCGAAGTCCATCTAACCCTCCGCCGCCACGAGCCGCGCCTGCATGAGCAACGATATGATCCTTCTGCTCCAAAAGGAGGCCGCGCCCAGAGTCGTGGCGAGCAGGCGAGCGCGCCTGTAATGGAAATGGCAGTTCGCTTCCCAGGTAAAGCTGATTCCGCCATGGATTTGCATGTTTTCACGGGCGGCGAACTCGTAGGCTTCGGTGGCGCTGATCCGCGCGCTTGCGGCTGCCAGCGCTGCGTCGGGCGCGTTTTGGCCGGCGGCCCATCCGGCGTAGTAGGCGTTGGAACGTGCCAGCTCGATTTTGGTCAGCATGTCGGCAAGCTTGTGCTTGACAGCCTGGAAGGACCCTATCACCCGGCCGAAGGCGCGCCGATCCAGCGCGTAGGCTTGCGCCATCTCCAGGGCCGCCTGCGCGCCTCCAACCTGCTCGAACGCGGTCAGGACGGCGGCCCTGTCGAAAAGATTGGCCAGCACGTCAGCAGATTCTCTGTCGCCAAGGCGGTCGCAGGGCACGTCCGTCAATTCCACGCGCCAGCCACCGCGCAACTGATCGAAGCCTTCAATGCGCGCGCAAGACACCCCAGGCGTGTCCATCCGCACCACGAACAGCCCGATGCCCGAAGCGTCTCGGGCGCAAACCAGCAGCATGTCGCCCAAATCCGTCACCGGAAATTTCGTGCCGCTTAGGCGCCCGTGGGAAACCTGCGTGGTAAAGGATGACATCGAGGCCGCATCCGGCACGCCCGCGCCTTCGAAGAAGGCGAGGGTCGCGCGCGTTTGGCCGGCGGCGATCGCCGGAAGCAACGCCCGCTTCTGCGCCTCGCTGCCCAAGCGCAGGATTGCCTCGGCGGCAATCCCGCAGGAGGCGATGAACGGCACCGCGGCTACCGCACGGCCCAGTTCCTCCGTGATGACGCATTGATCCAGCAGACTGAGGCCAAGGCCTCCGTATTGCTCCGGGACGATCACGCCTGGCCATCCCAGCTCGGCTATCCGCGCCCAGAGTTCGGCGTCGAAATCATCGCCGGCCAGGATCAGTTTGCGCAACCGGTCGTAGTTGACCGTCTCCGTCAGGAAACGCCGCGCCTGATTGCGCAGTATCAGCTGATCTTCCGAAAGATCGAAGTTCACTCAAGCACCTGGATCGAAGACCATTCGGCCGCCGCGCGGCGGCTGCAGGTGAGCGCGCCATCATACACCACCATGCGTCTCCTCCGTGGCGGCGGGTGACAGCCGCCTTGTTTTCCGAACCGCGCCTTGGTGTAGAAACTAAAAGGACTTCACTTTTTGTCAAGCAAGGTGCTTGATGCCGCTATCACGACGATGTCGGTAGAAACTTGGCAGGCTGGTCCCACCGGCCACAGGAAAGGTCGAAACGGATGCAGCCCATACACGCCCGCGCGTACGCCGCGCCTTCATCGCGGTAGGTTGCCGATGGAGTTCGCCTGGACTGACGAGCAGGATGCGTATCGCGCACGTCTGCGATCTTTCATCGCCGGGAGTTTGCCGCCGGATTGGAGTGCCAAATCGAATTTCGACCCGGGTTCGCCCTATGTTGTCGATTTCGCCCGTGAGTTCTGTCCGGCCCTGGCCCAGAACGGGCTGTTGATCCCGCATTGGGCGCGTGAACATGGCGGCGGCGGTGCCGACCCCTGGTTTCACTGGATCCTCGGCGAAGAGATGTTCGCCGTCGGCGAGCCGCGCAGCTACCAGTACATGAATGTCAACTGGATCGGCCCCGCCCTGTTGCGCTACGGCACGCCAGCGCAGATCGCGAGACACGTTCCCCCGATTGCCGCCGGACGCGTGTTCTGGTGCCAAGGCTTTTCCGAACCGACCGCCGGCTCGGACCTCGCCGCCCTGCGCACGCGCGCCGAACGCAACAATGGCGGCTACGTCCTCAATGGCCAAAAGATATGGACCTCGGCGGCGAGTTTCGCGAGCTTCTGCTTTCTGCTGGCGCGCACTGGAACGACCAAGCGCGACATCTCCGTCTTCCTCGTGCCGATGGACCTTCCCGGAATCGAAGTGCGCGAGATCATGAGCATGACGGGCCGCCGATCGCTCCATGAAGTGTTCCTGACCGACGTTTGCGTGACCGAGGAGATGCGTCTGGGGGAGGAGAACAAGGGCTGGGAAATTGTGCGCAACGTGCTGCACAACGAACGCATCGGCGCGCCGCGCTACATCATGGCGATGCGCGCTTTGGACGAAGCGGCGGTCGAGCTGAAGCGGCAGGATCGTTTTCATGAACGCGACACCCAGGCCCGCCTCGGCCAGGCCCGCGCCGCGGTGGACGCTGCACGCCTGCTGTGCTTCCGCATCATTGATGCACGCATGAAGAAGCGCGAGCCAGGCGGGCAGACCAACATTGCGCGTTACGCGCTGGCGCTTGCGGACCGCGCGGTGGGCGATTTCATCGGCGAGTACCTGCAGGACCTGCTGCTGGACGGTGGGGCACAGACCGTGCTGACCCAATTCCGCCGAGCGGCTTCGACGGGGCTTGGCGCCGGGGCCGCGGAGATCCAGCTCGACCTCGTTGCACAAAATGTCCTTGAACTTGCGCGAGCCCACTGATGGACCTTGATCTCAACCCCGACCAGTCCATGCTGCTCACCGGCATCGCCCCCTTGCTTGCGCGCTATCGCCGCCTGCCCGACCCGGCCAAGCCCATCTATTACGCCTACGGCGAGGCCTTCGAGCAGGAGTTGGAGGAAGGCGGGTTTTACGGTGAACCTGGCGCTACCCTGCCGGCAAACGATGCCGGACTGCTCCTGGGCCAGATAGCGGAATCGCCGTATGCGGTCGCGAGCATGGCGGCGTTGATGGTGGCTCCCCTTGCAAGCGTGAAATTGCCGCGGCCTGTCGCGTTGCTGAGTTCTATGCAGGCCGGCCCAGTGCGCTTCCTTGAACAGGCCCGCACCGCGCTTATTCACACCGAAAGCAGGATCCTGTACCTCGACCTGACCGAAACATCGGTCGTGCCCGTGCACAGCATTTTTGCCTATCCCTATGCCAAGCTCGAGAAGCCTGAGGGCGTGCGCACGGAAATGCTCGCTGAGGTCGATCCGGCAAGATTTCTGGATCGCTGGCGGCTGGGACTCACCTATGAAATCCTGGGAGCCATGCGAGCGTCGCTGGCGCTGACCTTGGACTACGTCAAGCAGCGCGAGCAATTCAAACGCACGATAGGCTCCTTTCAGGCCGTGCAGCATCGCCTGGCGGAAGACGCCACCCGCGTGGAGGCCATCCATGATTTGGCCGCGCGCGCGGCGTGGAGTGAAAGCCCGGCCGACATTGCGTTGGCCGCCAGCTACGCACAGCAGGCCGTGCCGCAGCTGGTGTATGATTGCCACCAATTCCACGGCGCAATGGGTTTGACGCTGGAATACGTCCTGCACCACTGGACCTACCGTCTGAAGGCGTTAGCCGGCGAGTTGGGCGGTGCTGGGGCGCAAGGTCGGCGGGCAACGATCGCCCTGTGGGACACGGCAGCCTAGGGCCGGTCAAGCGCATCCGGGTTAGGTGGCTTTGGCATCCTCTCTGATGAGGTCGGCCGCCTTCTCCGCAATCATCAGCACGGCCGCCTGCGTGTTGCCCGAGATCATTGTCGGCATGACCGAGGCATCGACCACGCGAAGGCCGGCCAAGCCGTGGACCGCGAGCCGCTCGTCGACCACCGAACGGTTATCCCGTCCCATACGGCAGGTGCCGATGGCATGGTAGATGGTCTGCCCGTTGCGGCGGGCGAAATCGAGCCATTGCGCATCGGTGATCGTGTCCGCGCCGGGACTCATCTCGTGCGCCCGATACGGGTCCATTGCCGGCTCGGCCATGATACGGCGGGCTATGCGCATGCCCGCGACAATTGTCTGACGGTCCGTCTCCGTTGCCAGAAAATTCGGCCGGATCGCCGGAGGTACCATGGGATCGGGCGATCTGATGTGGATCGACCCGACCGATTCGGGGCGAAGCTGCGTCACGCCGATCGTCATGCCGGGGGCACGATCCAGCTTGCGGTCGCCGGCGTTGGCGTAACTCGCGTGCATGAAGAAATACTGCACATCCGGTGTCTCCAGCTCCTGCCGTGTTCTGACGAAGCCGTGCGCAAGTCCGGTGCCAAGCGTCAGAATACCCGTGCGTTTGACGACGTATTGAGCGAGTGCGACGCCCAGCCGCCAGCCGCGGGTCTGCTCGTTGAGGGTGATCGGCCGCGTCACGCGCCAGTTCATGCGGGTGGCAAAATGGTCCTGGTAGTTGGCGCCGACCCCGGCCAGGTTGTGCAGCACGGGGATGCCTTGCGCCCCGAGTATCGAGGGATCGCCTATGCCACTGAGTTCGAGCAGATGCGGCGATTGCACGGCCCCGGCCGCCAGGATCACTTCTGCCCGCGCGCGCGCGTGCCGCGACTGGCCATCCACGCGGTAGGAGACGCCTCTCGCCCGGCGAGCTTCGACATCGATGCGCTGGACATGTGCGTTGGTCAGCACGCAGAGATTGCGCCGGCCGCGCGCGGGTGAGAGATAGGCGTCAGCCACGGTCCAGCGCCGGCCGCGGCGCTGGTTGACCTGATAATAGCCGAAGCCCTCCTGACCGGCGCCGTTA
>CAXUNZ010000200.1:0-6729 GCA_964252525.1 uncultured Acetobacteraceae bacterium
GCGCCGGCGCCGGCTGACAAGCTGGATGCGTTGCAGGCGCTGATCCTGGGCAGCCTGGAGGATGACAAGGCGGAGGAATTGGTTGCCCTGGATTTGGCGGGACGCGCGGCGTTTGCGGATCGCATGGTGATTGCGACCGGTCTGGCTGACCGGCAGATCACGGCAATGGCGACGCATTTGGAAAAGAAGCTGCACGAGGCCGGAGTCAGGCGAATCCAGATCGAAGGCGCCGGTGGCAGCGACTGGGTGTTGATCGATGCCGGCGATATCATCGTGCATCTGTTCAAGCCGGAGGCGCGGGCGCTGTATGGGCTGGAGAAGATGTGGGGCACGGATTTCGATGAGAATGCGGCGCAGGCCGTTTAAGGCGGCGAGAAAGTTTTGCGCCTGATTGCCGTGGGGCGCTTGCCGCGCGGCCCCGAAGCCGACCTTCTGGCGCAATACGCCTCACGTATCCGTCCCGTTTTGAACGTGCGGGAGATTGCGCCGGCAACCGGCAGCCCAAGCGAAATGCGCAGGCGGGAAGGCGAGGCGCTGCTGGCCGCCCTGGAGGCGCGGGATATCGCCGTGGCGCTCGACCTAGGCGGGCGCACGCTTACCAGTGAAGCATTTGCCGCTCTTCTTCAACGATGGCTGGATGACGGCAGACGGCCCGCTTTCGTCATCGGCGGCGCGGAGGGGTTGGATGAGGCGGTCACGGCGCGTGCCGCCTTCGTGCTCTCGCTCGGCGCCATGACCTGGCCGCATATGCTGGTGCGCGTGATGCTGGCCGAGCAAATTTTCCGTGCGCAGTGCATCGCGTCCGGCCATCCCTATCATCGCGGCGCCCGGCCGAAGAGCGCGCCGCTACATTAACGGCATTTACTTGGGCGCGCGCCATGGTAGCGTGGGCCAAACCGGCAATGCCCGCTCAGGGCAGGCATCGAGGAAGACTGTCCATGGACCAGATGATCACCGTGCTTCCCGCCCAGGTCGATCCGTTGGGCAACGATCCGTGGACGATGCCGCGGGAGCTCATGGATCCTGGCAATCCCACGCTGTTCCTGCACGATGCGTTCTGGCCGTATTTCGAGCGGCTGCGCCGGGAGGAGCCGGTGCATTACTGCACGACCAATCAATGGGGCCCCTACTGGTCCATCACCAAGTTTCGCCACATCACCCAGATCGAGGCCAACCACGAGGTCTTTTCGTCCGACGTGCTGCGCGGCGGCATCACGTTGCGCGATCAATTGGCCGATTTCATCCTGCCCATGTTCATCGCCATGGATCCGCCGATCCATGACACGCAGCGCGCCGCCGTGCAGCCGATTGTCAGCGCGCTCAGCCTGGCGCGCCTTGAGGTGCTGATACGCGAACGCGCGGCCGGCATACTGGACAATCTGCCGGTCGGGGAAACGTTCAACTGGGTCGATCGGGTATCGATTGAGCTGACGACGCAAATGCTGGCGACGTTGTTCGATTTCCCCTGGGAGGATCGGCGTCTGCTGACGCGCTGGTCCGACGTGACGACGGCCACGCCGGGCGGCGGCATTATCGCCGACGATGACGAACGCAAGGTGATCCTGCTCGAATGCCTGCAGTATTTTACGGGATTGTGGAATGAGCGGGTGAACGCGCCGCCGCGCGGTGACCTGATTTCCATGATGGCGCATGCCGAGGCCACGCGTCACCAAAGCCCGATGGAGTATCTCGGCAATCTGCTGCTCCTGATCGTCGGCGGCAACGACACCACGCGCAACTCGATTTCGGGCGGACTCTATGCGCTCAACAAGTTCCCAGATCAATACAGCAAGCTATTGGACAACCCCGGGCTGATCCCCAACATGGTGCCGGAGATCATCCGCTGGCAAACGCCGCTGGCCCATATGCGCCGCACGGCGACGCGCGACATCGTCTTCGAGGGCAAGCAGATTCGGGAGGGCGACCGCGTCGTCATGTGGTACGTCTCGGGCAATCGCGACGAGGAGGTGAATGCCGATGCCGACAGGCTGATCATCGACCGCGCGCGCTCGGGGCGGCATCTCTCCTTCGGCTTCGGCCTGCATCGCTGCCTGGGCGAGCGGCTGGCCGACATGCAATTGCGCATCGTCTGGGAAGAGATACTCAAGCGCTTCGGCCGCATCGACGTTGTCGAAGAGCCCAAGCGGGTGATGTCGTCTTTTGTTAAAGGCTACGAGACGCTGATGGTGCGGATTGAAGCGGATCAGGTGCGGGCGCGCTAAGGGGCGGTGAAGGTTAGGGGGAGCAGTGCCTGCTACCCCCAAACCCCGCGTTCGATCTGGTTATTTGCAGACGGCGTTGGCGATGCCGCCGACCTGCTTGCCGGTGCTGCACCCATAGCCGGGCCCACCGATCTTCTTGTAGAGTCCGCCAAGTATGTAATCAATGTCGTAGATGCCGATTCCGCCATTGTTGCATAGCTTCTTCGAAGAAGCGGCGTTCGCCAGTTTGCACTCCGAGACGTTGCCGGAACCGTCCACGGACAGCGCCTGGCTCACGTTCTTCGTGTCCTTTTTCACCGCCTTCTTTTGCACGCACTTATAGCCGGGGCCGAACTGTACAGCGCCGTCGTTGCTGTTGATGTAGGCGATGTCGTTCGTGCCCATGCTGCCGGACTGGCAGTACGACGCCGCCTGGTCGGTCGAGGCGAGGTTCACCTCGTGCGGCGCGGCCGACGCAGCCGAGGCCATGCCCAGGAGGAAGGAGGCGCAACCGGCCGCCGCCGCCAGTCGCATGAAGGGTGTATGAAGTGGAAGATGGGAGTGCATGTTTGATCTCCTCGTGATAAGCATTTGTTGCAAAATGCCGGGCGCAGATTGGGCGTGGAAAAATGTGTCGTCAATTGGAATAGTGGCTGGCACATGGCGCCAGCGCTATTGATCCTGCCTTGTGCAAGGTTGGCACGACCACACGCGTTGCGAGCGGGAAAACCATTGAGGCGCGAGGAGCACCGCTTGTCTCATCCGGCCGAAGCGAAAGAGGGCGGGGGGTTGCGCCACCCGCTTGCACCTGCGGCACGCGCCGACAACGGGCGGCGTCTATGACGAGGCGGAAGCGTGTGACCCGCCAGCCGGCTCCTCCGCCAGACGAGCCGCCTCCGCCTTGGCTTCCGCCCAGGTGGCGAAGGACCTGATCACGTCCATGCCATGATCGGGTGTCTGCACCACCACGAGCCAGCCATCACCAGTGCGGCGGCCGGGAACAACCTGATAGTTCGTCATCGTCACGGAACTGCCGGAGAAAAGGTGGCGGGCTGCCGCAGGCGCGGTTCGGCGTCATAGTAACCCCGGCCCACAGAATCGCAAGGCGAAAGGAAAGAGCGGAGATGTGGCAATCGCCGCTTATGTCCCACCTGCTGTCAAAAAGCCGCCTCATCCAAAGCCATCATGCTCTCCTTTCCCGCACGGATTGCCGAAAAGAGCGCCCCAGCCTGCGGCAGCAACCTTTCGTTGAAAAAACGTCCGGTCGTCAACTTCGCCTTGTAGTAACCCGCGTCTCCGTTCGCTGTGGGCAACTTCGCCGCGGCGATCATGGCGCTGCGCGCCCACATATAGCCAAGTGCCACCAAGCCCATCAGGCGCAAATAATCGGTGGCCGCCGCACCGGCCTCCTCGGGGTCGCGCATGCCGTTTTGCGCGATGTGCATGGTCGCCTGTTGCAATGTCTCGAAGGCGGCGGCGAGCGGCGCTACCGTGGGCTCGCCAGGATGCGCGTCGATGAATTCCTGGACGGGCTGGAAAAAGGCGCGCACCAACCGCCCCATATGCGCGGGCAGTTTGCGCCCGACCAAGTCGAGCGCCTGGATGCCGTTGGCCCCTTCATAGATCATGGTGATGCGGGCATCGCGCACCAGCTGCTCCATGCCGTGATCACGGATATAGCCGTGGCCGCCATAAACCTGCAGCGCCATGCTGGAGAGTTCGAAGCTGAGATCGGTGAACAGCGCCTTGACCACGGGCGTCATCAGCGCGACCAGGTCCTGCGCGTCCTGGCGCGCCTGCGCGTCCGGGTGTTTGGTTTCCAGATCCAGTGCCTGGGCAATCCAGCCTGACAACGCGCGGCAGCCTTCGACATAGGCGCGCACCGTCATCAACGTGCGGCGCACGTCCGGGTGCACGATGATCGGGTCGGCGGCGCGGTCGGGATAGCGGGGCCCGGTCAAGGCGCGGCCTTGCAGCCGGTCCTTCGCGTAGAAAACAGCGGATTGATAAGCGGTTTCCGCCACGCCTAGTCCCTGAATGCCAACCGAGAGGCGTTCCGCGTTCATCATGGTGAACATGGCGTTCAGCCCTTTGTTGGGCTCGCCGACGAGCCAGCCAACCGCGTCATCGAACACCAACTGGCAGGTGGCGGAAGCCTTCAAACCCATCTTGTGTTCGATGGCCGCGCATGTGACGCCATTGCGCCCGCCCGGCCGGCCGTCTTCGGCGGGCACGAATTTCGGCACCAGGAACATGCTGATGCCTTTGACGCCGCGCGGCGCATCGGGCAGGCGCGCGAGCACGAGGTGGATGATGTTCTCGGTCAAATCCTGCTCGCCGGCGGAGATGAAAATCTTTTCGCCGGTGATGCGGTAGCTGCCGTCAGACTGGGGTGCCGCTTTCGTGCGCAGCATGCCCAGATCGGTGCCGCAATGCGCCTCCGTCAGGTTCATCGTGCCCGACCATGTGCCATCGACCATGCGGGGCAGGAAGCGCGTCTTTAGCTCATCGCTGCCATGGCCGTGCAGGGCCAGCACCGCGCCATGCGTCAGCCCCGGGTATAGTCCGAAGGAGAGATTGGCCGAGCACTGCATCTCCTCGACCATCTTGGCCAGAATCTCCGGCAGGCCTTGCCCGCCATAGTCAGGATCCGAGGACAGCGCGCCCCATCCGCCTTCGCGAAAACGCGTATAGGCCTCGCGAAAGCCGCGCGGCGTGCGAACCACGCCGTTTTCAAGCTTGCAACCTTCCTCGTCGCCGCTGGCATTGAGTGGCAACAGGACGGTGGTGGCGAACTTTGCTGCCTCTTCCAGGATGCTGTCCATCAGCTCGGGCGTGATTTCGGGCTGGCCGATGGCCGCGACGTGCGCCTCGCTGCCGTGCAGTTCGTGCAGCACGAAGCGCATGTCGCGAAGGGGGGCGTTGTAGACCTGCATCGGTCTTCTCCTGGTGGTGCGGCTGAGCCGAAGAAAGAACTGGGGGGAACGAGCCGTTCCCCCCAGACCTCCCGTCTATAGTGGAGCTTCGCCCGATTGACGACGGGATGTCTGCGGGAAGCTGGCGTGATGCCAGCGAAGTTCCCGCAGCCTTTCCACCTAGGTCGGCTTCTGGTCGCCGCCCGGGCCGGTGCTGCCCGAATTGGCCGGCGGGTCGCTGGCGGGGAAGGTCTCCTCCAACGCCTCATCCAGCTCCTTTTGGTCTTGCTTGGTCGGCTTGTCGTCCATGGAATCGACCTCCTGCACGCTCCCACAAACGCCCTGCTTCAGCGGAGTTTTCAAACCAGCGTCGCGTCATTCATGCCGTATAGGTCGTAAGGCAGTGTCCACCTTCTACCATTTCGCGTAATGGGCGGGAATGCGCCCACTTAGGTCATTCAGAAGGCTCTAAGCTTCGTTCGGAAGCGGTTGTAAGTCTGAGGACGCGGCCACTAGGGTGATCGGGCCAGTTGGTGTTGCCAGACTGTGTAGCAAAGACATAATCAGTGTTAAGATGGCCGGTGCTGGTATGCTACTGCAACAGGAGGCGGTCCGTAAAGCGGTGGAGGATGTGCATCCAGTCTTTCGTTGCACGGAAAACACCACTTGCACATGATCGCTAGGTAGCAAGTGAACGGAGGCTGCCGTCTTTTGAGTGCCAATACCTTGCAAGCTCCAACCCCAGAGTCTTACTGAGATTTTGTCAGAAAGAGTTCAGTAGATGCTCCTATGGCTAGCCATTGCAGCCTATGTCGTTGTCAAAACCCTTCCTAGTAAGGACTCTTGTGATCAGGAGATAAGGGCGAACGGTATAATAGCACTCAGCGGGATTGGCCTCCTTTTCGGTGGCTACATTCTCTGCGAGGATCTGGGCATAGGACCTTATGTATTGCCTTCTCTATATGAATGCAGAGCGGCCGCAGCAGACCTCGAAGACGCCAAGCGCTCTAATTTCGGCGAAGGGCCTTCGTGGGGCGTCATGGAAATTGCAAACTGCTCGCTTCTACACAACGCAAAACGGGAAAGGCAGATAGCTTCAATCGAAGCTCATAAGTTCTATGCAGGAGTTGCCTCTTAAGCTTTGCAGAGCAGGAGGTAGTTCACGGGAACAAGACGGTTCGCGTCCGTCCAATAACAGACATCCAAACTGCTCCACCAAATAACGCAGCGTTAAACAGCCCTATTTCACCGGCTCGGCAATTCTAACTTGCTCTTGCTTAGCACGCGCGTCGCGGCCCATCCAAGCCGCCTCACTACGCGCCGCCAAAGCGCGCGCCGCTGCGTGGCACCGTCAGCCTTCGGCGGCACCGCCGTCGCCAGCACCAGACGCTCCCACGCCGGCCCGCCAAACGCCGCATCCTCCGCCCAGCGCCGCGCCAGCCCCTCGGCCGCGGCGAACTCGCCCAGCGCCAGGCGCGCGTCCGCCTCTGTCAGGTCGATCCAGGCGGGTTCGGGATGCGGCAGCGCGCGGGCATGGCCCAGGCAGCGCAGCGCGCCTTCCGCCGCGCCACGCCGCAACAGGCTCGGCGAGGTGGCGGTGCCATTCGGTGGCC
>CAXUNZ010000201.1:0-6251 GCA_964252525.1 uncultured Acetobacteraceae bacterium
CTCACCGTCCGCGGCCTGGCCAAGAGTTTCACCCGCGTGGCCGTGGCCAATCTCGACCTCGATGTGGCCGCCGGCGAGATCTACGCGCTGCTCGGTCCAAACGGCGCGGGCAAGACCACGACCCTGCGCATGGTCACCGGCCTGCTGCGGCCGGATGCGGGCAGCATCCGCATCTCCGGCATCGACGCCCTGGCCGATCCCGCTGGTGCCAAGCGGATCACCGCCTGGCTGCCGGACGAGCCGCTGCTCTACGACCGTCTGACACCGGTCGAGTACCTCGAATTCGTCGCCGGCCTTTGGCGCGTGCCCGCCGGTCTGGCCCGCGCGCGGGCCGAGGCGCTGCTCGGCGAGCTCGGCCTGTGGCCCCACCGGGACGAGCTGTGCGACGGCTTTTCGCGCGGCATGAAGCAGAAGACCGCGCTCGCCGGCGCGCTGTTGCACGACCCCGACCTGCTGATCATGGACGAGCCGTTGAGCGGGCTGGATGCCGCGGCCTCGCGCCAGGTCAAGAATATGCTGCGCGCACGCGCGGCAAGCGGGCGCACGGTGATCTTGACGACGCACGTGCTGGAGGTGGCCGAGCGGCTCGCCGACCGCATCGGCATCATCACCGCAGGGCGGATGGTGGCGGAGGGAAGTTTCGGGGAATTGCGTGATCATGCCGGCGCGGGAACGACGCTGGAGGATGTGTTCTTGCATTTAACGGCGGAGCAGGCGTGAAGGAAGGACAGCAGTCCTTTTTTGAAAAAAAGGACCAAAAAACTTTTGCCAGTTGGCGCCAACATTCAAAAGTTTTTTGCTTCTTTTTTTCAAAAAAGAAGGCCTTTCTTTCTTCCGGTTCTACGTTTTGGTTGCTGGCGCACGATCTGCGCCTGGCCGGCCGGGACATGCGCGCCGCCGGCAAAGGGCGCAGCACCACGGTCGCCGCGATCCTCTGCACCGTCATCGTGCTGCTGCATGTCATCGGATTTCTTGCCGCGCCGCTGCTCGCGCAATTGCACCGCAGCGCGCGGGGCGATCTGTTGCTGACGGGCTCGATCGCCATCGGCGGCGCCTTTACGCTTTTCCTGTCCAAGGCGATTTCGGAATCCGTCGATGCGCTCTACCAGCGCGGCGATCTGGATTTGCTGCTGTCCTCGCCGATGCCGATGCGGCGCGTGCTGACCACGCGGCTGCTGGCCATTGCGGTCATCGCGGGGTTTCTGCCGATCCTGCTGATCGTGCCGCTGGTCGATGGCATGGTGTTGCGCGGGCAGTTCGCCTGGGCGGGGACCTATCCGGTGTTGGCCTCGCTGGCCCTGACCGCCTCGGCCGCGGGTGCGGCGATCACCTTCGGGCTGCTCGCCTGGGCCGGGCCGCGCTGGACGCGCTTTGCGGCCCGTGCCCTGGCCACTCTGTTCGGCGCGCTGTCCTTCCTGACCACGCAGGCAAAGTTCCTGGTGCCCGACCATGCGCGCCTGGCCGCCTGGCATGCGTTGCGGCCGGACCAGACGCCCCGCGGTCTGCAATGGTGGCCGGCGCGCGCCGTTCTGGGCGATGCACTGCCGATGGCGGCACTCGCGGCCCTGGGTGTGGGTGCGGTGATGGCCGCCGCGGCCGCACTTGGGCAGGTTTACGGGGCCGGCGTGCTGAACGGCGGCGCGGGCGCCGTGGCCGCGCGCGGCGGCGATTTGGCGGGGCGGTTCCATGGCGGCGTCTTTGCGGCGTTGTGGCGCAAGGAATGGCGCCTGTTGGTGCGCCACCCCGGCCTTGCCGCACAGGTCTTCTACCAATTCGTCTTCCTGGTGCCTGGCGCCATCGCGCTGCTGCGCCTGGGCAGTGCCGTGTCGCACGCACCCGGCGGCAGTCCGGCGGGCGTGGTCTTCCTGACCGCGCTGATGACGGGGCGCATCGCCAGGATCGTGGCGGCGGGGCCCTATGACGGCGATCAGGCCCAGGCGCTGGCGGCAACATCGCCAGTGCAGTCGCGTGCTGTGGCACAAGCCAAACTGGCGGTGAGCGTGGCGGCGCTGGCGGTGATCGCGGGCTTGCCGCTGGTGGCCATCGCCATACGCCTGCCGCATGCGCTGCCCGCGGCGTGCCTGGCCTGCGGCGGCGCTGCGTCCACGCGGCTGTGGCTGGCTGCCGGCGGCAGGAAGGTGCTGAAGCGCAGCGGCATGCACGGCCGCCTGTCCATGAACAGCGACGGTTTGTTGGGGGTGCTGATCGACCTGGCCTGGGGCATTAGTGGCGGCGCGCTGTCATTGGTAGGAAGGGCTTCTTTTTGAAAAAAGAAGCAAAAACTTTTATCTGTTTGCGGTCGCTCTAAACCAACATTGTACTTCCAATTGCAAAAGTTTTTTGGTTCTTTTTTTCAAAAAAGAACATCTTCCTGTCTTCCTTCGGAGCCCTGCGTGTCCCCAACCTTCGGCGGCCCAATCTCCCGCAGCTACATCAGCCAGCGCCTGCGCCTGCATTACGCCGATTGGGGCAACGAGACCGCGCCCCCTTTGGTCCTGGTCCATGGCGGCCGGGACCATTGCCGCAATTGGGACTGGGTGGCCTCCAGGTTGCGTCATGACTGGCACGTCATAGCGCCCGATTTGCGCGGGCATGGTGACAGCCAGTGGGCGGATGCCGGCGGATACGGAATGAACGGCTTCGTCTATGATCTGGCGCAACTGATCCACCAGCAAAATCTGGCGCCCGTGTCGATCGTCGCACATTCGCTGGGCGGCAGTATTTCGCTGCGCTTTACCGGCGTGTTTCCCGGCATGGTGCGCCAGATCGTCGCCGTGGAGGGGCTCGGACCCTCGCCGGCGATGGAGGCGGACATGGCGCAAAAGAGCGTCGAGACGCGCATGCGTGACTGGGTGGGTGACGTCCGCAATCTGGCAGGGCGCCTGCCACGGCGCTATGCCTCGCTGGAGGAGGCGTATGCGCGCATGCGTGAGGAGAACACGCGCCTTTCGGCCGAACAGGCGCTGCACCTGACCAGGCACGGCGTGCGCCAAAACGAGGATGGCACGTATAGTTGGAAATTCGACAACTACATCCGCGCCTTTCAGCCCTTTGACATGACGCGCGATGAAATCCGGCATTTGTGGGGCCGGATTTCGTGCCCGACCCTGCTGATCTACGGCAGCGAGAGCTGGGCCTCCAATCCGGCCGAGGACGGGCGCGCCCAATATTTCCGTAACGCGCGCGTCGAATTGGTGCAGGGTGCGGGCCATTGGGTGCAGCATGACCGTCTGGATGTGTTCATGGGCCTGTTGGACAATTTCCTGACCAAGCCTGCCGGCGATGAGCGGGGCTAGCGCCCGCCGGTCTCTCCCGTGGGCGTTTGTGGATTGCGTGCTGGTGGGCGTGGGTTTCTGGCTGGTGGCGCCCGTGCCGGTGGCGCTGGTCGCCAGCCCCTACGATGCGGGCCTGTTCGTGCGCTTGGCCAACAGCTTGCTGGCCGGCGAATGGCTGGGGCGCTTCGATGCGCTGACCCTGGCCAAGGGGCCGTTCTATCCGCTGTTCCTGGCGGGCTGCGCCGAGGCCGGCGTGCCGATCCAGGCGGGCATAGAGGCGGTCTATCTGGTTGGCGCGGTGCTGATGGCCGGCGTGGTGGCGCGGCTCGGCAGGCGCAAATGGGCGGGCTCGCTTTGCCTGGCGCTGCTGGTGTTCAATCCGGCCTGCACCGATTGGTCGGTGGGCGCGCTGATGCGCGAGCCGCTTTATGGCGCGTTGAGCCTGCTGGTCATGGCGCTGGCGGCGCGCGTGTTCCTCTGCCGCGGCGGGATCGTGTGGGGCGTGGCGTTGGGCGCGGCTTTTGCCGCGTTCTGGCTGACGCGGGAGGAGGGGGTGCTGCTGGTGCCTTCGATCGCGGTGCTGGCGGCGTGGTTTGCACTCCCTCTCGTTGTGATCGTCGCGATGCTATTGCGCCAATGGTCCGTGTTCGTGGATGCAAATCAATTCCCGGCGGTATCGCCGCCGCTAACCGCGCTATGCACGGCAACGGCGCTGGTGCTGGGCGTTTGCGCGATCAACCAGCATTATTACGGCGTGTTCCGCAGCAATGATTTCACGCAGGGGCCTTTTCCGCGTGCCTACGGTGCGTTGGCGCGTATCGCCCCCACGACATGGCAGCGCCTCACGCCGATATCGCGCGACATGCGGCTGCGCGCCTATTCCGTCAGCCCCGCCGCGCGTGAACTGCAACCCTTCATCGAAAGCGACAGCGCCCATTTGACCGCTGACGTTTCCTGCTCCGAAACAGGGCAGCCTCTGTGCCGCGAAATTCCCGGCGCTTCCTTTATCTGGGCGTTGCGCGACGCAGCAGCGCGCGCAGGCTATTACGCCACCGCCCGTCGCGCCGACAGCTACTTCAAGCGTCTGGCGCGCGAAATCGATTTCGCGTGCGATCGCGGCGCGCTCCGCTGCCTTGCGTCACGCCGCGGCTTCACGCCGCCGCTGAACATGTCTGACGTCGCGCCGCTGCTGACCAGCCTGGGACATGTCACGTGGGATATGCTGCTGCTCGGGCGCGCCGGGCCGCTGGTCATGCCCAGCACAGCCGCGGGGGCAGACGCGCTGGCCTATGCGGCGGTGACACGCGTCAGTGTCGTTGCACCACCAAAAATTCCGGGCGCCGTGCGGAAAACGGGCGGCCTGCGTTGGGCCGTCATGCGTGGTGCAGGCTGGGCGATGGAGCGTGCAAGTCTGCTGATCACGCCGATCGCGTTGGCGTGGCTTGCATACCGCCTGGTATGGCGTCGGCGTTTTGGCGCCGCTGAAATGCTTGCCTTGGCTCTGTTCATCGCCGTGGCGTTGCGCGTGGCGCTACTCGCGCTGCTGGACGCAACGTCAATCGAGCGGCAGTTCCGTTATGAAAGCCCGGCCGTGCCGTTGCTGCTGGCTATGCTGGCGACGGTCGTTACGCTAAATGGCACTGACATTTTAAGGCAAGGAAGCCGGGGGAGCAGTGCCTGCACGCCCGGACCCCCCGTCGATTTTGAATCTTAACTTAAGATAATGACGGCGGGCACTGCTACGCCAGCCTTTACGCGTCGGTGCGCTTGGCCGCCGCGCGGATCACGCGGCGCTTCAGTGCCTGCGCCTCCAGCGGAAGCTTGCGATTCGAAGTCGTGGTCAGAAACGCGTCCAAGCCGCCATTGTGTTCAATCGTGCGCAAGGCCTGGGTGCACAGACGCAGCCGCACCTGGGTGCCCAGCGCGTCCGACAGCAGAGAGGTCTCCTGCAGATTGGGCAGATAGCGGCGGCGGGTCTTGTTGTTGGCGTGGCTGACATTGTTGCCGGTCAGCACACCCTTGCCCGTCATCTGGCAGCGGCGCGACATGGTAGGGTCCTTAAAGACGTGCAAAATCGGGCGGAGGTCCGCCGCGGAGCGCGCGGTATGGCCAAAGGGCGGCCGCCCGTCAAGCTCCCGCCGCCACATGCAACAGCCCTGGCTCAAGTCCGAAACCTGCGCGGACGAGCCGGCGCAAGCGCCGATCCGCGTCAACCTCTTTCTTATATATCCGGGTCATGCCCCTCCCACCCGCACTCAAAGGCCGCTTCTCCGCCGAGCATCTCTACGCCCCCCGTAGCATCGTGCTGTGCGGGGCGGACACGCATGCCGGCCAACGCGTGCGCGCCAACATGGCGGCGGCGGGTTTCGCCGGCCGCCTGATGCTGGCCGGCCCGGATGTCACCGCCCCGTCCGCAATCCCCGATCTTGCCGTGCTCGCCTGCCCGGCGGCGGAGGGCACCGCCACGTTGCGCGCCCTGGCCCGCCTGGGCACACGCGCGGCAATCGTCATGACCAAGATCCCCGGGCTCCGCGCGCTGGCGAACGAGACAGGCGTGCGCATCCTGGGGCCGAGCTCCTTCGGCCTGGCCGTGCCCGCGCTGGGGATCAATGCGAGCCTGAGCCACATGCCCGTGCCGGCGGGCCGCGTGGCGCTGCTGACGCAATCGCCCTCTCTGGCGCGCGCCATCATCGATTGGGCGGGGCCGAACGGCGTGGGGTTCAGCCACATTTCCGGCGTTGGCGGCAATGTCGATCTGGGGTTCGGCGTGGGGTTGGATTGGCTGTCGCGTGACCCGCATACCGGGCTGATCCTGCTCGATATCAGCCTGGTGCGCGCCCGGCGCGCCTTCATCTCCGCGGCACGCGCCGCCTCCCCCCAGCGTCCGATAGTGGCGATCCGACCGGGCGGGGCGCTGCTGGACCCCACCGGCCCGGCGGACGCGTTGCCTGCCTCGGTCAGCGCACGGTAGGCGTC
>CAXUNZ010000201.1:6261-6633 GCA_964252525.1 uncultured Acetobacteraceae bacterium
CGACGGGCCGGGCGGACGCGGTGTTCGAGGCGGCGCTCGCCCGCGCAGGCGTCTTCGTCGTTCATCAGTTCGATGAATTGCTCGCCGCGGCGGGAACGCTGACACGCTCCCGCCCCGCGCGCGGGGAGGCGCTGGCCATCGTCACCAACGCCATGGGACCGGGGCGGCTGGCCGCGGATGCCGCGTTGGCCGCCGGCATCGCGCTGGCTGCGCTGCCCGATGCGGCGCAAACAGCACTGACCGCCAGCGCGCCGGTCACGCTGCGGGAGGGGCTGGTCTATGCCGGCAGTGCCGCCACCACGCGGGTGGCCGAAGTGGCGGCCATGCTAGCCGCGATGCCTGGCGTGGGCGGCGTGCTGGTGTTCCTGCCGC
>CAXUNZ010000202.1:0-906 GCA_964252525.1 uncultured Acetobacteraceae bacterium
GCATTAGGCCGGTTTTCCGACGGCTGACGCGATGACCGCCCTATAGCAGCGAAAGGTCTGGAGAATGCCCTTGCCCTACCGTCCCTCCATCCTGGCCGCCATTCTGGGGCTGTGCCTGGCCGTGCCCGCGCATGGCCAGGCACCCGCCACGCCCGCCGCCATCGCGGCGGCGGTGGCCGCCCCGCGCCCCAAGGCCGACACGGACCGGGACGCGCTGCGCAAGCCGGCGGCGCTGATCGCCTTTGCCGGCATCAAGCCGGGCGACAAAATCGGCGACCTGATGCCAGGCGGCGGCTACTTCACCCGTATCTTCAGCCATCTCGCCGGACCCGGTGGCCACGTCTATGCGCTGATCCCAAGCGAGCTTGCCGTGCGCGTGCCGAAGATGGTTGACGGCATCAAGGCGCTGGCCGCCGATCCGGCTTACCCCAACGTCACGCCGGTGATTGCGCCGACGGCGCAGATCGCCGCGCCGGAAAAACTGGATGTTGTCTGGACGTCACAGAATTATCACGACGTGTACGGGTTCTTCGGCCCGGCCGCGGCCGCGGCGCTCGATGCGGCGGTGTTTCGCGCGCTCAAGCCGGGCGGCGTGTATGTGGTGATCGATCATGTCGCGGCGAGCGGCGCGGCTGCGACGAGTGAGACGACGCTTCACCGCATCGACCCCGATCTGGTGCGCGCGCAGGTGCAGGCGGCGGGATTTACGCTGGAAGGGACGAGCGATGCGCTGCGCAATCCGGCGGATACGCATGCGCTGAAGGTGTTCGATCCCGCCATTCGCGGACGCACGGATCAGTTTGTGATGAAGTTTCGTAAGCCAGGTTAAAGAAGGCTGGGGGGAACGTGCCGGGGCCCCCCCCCCCCCCCCCCAAAGTGGGGGGGGGGTGCCGGGAATTACCGGGG
>CAXUNZ010000202.1:916-6556 GCA_964252525.1 uncultured Acetobacteraceae bacterium
GGGGGGGATGGCACATCCCCCCCAGCCTTTTTCAACCCCTTCGTCCATCCATGAGCCTGCAAAACCTCATTCGTCCGCGTTTGTATTTCCGGCTTCAGCGTTTCCAGCAATTGCAAAATCGCGGCCTCGTTCAGCCTCAGCAGCGGCGCGTGCATGCGCAGCAAAGCCAGGCCCGCGGGGCTGTCGTAGAAGGCATTGACCGCCTTGAGCTCGTCCACGCTCATATCGGCCGCGTAGCTCTGCGCCTCGATTTCAGCCAGTTCCGCCGCGTGTTTTTGCAGCACCGGCACCAGCGCCTCATGAAAGACGATGCGGGCGTGTTCCCGCGGCGTGATGTGCAAGCGCTGCATGAACATGCCGATCGGCACGCCGAGCCACGGCAGCGTGGTGACATCGGTGCTTTCGGCCTTGGCAACCAGGGCGCGCGCCAGGCTCAGCGCCTGTGGGCTCGGCGCGGCAGCCGCGTCTTGCGCGAGCGGAGGCAGCGTGACGTCGCCAGCCGCCTGGCCGAATGCCTGCGTGGCGCACATGCCGAGGACGCAGATGATCGTGGCATGTTGCAGAAGACGCTTCATCGTGTCAGCCCGGCGGCCAGCCATGGGCGCGGGCGACCACTCGGGCTTGCGCCTCAATCTCCGGCCGTAGTTTCTCGATCAGCGCGGAGGCGCCGGCCATGTTGGCGCTCATGTGCCCATATTTGAGTTGCACAAATTTTTTTCCGGCCGGGCTGTCATAGAAGGCCACAGCCGCTTTCATGTCGGCGGTGCTGAGCAACGTGGCGTAGGAGCGGACCTGGATGTCGGTCAGCGCGTCCTGATGGTCGCCGAGCGTCGGCATAATGGCTTCGTGCGACACGGCCTGGACCTGCCTGGGATCGGTGATGCCGAGTTCGGCCAGGTAAGCGGGCGGTGGCATGATGAGGCCCGCCATGGCCACCTGGCCGCCTGCATCGCTCTTGGCCACCAGCGCGCGGGCCAAGCTGAGCGCCTCCGGATTGGGGGTAGGCACGGTTTGCGAACGAACCACGTGAGTGCACATGGCCAGAACAAGCAGTGCTGCCCATGCCGCCGTTTGATCGATGTGAACGCTACGCTTGACCATCGGCTGAGTATAGACGGCGCGGCACATGCGCCAACCCCCGGCGCTATTTGACAAGCGCGTCCAAGCGGGTGCCACGCGATACGCCGGTTGTGCCTAGGAGCGCCGCGCGTGACGTGTTCAACTGGCATGGATTGCGGCTAAAACGCGGGTAATGCAGCCCGCTCTCGCGGACTGCATTACTAAAATACGGGCCGCGCAAGCGCGGCCCGCCATCTTACTTCTTGACCGCGGCGAGCGACTCGCGAATGACCGAGCCCAGGTGCTTCTGGCCGGGGTGCACCATGGCGTAGGGCTTGCCCTTCACCAACGAGCCGGCGTTCAGCTCCGTGAACGCGATGCCGTAATCGGTGCTTTCATAGTATAGCACCCACTGCAACGCCCTCGGATTGATATAGAAGGTGAAGACAAGAGACTCCTCACCCCCCGACGAAGCGTTGGACACCGGGAAGGTGAACCACTTTCCGGCGCCAAGATACTTAACGTGCCCTTCGAAACCGCCGAGCACCGTGTTGGTGAACGGGCAATACGTCTGGTCGTAGACGTGGAAGCCCGTCGCCGGCGTTTTACCGGAATACTTCACACCGTCGCAGTATGGGCTGCCAGATGACGAGTAAAATCCGAACTCGGCGGCGGAAGCAGCGGTGGTTGCGGCGGAGGCGGCGAGCGCCATTGCGCCGAGCATAAGGGATTTCTTCATGAGAACTCCAATTACGATGTTTCATCGAACGCCCTCCGGCTTTGCCGGAGACCCCCGCACACGTCACGTGTCCAGGTGCAACGATCGTATACCGCTACCAGGCGTTTCACCAGAGATATTGGTGAAACTTGGCGACTTCATGACAAACGTTTTCAATGATGCACCGCGAAACGTCTCAATCCTTTTCGTATTCCCACCTAGTCTTTGTCTAGACATATTGAATGTCGATACGGGCTTACATAAACCCGCCAACGGTTGCGGACTTAGAAAACTATCTGAATTCAATATTTAAATGCTAATCGCGCTTTGACGCACTAAGGTGCATTTAAAAAACAGGACGATAGAACTGCGTGTTTATTTGTTCGAAAGGCATTGAATATGCCTGCAACGAGACGTGCCGCGTTGCAGCATCAGCAAAAAGCACTGGCTCGGCGGAGAAAGGCTTGGAAGCAGCGCCCGTCGTTGCTGCGGCAAGGCCATACTATCAGCGGGCGTCTAGAGGAGCCGACGTAAACGTCAGCCCCGTCTGCCTGGTCCGATGGGAAGTCGATCTGTCCGCTTGTCGGACTAGTCCAAGCGACTCTGCGCCACACGCAACGATGAACGCCGCCTGCGCCGAAACGCCGTAGCAGCGCCCACACGCTTGCATCTGCCCGGTCCTGGCGAAGCCTCTCCCCACCACACAAATAAAGAAGCCGGGGCATTGCGCCCCGGCTTCTCGTCGAAGAACCCGATCTAAGAGGATCAGGCGCCGTTCTGGCAGACCTTCAGCGTCTCGCCCTGAAGCGTATCCATGTTGCCGAGCGTCACGCCATTCGGGCCACCGAAATACGGCAGCAGCGCTTCGTCCTGCAGGTGGTACGTCACGCCATTGAGCGTGTAGGGGAAGTCGCCATAATTGTTGTTGCGCTCCAACGGGTCGCCCACTTCATAGATGCCGCAAGGCGAGCTGTTGTTGGTGTAGGGATCGTCGATCCATTCGCTCAGCTCATGGCTCAGCGCGGACACGTCGTCGGAGAACGGGATCGTCTTGCCCGACGCCGTGATGAACGTGAACTGCGCATAGGGCTGGCCGGCGTTCGTCACGCTGTGGTAGCCGCCGATGCAGCACCCGCCCTGCGAAGTCAGATATGTCTGCGAAGTCACGAAGATCGGCAGCGCGTTCTGCGGAATCTTCAGCGAGGTGATCAGCTTGTTGATCGAGGCATCGATCGTATTGATGTCCGCGGTCAGAACGGTCACGCCGAACTCGGTGATCAGGCCCTGGCTCTCGTTGCCGGTCAGCTTCAGCGTCTGCGTCTTGGTCACCGTCGGCGTGCCGAGCAGCACGTGGTAGCTGGAGGCCGAGCCGCCGATCTGCCACACATTGACCTTGGCGAAGGCGTCTTCGTACTGCGTGCTGCCGATGTCGGTGCCGCCGAAGGTGAAGTCATAGTTCGTGAAGATCGGCGAGGCGATGATGTTTGGGATGATCTTCGTCGCGTCCTCGGTAACCTTCGGCTTGCCGCTGGGCTTGTACGTCAGCTTGTAGGGGATCAGGTAGATGGGAACCGTCTCGGACGCGCCCGTGGACGGGTTGGCGCCGATCCAGGTCTCGGTGTACTTACGGCTGTTATAGGTGTAGCTGTAGGTCCAGGTGCCCGGGAAGTTGTTCGGCACGTGGGCATTCGGCGTCAGATGCGGAATGACGGCAAAGAGAGGGCGTGCCGACTGCGGCGCAGCCTGGGCGGCACCGGCCGCAATCACAAGGGCAGTGGTTGCCATCAATCCGGCAACACGAGAGGAACGGGTCAAGCCAGTCTCCATGAGGTTTTGATGAGGCGCAAAGGCCACGGAGGGCCGGCCTGTGTCAAGAGAAATTCATCTTTTGGAAGGGAGTTTAGCGCCCCGCGGCATGATCTTTGCTGCCGCCTTGCGGGCCCGCGGCGGACAGGCGGAATCAGCCTTCCTGCCCGAACTCTTCGTCCATCTCCGTCAGCAACTCGCGCAATTCGCCGAGCCAGGGTTCGTAGCGCCGCCAACGTTGCACCGAGCTTGCATAGACCGGCTGGCGTGCCTGCCAGGCGCTGGCGGTGCCGATGGCGCGCGTGTTCCGCTCGGGCCGCAGGCAGTGCTCGTCCCAGTCAAGGCCGGTGAACGCGACCAGGCGCTTCGTTTCCGCCAACGGATCGGCAACCAGGCTTTCATATTGCACATCCATCAGCACGCCGCCGGGCAATGTTTTCCGCCAATGCGCCATCAGGCGCAGGTACAGCCTGTAGCAGAAGACCAAATCGTCCTTCCTGGCGGCAAAGGCCACCCGGCTCCTGAACAGTGTCGTGTAGATCGACAGGCACGTATCGACCGGATCCCGCCGGCAGTGAATGATCCTGGCATCGGGCATCAGCGTGTGAATGGCGCCCAGGCGGAAGAAATTGAACGGCATCTTGTCCGTCACGCGCAGCGCCGTGGGACCGATGGCTTGCAGCACGGAGAGGTATTTCGCCACCGCCTTGCGCGCGCGCCCGGCATCGAAGGTCCCCGTTGCCTCATCGATGTCGATGTCCGCCGGCGGCAAGGCGGTCAGTTCGCCACCGGCCTCGATGCCGGGATGGCTGGAGAGTATCTGCTCGGCCAGCGTGGTACCGGAGCGGTACATGCCGACGATGAAGAGCGGCCGTTCGTTGCGTGTGCCAAGCCCGGCATGACGGGCCATGAAATCGGGGGTGAAGCGCGCCATGGTGTTTTCGGCCAGGGCGGCGAAACCCGCCCGGTCGAAGGGCAGGTCCTTACCCCGCAGCGCATTGCCGGCGTCGAAATGGGCCATGGCGCGGGCATACTCGCCGCCATCATCCAGCATTTTGCCGATGGCGAAATGGATGGTCATGCGCGCCGGCGGGTCCAGGTCCTCGCGCGTCAGGACCGTCTGCGCGCGGTCGAGAACAGCGTCATCGGACGCGGAGTATTTGCGGCAATGCGCAAGCCCGTCCCAGCACATCGCCGCCTTGGGATTGATGCGCAGGGCGTGTTCGAAACTGGCCTCCGCCTCCTCGAACCGGCCCTGGCCATAGAGCAGGCCGGCCAGCGTGCCGTGCGCCGCGTCGCTGCGCGGATCGAGTGCGATGGCCTTGCGCGCCCATTGCTCCGCGCCGCTTGCGTCCCGGCGCAGCAAATGCGCATCCGAACGGTAGAGGCGTGCATTCGTCGTGTTGGGCTCGATGTCAGCCGCGCGGTCGAAGCAGCGGCTTGCTTCGTCGTATCTGCTGTAGAGGACATAGAGTTCGCCCAGCCGGTGCTGCGCCTCGCCCAGTTTGGGCGAAAGCTCGACCGCCCTGGCGTAGGCCTGCATGGCCTCCTCATGCAGGTTCAAGCGGTCATAGGCGCGGCCCAGATCGTGGTTGGCCGCGGCAGAGTTCGGTTGCAGCGCCAATGCCCTGCCCAGAATGCCCGCGGCCTGGGCGAACTGCCCCTCCTGCAGCAGTGCCACGCCGAGCGCGTGGAATGCGCCGAAATGGGTCTCGTCGAGCTGGATCGCCGCGAGCAGCACCGCTTTGGCGGCGGCGATTTGGCCCGATTGAAGCAGGGCGACGCCGCGCAGAAACGTCGATTGCGCGTCTTGCGGGCCGGGTGCGGGGACAGGCGCCCGCGCGGCGAGCGAACCGCAGCACTTCTTGTATTTGGCGCCGCTGCCGCAGGGACATGGGTCGTTACGTGCCGGCTTGGCCGGTCCGCGCGCGGATTGGGTCTGGCTCATCGCACTCTGCTCCCAGCCAAAGCACGCCATGGTGGCGGATCAAGGATGGTGGGCGCAGTAGGATTCGAACCTACGACCCGCTGATTAAGAGTCAGCTGCTCTACCAACT
>CAXUNZ010000203.1:0-6546 GCA_964252525.1 uncultured Acetobacteraceae bacterium
GGGTGGGATAGGGGAAGAAATAGATCGGAGGCGCTCCGCGCCGACATGCAAATGAGTTGCAGTTGCGGCGAAACCTGCCGAGTATAGAATCTCCCCGGGGGGCATACCGCCCTCCCGCGGGTCCGTGCCAGGCGGAATGAGCGAATGTTGCCTGGCAACGATGAGGAGAAGTCATGAAGAGTTTGACGTCAGGACGCAGGATGACCCGCAAGCCGGTGGCCGGGGCCATGCTGGCCATTCCAGGCCTTGCGGCCGCACTTACGCTCGCCACCGCCGCTTATGCGGGCACGCCGAGCAGGCTTGAGCGCGCGCAACAGGCCTGGCGCGATGCCATTGCCAAGACGCCGGTGCCCAAAGAGGGGTGCTTTACCGCATCCTATCCGGTGGCGGTATGGACGCCGGTTGCCTGTGTGCAAGCACCCAAGCGCCCCTTCGTGCCGCGGCGCGGACCCCCCGCCGAAACGGTTGGCGATGGCAATGACTACTCGGCCGTGGTCACCGGCCTGATATCGAAGACCGTCGGGTCTTTTCCCACCATTACCGGCCTGAAAACCGAGACCGGCGAGGGCCAGCCGAACCAATATACGTTGCAGATCAATTCGCAGTTTTTCGCCAGCCCCACCTGCTCCGGCGCGGCCAACCCGTCGCAATGCCAGGGCTGGGAGCAATTCGTTTATTTTCCGGGCTATGTGTTCATGCAATATTGGCTCATCAACTACGGCAACACGTGCCCATCTGGCGGATGGATGGCGTATGGCTCGGATTGCTATCGGAACAGCAACGCGGTCTCCGCGCCATCGGTGGTCATCAAGCAACTGAAGACATTGACGCTGTCGGGCAACGCGGTCGCCAAGGGCATCGATACCGCTGTGTTCTCGACGAAGACCAAGGCGTATACGACGACGGGCCAGGACAGCGTCGTCGATCTGGCGGGTTACTGGAACGCCTCCGAATGGAACGTCATCGGACCTGGCGACGGCTCTGAAGCCGTGTTCAACAAGGGGACGTCCATCACCGCCAAGATCGCTTTGACGGATGGATCGACGGCGGCGCCGACCTGTCAGCCCGACGATGGCACGACGGGGGAGACGAACAACCTCAATCTCGGACCATGTACGACGTCCGGCGGCACGACGCCATCCGTTCAGTTCACGGAGAGCCTTGCGAAGTAATTTGAAAGGCTGGGAGGCAGTGTCTGCCCCTCAGCCTTCTCTCTTCCGTTTACGGGGAGCCGAATACAGGCAAAGCCGTTTGCGGCTATAATCTTCCCTTCATCCGCAACCACACCACCGGCACGACCACGCTCAGGATGATCATCGCCCAGCCGAACTGATAGCCGTAATGCCAGTCATATTCAGGCATGTTCTTGAAATTCATTCCGTATAGCCCGACCACGAAGGTCGGCGGAATTCCCACCACCGAGAACACGGTCAGCACACGCACCACCTCGTTCTGCTCGATATTGATGAACCCCATGATCGCGTCGAGCAGAAAGCTCGTCTTCGCGGTCAGCTGCTGGTCGTAATCGTTCAGCGAGGCGATATCCGCCCGTAATGTCGCCAGGCGCTGGCGCACATCCTCGCCCACGCACGCAACTCCCGCCTGCTGCACGAAGCCGACGATGCGCGCCAGACCCAGCAGCGTGTCCCGCAGGTTATCGATCTTGTTCGCCGACAGGCCGAGTTTGCTCAGCGTCGCGCGCAAATCGCCCGCGGCCCGGGCGGTGCCGGCCACCTGGCCGCCATCTTGAAATGTCCGCCGCGACAGCCGGGCGAGATCGACGCCGATGTCCTCAAGCACGTCGGCCACGCGATCGACGATGGCTTCCAGCAATCCGGCGAAGACGGCCGCGCTGCATGGTGCATCCAGCGTGGCGAATTGCGTGTGATAGGTGTCGAACGCCGCCATCGCCGCATAGCGGATGGTGACCAGATGATGGGGCGAGAGCGCAAAGCCCACGGGGGCGATCGCCGGCAGCCCGTCCACGCCGCGATAGGAGACGGGCGTGTTGAGATAGAGCACATCGCCGACGGTGGACATGCGGCTGGAACTTTCGATTTCGCCGATTTCCGCCTGCGTCTGGATGTGAAAGCCCAGGCTCTGCTCGGCGTCTTTGCGCTCCGTTTCAGTGGGGTTGAGGAGGTCGAGCCAAACTTGCATGAGAAAAACCAAAGTTGTTCTTTTTTGAAAAAAAGAACCAAAAAACTTTTGCTTCTGGGCCGGCGCGTTTGCAACAGCGCGTACGCCAACAGACAAAAGTTTTTTGCTTCCTTTTTTTCAAAAAAGAAGTTCTTCCTTCCTCCTGTCAACCCACGCTCTATACCACGGCCATGATCGCCCTCCTCACCGGCCAATACACCCATCTCGACGACGCTTCCTGCATCATAGACGTCGCCGGCGTCGGCTACCTCGTTCAGGCCAGCACGCGCACGCTGGCCGCCCTGCCCCGCCCGCCGGCGCCCGCGCGCGTGCTGGTCGAAACCATCGTGCGCGAGGATGCCATCCTGCTGTTCGGCTTTGCCGATGCGGCCGAGCGCGACTGGTTCCGCCTGTTGCTGACCATCCAGGGCGTCGGCGCCAAGGTGGCGCTGGCCATCCTCTCCGCCCTTTCGCCGCAGGACCTGGTGCAGGCCATCACCGCGGGCGATCGTGCCGCCATCACGCGCGCGCCGGGCGTGGGGCCCAAGCTCGCGGTGCGGCTGCTGACCGAATTGCGTGACCGCGCGGGCGGCATGCCCACCGGCACCGCCGCCGCGGCGCCGCGCCTGCCAGCGGGCGGAATGGCGGCGGATGTGCTCTCCGCACTGGCCAATCTCGGCTACCGCCGCGCCGAAGCCGCGCCCGTCATCGACCGCGTCCTGGCCGAAGCGGGCGCCGGCGCCACACTGGACAATGTGTTGCGCGCTTGCCTGCGCGAGCTCGCACGCTGAGAGGTCGCAATGGTTGATCTTTGAGCACCGACTTGTCAGAACTTTAGACTTTGTCAGTGCAAGGGCCAGGATGAGTCGGCGAGTCGTTTTCGCGGGAGGCACGCAGACCCGCGCGCTGGCGCGCGTCTATCGTGGCGAAGTGGCCGCGCACACCGGCGAGGATGTGGTCTTCATCGGCACCGGCGCCATCGGCACGGACGCGGCGCGGTCGACCCTGCTGATGGCCGATGTCGTGGTCATGGAGACCGATGAGGATGGCGACGCCATCCCCGCCGACAGCCTTCCTGGCCAAGCCCATGTCATTCGCGTTCCCAATCTGTATTGCGACTTCCTCTGGCCCTTCGCCGGCCGCTCCCATCCGCGCAACCGCGGTGCCTTCGCGCTGCCCGGCGGGCCGTATCCGGCCGAACATGGCGACCGCTTTCTCGACCAGATGGCCGCCGATGGCGTGTACGAGACGACCGCGATCATGCGCTACAAGGCCATCGATATCGCGGCCGAGGGCGAGCTCGACAGCCGTCTGGCCGATCGCTCGGCGATCCTGGCGCGGCTGGACGCGGCCGCGGGCTACGATCTGGCGCCCTTCATCATCGAGCGTTTCCGCGCCGAGCCGTTGTTCCGCACCCGCCAGCGCCTGAGCCTGCCGCTGGTGGCGCGTCTGGTGAACCAGCTTTTCGCCAAAATGGGCGTGGCCGGCTGGCACGAGGGCAGCCTGCGGCGCGTGCCTTTCCCCGCCGGCGCGCAGCCGATCCATCCGGGCGTGATCGCTCATTTCGGCCTCGCCTGGGCAACGCCCGCCAGCCGCTATCCGGTCAACGAGGAAGGGTTTTTCACCTTCGAGGAATTCTGCCGCCGCTACATGGGCTTCGTGTGGAACGAGGCGCTGCATCGCGGCATCCAGACCGCCAAGACCGATCTTGCCGGCGCGCGGGAGGATTTGGAACGTGGCCTGGCCGAAAGCCCCGACTCGCCGCTGGGCAGATTGGCGCTGGCCGCTTCGCGCGCGGCGGACGGGCCGGCCGATCCCGGCCTGATCCTCGATGAGGATTCCTACGATCCCGCGGCCGAAGCGGCCGCGAGCCCCTTGGCCGAGCCGGCGCAGAGCGCACCCATTCTGGCCGATGAGCCCGAGGCGGCGCTGCTGGCCGAGGCCGCCCCGCCGGCGCCGGCCGTGGAGGATACGCGTGCGCCTGGCGAGCCTGAAACCGGGGCGGCGTCGCCCACGGATGAGGACGAACTGATCGCGGAGGCGGCACCCGCCCCGGCAAGCCCGCGCGCTTCGCCGCCCGCGGAGGTGCCCGCGCCCGTGGAGCAGCCTGTGCGGGTCCTCAGGCCAGGTCAGCCCGGCGGACCGAAGCCGGGCAGCATTGCGGATGGCTTTACAGATTTCCGTCCGGCGGCGGCGCCCCTGCCCGCGGTTGCCACGCCAGGCAGCGATCTGATCGACGCGCTGCCGAGCCTGCTGCCTGTATTCGCCGACCTGACGAACAACGTCGATCGCCCTTTCGATACCATGCCGGAGGTGATGCCGCCGCCGCCGCTGCGGCCGATCCTTCCGCCCGAACTGCAGGATGAGGGGCCGCGGCCAGGATTGCTCGCGCGCATGCTGGGGCGCAGGTAACCGGGCAAGATTGACAGGGCACCTTGCAAGGTAGACTTCCAATCCAACATCGGCGGCGTGCCGGATGATGCCGATAATCCCGAATTGCTGCAGACAGCCGTGGGCGAGTTGTTGCAGGCCTGCGGTCAGCTGCTGCGCCGGCTGCGCGCGCAGTCAAATCCCTCGGAGCTGACGCTTTCGCAGAGCGCCGCGCTGGCAAGGCTGGACGCGGGCGGCTGGATGACGATTGCCGATCTGGCCCGTGCCGAGGCGGTCAAGCCGCAATCGATGGGCGTGACGGTCGCGGCGCTGGAGCGGGAGGCGCTGGTGCAGCGCAGGGCCGATCCGGCGGATGGACGCCAATTCCTGTTCGCGCTGACCGAAAAGGGCAACGCGCTGCGCCGGCAGAACAGCCTGCTCAAGCGCCAATGGCTGGGCGAGGCCATGGCGCGGCTGGATGCGCGGGAACAGCAGGTGATCGTTTCGGCCGCGACGCTGATCAAGCGGCTCTCCCAATGAGGATAATGCCATGGCGGTGACGGTATTGGAGGCGCGGAGCGCGCTGGTGGTCATCGACCTGCAGCAGGGCATGTTGAGCATGCCGACCGCCCATCCCCTTGCGCACATCGTTGCAAACGCCGCCGGCCTGGCGCGTGCGTTCCGCGCGCGCGGCCTGCCGGTCGTTCTGGTCAATGTCGCCGGCCGCCCGGCCGGCCGCACCGAGCGCGCGCCGCGCCTCAGCGACTTGCCGCCCGGCTGGACCGATCTGCTGCCCGAGCTGGATCGGCAGCCGGACGATCATGTGGTGACCAAGCGCGCCTGGGGCGCCTTTTGCGGCACCGATCTGCACGCCTATCTGCGCGCGCACATGGTCAGGCAGGTCGTGCTCGCCGGCGTGTCCACGAGCGCCGGGGTGGAATCGACCGCACGCGAGGCCTACGCGCTGGGATATCACGTCACGCTCGCCATCGATGCAATGACCGATCTCAGCGTGGAGGCGCACGCGCATAGCCTTAGCGCGATATTTCCCCGCTTGGGGGAAAGGGGAACGGCAAGCGAGATCTTGGCGGTTTTGGGAAAGCAGGAGGACCAATCGTGAATCTACTCGCCGACATCATGTGCTTTTTCGCGGGCGCGTTCCTGACCAACGCCATTCCGCATTTCTTTCGCGGCGTCAGCGGGCAGCCATTCCCCACGCCGTTCGCAAAGCCGCCGGGGCGCGGCCTGTCGCCGCCCGTGGTCAACGTGCTGTGGGGGTTTGCCAATTTGGTCATCGGCTACGTGTTGCTGCCCTGGGCGGGCGTGCTCCTGACCTATCCCAGACAGAGCATGGGCTTTCTGGGCGCGGGCGTGCTGGTGGCCGGCGTCGCGCTCGCGCGCATCTTCGATGGCGTCCTGCCACGGCCACAGGCGTGAAGGGTATGTTCGCCGCGCTGCGTCTGCGCAATTACCGGATTTGGGCGGCGGGCGCCCTGGTGTCCAATATCGGCACCTGGATGCAACGCACGGCGCAGGACTGGCTGGTTCTGACGCAGTTGACGCATCACAACGCCACGGCCGTGGGCGTTGTGACCGCGTTGCAATTCGGCCCGCAATTGCTGTTCCTGCCGCTGACCGGTTATGTGGCCGATCATTTCGACAAGCGCAAGGTTCTGCTGGCGACGCAGACGAGTTCGGGGTTGTTTGCGCTGGCGCTCGGGCTGCTGACGCTGACCGGACTCGTCCAATTGTGGCAGGTCTATGCGCTGGCTTTTCTGCTGGGAACTGCCGCGGCCTTCGATGCGC
This sequence comes from uncultured Acetobacteraceae bacterium, assembly GCA_964252525.1. Taxonomy (GTDB): domain Bacteria; phylum Pseudomonadota; class Alphaproteobacteria; order Acetobacterales; family Acetobacteraceae; genus CAJCIS01. The sequence goes on from CAXUNZ010000203.1 coordinate 6,316, forward strand.
CGGCGCGGCAGGCTTTTGTCGGCGATCTTGTGGGCGAGGCGGATCTGGCCAATGCGGTGGGGCTGAATTCCACCTCGTTCAACGCGGCGCGGCTGCTTGGGCCCTCGGCGGCCGGGCTGGTCATTGCGGCGTGCGGCACGGGGTGGGCGTTTTTGGTCAATGCGGCCTCCTTTGCCGGCGTGATCGCGGCCTTGCTGGCCTTGCGCGCGGGGGAACTGCACCGCTCGCAAC
>CAXUNZ010000204.1:0-6505 GCA_964252525.1 uncultured Acetobacteraceae bacterium
GTCGGGTATGGGTGGCACGGTCTCGACCGGCGTGGCCCGATGCTCGGTCACCCAATACCAGCCGCCATAGGCGCCAGCCAGGATGAAGACACCCAGCAACATCAGCGCGCCGGCAGGCAGACCCCTTTGCGGAACCGGCGCGGGGAAGCGGAGTGCGGTCTGTCCGTTGGCCAGCGTGGCATCGGCGCGGAAACGGCGCGCCATGTCTTCGCTCGGCAAACCTAGAGCAGCGGCATAGGCGCGCACGAAGCCGAGTGCGTAGGTGGTGCCCGGCAGGTCGGCGAGCCGGCCGGCTTCGATGGCTTCGAGATAGGACTGGCGAATGCGCAGGCTGGCGGCAAGCTGCGGCAGTTCCCACCCGCGTGCCTGCCGCGCCGCGCGCATTTCGGCACCCAGAGCGGCTTGTGTCTCCGTCATATTTCTCTTTCTAGGCCGTGAAGCATCGCTTGACGATGATGAAAGATGGCCATGCCATGGGGTTCCCAACGCTTCGGCCGAGATCTGCCCGCGCGCCTTGGTGTTGATTCCACGGCTTCTGGCGGGGAAGATGCGCGCCAGTGCCACCGGCACCCCGCGGCCAGGGTGGCACGGTCGTCATAAGCGGGCGGGCAGGCGCCGCCTATACGGCCGGCGCCAGATTAGTGTCAGGACACACGATGTTGGACAATCCAGAGCAACACATCTCCGCGCCGGTGCCGGAAGACGCGCAGGACAGGGCCGGAACGGGCGCGAATTTCGTGACCGAGGCGCTGGATGCTGACGATGCGCCTTCGGCGGGGCGCACCATCGCGCTGGAACTCTGGGCTGAGGCGCGCGCCGATGGGAGCGAGGAAGCCGCAGCCTGCCAGGCGACGCTGGCCGGTCTGCGCGCCCGCAAGCTGAATGCCGCGGCGGACGCGATTGCGCGCGCGGCGATTGCGCGCTTTCCCGGCGCGCCCTGGCCCCTGATCGACCTGGCCGCCGCCCGCGCGCGCATGGGCAACCACCAGGCGGCGCTGGCTTTGGGGCGGGAGATCATGGAGGCCCATCCGGATGAGGGCGAAGGCGCGCACTTCGTATTGACCGCCCTGAATGGGCTGGGCCGCAAGCAGGAAACGCAGGAGCTCTTTGCCAAGGTCTCGCTCGATCCTGCCTTGCACGGCCTGCACCGGGAGGAATGGTTCCTCGTGCTGGGCATCAAGCTGGGCCTGGCGCGCGAGGACTACTCACTGGTCTCGCTCTACGCCGCCGCCTTGCGCGAGGTGAAGCCCGAGAACGTGTCCGGCTATGTCGGCGGGTCGATGGCGCTGCGCAAGCTCGGCCGGGCCGAGGAGGCGCAGGAAGTCGCCAAACGCGGCACGGAGATCGACCCGCAATCGCTGTTCCTGTGGAAGGAGCTGGCTCTGGCCACGCGCGCGCTCAACCAGAGCGAAGCGGCCTACGACATCTACGAGGAGATGATGCGCCGCTTTACCGACCAGCCGGCCGGCCATCTCGGCGCGCTGACGCTCAGCCTCAAGACGTCGGATTACGCACGCACGCGCGCGCTGCTGACGCGCGCGCTGGAGGCCTTTCCCAAGAACAGCCAGATCGTGGCCCTGGCCGCGCGCATGGCGTTGAAATCGGATCAGATCGATGAGGCAAGCGAGCTTTGGCGCTCGCTGATCAAGCAGGCGCCCGACAAGCCCGACCTGCGCCTGCAGGCGGCGATGTCGCTGCTCAAACAGCGCAAGAGCCGGCGCAAGCGGCTGCCCGTCGTGCTGGCCAAGCTCGATGAGATCCACGAGGCGTTTCCCGATTTCGTGCCGGCCTATACGGCGCATCTGGGCGTGCTGCGCGAGGCCATGCAAATCGGCACGGCGGCGCGCCATGCCACGGCGTGGGGCAAGCGCTTCCCGGCGGACCAGGATCTGGCCATTGCGCGCGCGCAGATCGACGAGGAGTGCGAGCGCTTCGATCATGCCGTCAAGGTGCTCAAGGCGGTGCGCGGCCGCTCGACGCCGACGCCGCATTGCGAAGCGGCCTTCATCCGCGCGCTGAGCCTGGCCGGCCGCATGGACGACGCTGAGGCGGCATGCCAGGCCGCGCTCGAGCTGTTTGCCGATGAGCCCGACATACTCACCGAATATGTGCGTCTGGCGACGCGTCGCGGCGATTTTGCCGAGGCGGCGCGTCGCGCGGGCTTTGCCCAGCAGCGGCGGCCGCGCGATGGGGCGATGACCAGGCTGGCACTCTCCATTCGCACGCAGCTGGTGGGCGATGAGGCGCTGCTGGCCTCGCTCGGCGCCGACCCGGTTATCGGATCCCTGGCCGCGGTGGATGTCGTTCCCGAGGAAACCGAAATCATGCTGTCGTGCGAAAGCCTCGGCGCCACCTCGGCGGGTTGCGAGTTCGGCCTCGTGCAGCGCCGCTTCGGTGCCGAACCGTTCGGCATGTTCCGCTGGGCGCTGATCGGCATCGAGAAGCTGACAAAGGCCCTGCTCAACAAATTCGAGGATGTCGGCTCCGAGGCGACGACCGAGCTTGCAATACGGCGCGAATCCGCCACCCACCAGGAATATTATGTGGTGGACAAGAAAGTCGGCTATCTGACCCATACCTTCGTCAAGGCCGAGGATTCGCCCGAGGATCGCATGCTCAAGCAGAGCGTGCGCCGCGTGCGCTTCCTGCGCGACAAGCTGATCGAAAATCTGCACGCGGCCGAAAAGGTGTTCATCTACAAATTCGCGATGAAGTTCGATGAGGATGCGCTGAGGCGCATGTTCGCGGCAGTGCGCACTTACGGGCCGTGCACGCTGCTATGCGTGACGTTTGCCGACCAGAACCATCCTAGCGGCGAGCTGCAAATGATCGAGCCGGGTTTATTCGTTGGCCGCACGGGCATGTTCATGGATGCGGTGGTGCCTGATGAGCATGGCGTGGACACGCGGACTTGGTTTGCCCATTGCCGCGCGGTTGTGGAGTGGCATAAGGCGCAGCGGGCGGCGGCGGCGGCGGCGGCTTAGAGAAAACGTTCTTCTTTCTTGAAAGAAAGAAGCAAAGAACTTTTACTTTTGAAAGGAGGCCCGGCTTGGATTTGCATGCCTGGCTGGCTTTTGTCGCGGCGTCCGCGCTTATGGGCGTGATTCCGGGGCCGGCGGTTGTCAGTATCGTCGGCTACGCGCTCAGCTCAGGGCGCCGGGTCGCGCTTGCCTCCGTCGCCGGCATCGCACTTGGCAATCTCGTGGCGATCAGCCTGTCCTTGTGCGGCGTGGGCGCGCTGCTTGCCGCCTCTTCACTCGCCTTTGGCCTGCTGAAATGGGCAGGTGTCGCCTATCTGATTGCACTCGGTCTCATGACCCTGTCGCGCAGCCGCGACGTTTCCGCTACCGGGGCGGCGCGCGCGCCGCCGATGAGCGCGCGCGCCGCTTTTATGGGAAATTTCGCGGTGGGCATTTTTCATCCCAAGACAATCGTCTTCTTCGTGGCCTTCGTTCCAGCCTTTATCAGCCCCGGCGCCAGTTACGCCCGCCAGGCCGCCATGCTGGCTGCCACGTTTTGTTGTGTGGTGGGCGTAACGGACACGTTCTACGCCCTGGGCGCCTCGCGCATGGCGGGATCGCTGCGTGGTAGCCGCGCCACGCTGTGGAGCCGGCGCGCCGGCGGCGGGGCGCTGATTGCCGCGGGCGTTGCCGCGGCGGCAGCGCGCAGGTAGTACGGCGGGGCGCATGCGTTGCCGGAAAAGGATCAGGAAGGCGTGCCTGCGCCCCGGGTGGGGCGTCATGTCACAAACCGATGCACATGTTCCGGTGCCTCGATCAGTTCGAACAGCAGACGCGTGCGCGACATGAAGAATTGGATGTGCGCGTTGTTGTAGGCAATCGCCGGCTTGGGCGCGGCGACGGGCAGAAAGCCCAGGCGCCGCAAACGCGCGGCCTCCTGGGCCAGGTCGGCCACAAGGTAGGCGGTGTGGTTGACGATATTGACGCCATCGGCCAAGGCGCGCCGCACGGGGCTTTGCGCCGACAGGGGTGCCACGGTTTCGTAACAGATTCCGCTACCGTCAATGCCGAACTGCACGAAAACATCATTGACCGGATCTTCAAACACCTCTGTCCATCGTTCGATCAGGAAAGCATCGGCCAGCATCTTGCGCCCCGAGCTTGCATCCCGCACGACTATGCCGATGTGATCAAACTTCACCACACACCCCGAAAACAGACAAAAGTTTTTTGGTCCTTTTTTTCAAAAAAGGACAACTTTCTTTCTTCCCTCCCCCGCGTTGCGAAGCCTGCCCCCAAGGTGCTAGGCACCCCCGACCTGACAGGAGAGCCGGGCAAGCGTGGAACAGTTGCGATGGCTGCCGGAACCCACAGACTGGCGCCCGCGCCTGCGCGGCCTGGCCCAAGCCGGCGAGCAAGCCTGGGAGCAGGCCGTTGCGCTGGCCAACACAAGGCTGGATTTCACCCGCACCAATGCGCTGGACGAGATGGTGCGCCGGCGCCATGCCGAGGCGCCGCCGCCCGGCATCTTCACGCGCCCTGTGCGCCTGGCGATCCTCGGCTCATCGACGCTGGCGCATCTGCACCCAGGCATCCGGGTGGCCGGGCTTCGCCGCAACATTCACCTCAGCACGTATGAGAACAATTACGGCCAGTATTTGCAGGAGCTTCTGGACGGCAATTCGGACCTGCATGCCTTTCGCCCGAATGCCGTGCTGTTCGCCTTTGACGCCTACCACCTCACCCAGGGGCTGCACGCCGCCCTGACCGCGGCGGACGCGGACGGGGCCTTGGAGGAGGTTTGCGCCACCATCAATCGCTGCTGGTCATTGGCGCGCGAGGCGTTTGGCTGCCCGATCATGCAGCAGACCGTGCTCGATGTGTTTCCCGCGCTGATGGGCAGCAACGAACACCGCCTGCCCGGCTCGCGCGGCCGCTTCGTCGCGCGGCTGAACGAACGGCTGCGCCCGATGGCCGATGCCGCCGGCGTGGACCTCGTGGCCCTTGACGATGCCGCGCGCCGCGATGGGCTCGCCGCCTGGCACGATCCGGCGCTGTGGCACCGCTCCAAGCAGGAGGTCAGTCCTGCGGTGGCGCCCAGCTACGGCGAACTGGTCGCGCGCCTGATCGCGGCGCGCCAGGGACGGTCGTATAAATGCCTGGTTCTCGACCTGGACAATACGCTCTGGGGCGGCGTCATTGGCGATGACGGGCTGGACGGGATCGTGCTCGGCCAGGGCAGCGCGCTGGGCGAGGGTTTTACCGCGGTGCAGGAATACGCCAAGGATCTGGCGCGGCGCGGCGTCATCCTGGCCGTGAGTTCGAAGAACGACGAAGCCAACGCGCATGAGCCTTTTGACAAGCATCCGGAAATGGTGCTGCGGCATGCCGACATCGCCAGCTTCCGCGCCAATTGGGACGACAAGGCGGCCAATATCCGCGCTGTTGCGGCCGAGCTGAATATCGGGCTGGATTCGCTGGTCTTTCTCGATGACAACCCGTTCGAGCGCAACCTGGTGCGCGAGCAATTGCCCATGGTCGCCGTGCCCGAGGTGCCGGACGACGACCCCGCGCGCGTGCCGCCCGTTCTGGCCGATGCGGGCTATTTCGAGAGCCTGGCCATCACCGCGGAAGATCGCGAGCGCACCGCGCAATACCAGGAAAACCGCGCCCGCGACCAGTTGAAGGCAACGGCCACCGATCTGGAAGGCTATTTGCGCGCGCTGGATATGCGCATGGTGTGGAACCGCTTCGACAGCCTGGGCCAGCAGCGCGTCGTGCAGCTGATCAACAAGACCAACCAGTTCAACCTGACGACGCGCCGGCACGATGAGGCCGCCGTTTCCGCCATCATGGCCGACCCGAAATCCTTTGGCTTGCAGATACGCCTGCTCGATCGCTTCGGCGATAACGGCATCATCGCCATCGTCATCGGCCGCATGCTGGATGATGACGCAGTGAATATAGACACCTGGCTGATGAGCTGCCGCGTGCTCGGCCGGCAAGTGGAACCCACGACACTGAACCTGGTGGCCGAACAGGCGCGCGCGCTCGGGGCGAAACGGCTGATCGGCGAATATATCCCGACCAAGAAGAACGGCATGGTGCGGGAGCACTACGCCAAATTGGGTTTCACCTCGCTGGCCATCCGCGAGGATGGCGGCAGCGTCGCCGTGCTCGATCTGGCGCAGTTCACGCCCGCGCCCACTTTCATCCACGTCACCGAAGGCAGCACCCCATGACCGATACCGCCAAGATCTACGAAGACCTGACCGAAATCTTCAACGACGTCTTCATGGTCGATGACATGAAGCTGACGCCGGAATTATCGGCAAAGGATGTCAAGGGGTGGGACAGCTTCAAGCAGATCGAGATCATGGTTTCAGTGGAGGAGCGGTTTAATATCAAGCTCAGCACGCGGGAGATCGATGGTTTGAAGAACGTAGGCGATTTGGCGGACGTGATTGCGAAGAAGACGGCGTAAGCCTTACTTGCTCGAAACGAACTCAAACAGAAAGAACTGGGGGGAGGGTGCCCCTCCCCCC
>CAXUNZ010000205.1:0-6477 GCA_964252525.1 uncultured Acetobacteraceae bacterium
GTCTTGGCAGTCACCGCCCTGCCCGCCTTGGTGTTCGTGCAGCATGCGCTGGGCGATCGGGTGCAGGGCAATTGGCCAGGCGTGCTCTACCCCGGCCTGGCGTTGGGGGCGGCGTTGGCTACCGTGCCACTGGGCCGTGCGGGCGTGGCCTTGGGGCTGGCGATTTCCGGGCTGCTCTACGTGCAGGCAGCCGCAGCGCCCCTTCTGCTGCCGCGCTGGGCTGATCCGACGCTGATCCGGCTCGGCGGCTGGGATGAGCTGGCCGATGAGGTGTCGCGCGCGGAGAGTGCGGCGGGGGCCAGCTACGTGGCGGCCGACGAGTATGGGCTGGCTTCCGCCTTGGCCTTCAGGCTGGAAACGCCGGTTCTGGGGGCGGAGGCGCGATGGCGCCTGTTCGCGCTGCCCCGGGATGGCGGCGCGGGCGTGGGCTTGCTGGTGCGCAGCGACCGGCGGGCGGGGGCGCCTGACCCAGCGGTGTGGCCGAGCGCGGTGCTGCTGGGCCATCTGACGCGGGGGCGCGGCGGGATCGCGGCCGAAACCTACCGTGTCTATCGCGTGGGGCCGCCGCGCGGGCCCGCCGTCGTGCGGCTGCCGGCGCGGGCGGATAGGGGTGGCGGTTAGCTGGACCTTAAGTAGGCGATGTCATGCTGCGGCCGAACGGAATCGCGGCGGGCATGGGGCATGGCCAAAAAGGGCGGCAAAAATGGCGTGACGATCATCAAGAAGGAGGAGATCATCGCCGGCGGCCACCATGGTGGCGCGTGGAAGGTGGCTTACGCCGATTTCGTCACCGCCATGATGGCCTTCTTCCTGCTGATGTGGCTGCTGAATGCCACGACCGAGGCGCAGAAGCGCGGGCTTGCCGATTACTTCACGCCGACGATTACCAACAACAAGGGCACGTCCGGCTCCGGGCGTCCGTTCGGGGGCAAGTCGCCCTTCGATGACGGGCCGGCGGTGTCCGACAAGGGCAGCCTGGTGACGATGAACCAGGCGGCACCGCCGACCGATGTCGAAGATGACGGCAGCGACACGATTGTGACGAAGACCGTGCACAGCGACGCAACGGACCCGCAGGGTGAGGATGCGGGCGGGCGGCGCGGCAAGACTGGCCATCAGGACGGCGGAGCGGGGGCGGCGGCGCGCGCGGCGGAGCGGGCCGCTTTCCAGGCGGCGGCCCAGGCGATGCAAGGTGCGGTGTCGGCCGATCCGGCGTTGGCGGCATTGGGGCGGCAATTCTCGGTCGATCTGACACAGCAAGGGCTTCTCGTGCAGATACGGGACGAGGATCGGCGGCCGATGTTTGCAAGCGGTTCGTCCGAACCGAACGCGCAGGCGCTGGCACTTCTCCGCCGATTGGCGCCGGTGCTGGCCAGGATGCCGGAGCCGGTTTCGATTGCGGGGTACACGGACGCGGCGCCCTACCCCGGTGCCGGGCGCAGCAATTGGGATCTCTCCACCGAGCGGGCCAATGCCACGCGGCGCGTGCTGTCGGAACAAGGGGTGGCGGACGGGCGTATCCGCGATGTGACCGGTCATGCCGATCGGGACCTGCTGCTGCCGGCCGAGCCGCTGAATGCGGCCAATCGTCGTATCGCGATTCTGCTGCTGCGCACGGCGCCCCGGCACTGAGGTTGCTGTCATCGGGTAGCGCGCAATGCTGACGCTCGGCGGATTGGGATTTCTGCTGGCCTGCGTGTTCGGCAGCTTCATTGCGACCGGGGGTGCGATCGGGCCGCTGATCGGGGCCATGCCATTCGAATTGCTGACGATCCTCGGCGCGGCGATCGGCACCTTCGTCATGGCCAATTCCATGCACGACCTGAAACACACGCTGAGCAGTTTCGGACTGATCCTGAAAGGGGAGAAATACCACAAGGCGGAGTATATCGACCTGCTCTCCTTGCTGTATTTCTTCACGCGGCTGGCCAGCCAGCGCGGGGCGATGGCGCTGGAGCCGCATATCGAACGGCCGGAGGAAAGCTCGGCGTTCAAGCATTTCGCCAAGATCATGGCCGACTCGCACACCGTGGCGCTGATTTGCGATTATCTGCGCATGATGGGCATGAATGCCGACGATCCTCACCAGATCGAAGACGTCATGGCGCGCGAACTGAAGAAAACGCTGGCCGAGGAAATGCACCCCAGCCACGCCATTCAAACGATGGCGGATGCACTGCCGGCGCTGGGGATCGTGGCCGCGGTGCTGGGCGTGATCAAGACGATGGGGCATATCAACGAGCCGCCGGCCGTGTTGGGCGAAATGATCGGCGGCGCGCTGGTGGGAACGTTTTTGGGCGTGCTGCTGGCTTATGGCATGGCCGCGCCGGTGGCCGCACGCATCAAGGGGATCGTCGAGGCGGATGCCAAGTATAACGAGGTGATCCGCGCGATTTTGGTGGCGCATCTGCATGGCAATGCGCCGCAGGTCAGCGTGGAGACGGGGCGCAAGATGGTGCCCAACGAGCATATGCCGACGTTCGCGGAGCTGGAGGCTTCGTTGCAGGCGTTGCAGATCGCGGCTTGATCCAGGCCAAGCCAGGCGAGGCGTTGGGGGGAGATGTGGCTGACGACTACGTCAGCTCCCCCCGCCCCGCCACTGATTTAGGTGCGCACTGCGCGCGTGTGCCAGGGCAAGATTATGGCGGGTCCGATCAGTTCCAGCAGCATGGCGCCTGTCAGCACGGGTGCAGTCCAGCCGTGCAGCGCAACGGACAACGCACGGCCGATACCGCTGAGAAAAAGCACGCCAAGCAGAATGCGCAGCAACATGGGCTGCCCGCGCAGCCGCCCGCTGGCATACCACAAGGTGATGCCGAAGCCGAACCAGATGCCGCCCCAGAAGCCCATCTGGTTGTTGAGCAGCGGGTCCGCGATGGACTCGGGCGGCAGGTGCGCGCCGGTGGAGGCGAGGAATTTGGCGCCGCCGATCATGTCCACGGCACCCGTAAGAAATGGGATGATGCAGAAGACGCGAAGCACGGTGCGCAATGCGCCGAAGCCGGGTTCCGCCAATTGTCTCTCCGATGAGCAAAAAGATGACGGGGGTTTGGGGGAGAGGCACTCTCCCCCAACCTTCCTTGCCTTACCTCGCCTTAATCCGATACGGCCGGCGTCAGCGCGACTTTCCGCTGCGGCACGATCAGGTCCATCACCCCGATGATCGCCGGCAGCACGATGATGGCGCCGAGCATGTTCATCAGGAACATGAAGGTCAGCAGCATGCCCATATCCGCCTGGAATTGCAGCGGTGAAAAGGCCCAGGTGGCAACGCCGATGGAGAGCGACAGGCCGGTGAAGATCACCGCCGAGCCGGTCTCGCGCAGCGTTTGCACGTAGGCGGCATCGAGCGTGTAGCCCTGGCGCATGTAGTGGCTGAGGCGGGAGAATTTATAGATGCCGTAATCCACGCCAATGCCGACGCCGAGCGCGGTGACGGGCAGCGTCGCCAGTTTCAGCCCGATGCCCATGCCACTCATCAGTGCGTTGGCGAGAATGGAGACGGCAGTCAGCGGCAGGACGATGCAGATCGCCGCGCGCACGGAGCGGAAGACGACCAGGCAGATGACGATGATCATGGTGTAGACCATCGCCAGCATGGGAAGCTGGGCGGCTTGCACGACTTCGTTGGTGGCGCCGATCACGCCGGCGGTGCCGGCGGCAAGCTCAAGCTTGATGTTGGCCGTGGAGGGCGTCAGCTTGAAGGCTTCGACGGTGCGCAGCACGCGCTCGATCGTTTCGGCCTTGTGGTCGGTCAGGAAGATGATGAGCGGCATGATGCTGCAATCATCATTGTCCAGGCCGGTGGAGACCTCGAAGATGGAGCTGTCGCGGCCGAGCACGCGCTGGTCGTGCGGCAGGTAGTTGAATTTGGGATTGCCTTCGTTGAACAGCACGTTGGCGCGGCTGCGCATCAGATGCGGCATGAAGTAGGTGCTGCGGACGCCGGGCACGCCTTGCAGGCGCGCATCCAGCGCGTCGACGCGTTTGACGATATCGTAATTCAGGCACGCGTTCGGCGGCCCGCTGGCGATAACCTGTAGAATATCGGTGCTGACGGTGTAGTTGTTCTGGAAGAACGCGGCATCCACATTGTAGCGGCTTTGCGGGCGCAGCTCGGCGACACCGATATGCGTGTCGCCGACGACCGGCTGGCCGAGCAGCACGGCCGCGCCCCCGGTGACGACAAGCGTGAGCAGCACAATGGCGATGGCGTATTTCGGCGCGATCAGAATGGCGAGTGCGCGCCACATCGGCTCGAAACGCTCGGCGCCGCGTTTGGCACTTTCGACCTTGCGCATCGAAATGCGCGCGTAGCTGGCCAGCACCGGCAGGACGGAAAGGTTGGTGACCATCAGCGAAGCGATGCCGATGGCCGCGGTCAGCGCCAGCTCGCGAATGACGGGTACGGGAATGGTGGTGACGGTGACGAAGGTCAGCACCGCCAGCACCAGGGCGACGGTGCCGGGTTCAAGCAGGCGGTGGAAACTGGTTTCGGCAGCCTCGCGCGGGGACATGCCCTCGCCCACCAGGCGCACGTTGGAAAGCGCGATCTGCACGCCGTGCGAGACGCCGATGGCCAGGATCAGGAACGGGATCAGCACGCTGATCGGGTCGATGCCATAACCCAGGATCGTGATGATGCCCAACTGCCAGACGACCGCGATGACCGAACAGGCGAGCGTGGCAATCGTCAGATAGGCCGAGCGCGAGACGAGATAGAGCAAGAAGGCGGCAACGGCGAGCGAAATGCCGAAGAAGAGCACGATGGCCTGCGCGCCGTGTTCGATATCGCCGATGGCCTGCGCGAAGCCGAGGATGTGCACTTCCGTGTCGGGCGTGTCGAATTGTGCACGCAATTTGGCGTCCAACTGGGCCGCGAATTTGCCGTAGTCGAGATGCACGCCGGTGTGCGGATCGTAATCGTTCAACTTGGCCGAGACGACCGCGCTGCGGAAATTATTGGCGACGAGCTGGCCGACGATGCCGGCCTTGTAAGCGTTCGCCTTGACCGTGGCAAAGCCTGCCGCGTCCGGCTTGAACGTGGCCGGTATCACCGTGCCGCCGGAAAAGCCGCCTTCGACCACTTCGGCATAGACCGTGTTGGGCGTGTAGAGGCTGGAGACGTGGGTGCGATCGACGCCGGGCAGGAAGAACACTTCGTCTGTCAGACGTTTCAACGCGTCGAAGAATTTCGGCGTGAAGATATCGCCATTGCGGGCTTCCAGCGCCACGAGCAGCACGTTGCCGCCGCCGAATTTCTCCTGCGTGCGCTTGTAAACTTCGATGTAGGGGTTGTTCGACGGCAGCAGCTTATCGAAACCGGCATCGGGACGGACGCGCACGGTAAATGTGCCGAGGGCGACGGTGATTAGCGCAAAGAGGATGAGGACGGCGCGCCGGTGGCCGAAGAGCAGGCGCTGCATGAAATTGATCATTGGGTCAGCCCCGCTTCGGCCGTGATCGTCGGGTCAACTAGCTGCACGCCGTCATCGCCGGCCACGACCAGCTTGCCGCCATGGGTTTCCAGCACCGCCGAAAGCGTGCCGGTGTTCGGCCGCGGCAGTTCACGCATTTTGCCGCTGGCAGGGTCGAGGAGATCGAGCAGGCCATTGCTGCCGACCAGCGCGATCATGCCATTGGTAAGGTTGGTGGCGCCGAAGAAGGAGCGTTGAGTGCCGCTCTCCAATTTGGTCCACTCGCGCGTGCCGGGCAAAGCGCGAAAGGCGGTGCCGCGCAGGCCGAAGCTGTAGAAGCTGGCGTCGCGGCCGAGCACGCAGGCAAACTGGCTGCCGTCATAGGGTAGCTTCATGGGCGTCCAGTTGCCGGCGGTGCGCAGGAAGGCGTGACCGCCCTCGCCTGTCACCAGGATGTCATCGCCGTGGGCGATGGCGCAGTTGAGGTGGTAATCGTCCTCGGTATTGGGGATTTTGCCCTCGATCCAGTGGGCGCCGTCCTGCGTTTCCAGCGTGACGTTATAGGCCCCGCTGGCGAAAAGGTGACCGGGGGCGAGGGTGATCACGGAGAACAGCGCCTGGTCCGAGTCTTTCTTGACATACTGACTGGTCCAGCTCTTGCCGGCGTCGGTCGTGTGCAGAATGGTTTCATCCTGGCCGACCGCCCAGCCCTCGGCGGGCGTGGCGAAGGTGACGCTGGTCAGCAGGGCGTCGGTGGGTGATTTGGTCAGGCGCCAGGTGCTGCCTTCGTCATCGGAGAGGAGGATATGGCCGTTATCTCCGACGGCGACGATGCGCGTGCCGGCCCGCGCCAGGCCGAGCATCACGCCGTGGGTGGCGCGCCAGATGGGGGTGTCCGTTTCGGGCGCGGCAGCGGCAGCGGCGAGGAGTGTCAGCAGCAGGACGCGCTTGGGGGGCATTCGGACGATGGTCTCCCTTGTTTTGGCTTCGATAAAGCCAGGGGGCTCTGCCCCCCGGACCACCGCTGGGGCCTGAGGCCCCAGACCCCCACTTGTGTATC
>CAXUNZ010000206.1:0-6218 GCA_964252525.1 uncultured Acetobacteraceae bacterium
AATGAATGTCTTGTAGGCAGCCGCGCGCATCATCGGGCGGGGTGATGCCAAGCAGGCGAATCATCTCCTCGGACCAGGCGCCTGGCAGATCGGGAACGGTCAAGTCGCCGGCCACCATCGCGCGCTCCAGCCGCGTGCGCAAAATGACGTGGGCCGGATAGGTCATTTCATCGGCATCGACGCGGATGAAGCCGCGCTCCACCCGCCGCCACAGCCGCGCCAGGTTCGACGGCGCCCAGGCTGGGCCCGCGCCGTTGAAGGCGGCAACCAGCTCGCCGGACAGCCAGCCCAGGAACGGGTCCGAGCGGCAGGCCTGCATCTCAACGATCAGCGATTGGCTTTCATGGGCCGCCATGCCGGAGGCGGCTCCCACTGGCTGGCGTGCCCAGGCGGTGGGCAGGCCACGCTCGTAGAGCGCGTGGCCGGTCTCATGCAGCACGCCCATCATGGCCTGCACGGGATCGCTCTCGTCATAACGCGTGGTAATACGCACGTCCGAGGGCGTGCCGCCGCAGAAGGGATGTGCCGAGCGATCGAGCCGCGCATGGCCGAAATCCAGGCCCGCCCGTTCGGAGAGGCGCCGGCACAGCGTCTCTTGCGCTTCGGCGGGGAAGGTGCCGGTCAGACGGATGGGGGCGGGGCTCTTCTTCTGTCGCGCTTCGGCGCGGGGCAGGGCGTCGGCGAGGAACACTTCGTAGCGCGCGAAAAGCGGGTCGAAATCTTCGGTCGTCAGCCCGGGCTGGAAGCCGTCGAGCAACGCGTCATAGGGCGAGATGCCTAGACGGTCCGATAGGGCGGCGGCCCGTTCGCGCACGAGGCCGAGCACGACGGCAAGGCTCGGCGCGACCAGCGCGAAATCGCGCGTGGCGCGCGCGGTGCGCCAGATCTTCTCGCACGCCGAATTGGCGCGTGCCTCGGCTTCCACGAGGTCGGCCGGCAGCGCCGTGGCGCGCGCGTGTTCGCGCCGCATCAGGCGCAGATTGGCCTCGTCCCAAGGGTCGGCCGGCTCGCCGGCTTCGGCAAAGTCGTCGCCGACCTCCGGTGCAATCAGAAGGCTGTGGGCAAGGCCCGCGAGCACGGCGAGCTGGTCACCGCGGGCTTGCGCACCGCCTGGCGGCATGACCGCGGCGGCATCCCAGCCCAGCACGGCGCCCGCTTCGCCAATTGTGGCAATGCGCGCGAAACGCTCTTCCAGGCGGAGATAGGCGGGCGTCTTGGACATTGCCGGATTTTGACGAGAGACGGCAGAAATGCAAAGCGGTTCGCTGTGGCGGATCTGGGAATGCATTTCCCGCCCTGACCTTATGCCGCTTGCGCCGGCCGCCCCCGGCGGGCGGCTCTGCTGGCCACGGCGGTTGTCCGTTCCGTTGCGGTAAAGACGCAAATTCCCTCGCTGGGCGCCATGCCATCGGGCGAAAAGCTCGCCTGGCGATGCACAAAGAGGATGCGATCCGGACCGAACCCGTATTCGATGGCACCGGGCGCGGGCGAAGGGGTGATGCTGCCCTGCGCCGCGCCCGGTTCCATGTGGGAGCGTTCATCGAGCACGATGCGGCAGCGCTCCGCGCTCCAAAGCGCCATCACCGACAGACCCGGCGCGTGCATGGGCGAGGCTGCGTCGCCCAGATCGGAGATGCTAGCCAGCCTGGTGCGCGTGACATCGACATCGGCCATGGCATACAGGCCGAGCAGGTCCTGGGCGATCTGCTCGGGCTTGATCAGGATGGGCGTCTCGACGTTCGGGCGCCTTGCCGGGCGCAAACCGCGTTCATAGGCGCCGATTGTCTGCACGGCGCGCAGAAAATCGTATTCCTGCTGGTCCAGCCAGCCACGATCCTGCATCCAGGATACACGCCCGGGCGGAATGGCGCCGAGGTCTGTCATGTCCTCGCCCGCCGCCTCGGCGCGATCATTGGCGCCGATGACGATGGTGTCCCGCTGGATCAGCGCGGCATCCGAATTCTGCAGCCTGACGATGACCGATCCGACCGGCTCGTCATCGTTCAGCTTGATCGGAAAATCAAAGCCGCAGTAACCATCGCCCAATTGCGCGTCCAGCAGGTCACGGCGGAAGCGGTCCACCTTGCCCGCGCCCACGCAACGCGGACCGGCAAAGGCCAGGATCAGGCGGTCACGCACCGTGCCGGTATCCGCGTGAATCCATCCTGATATCTGGGTGCGCCGCGCGACTTCAATCGAGCCTCGGATCACCTCGCCACCTCATGACCACGGGCGTGCCAACCTCGCATCGGCAAGCCATCATCGTTCGACGAAACGGCGCCGATACACGCCATGATTGTCGCGCGCCATTTGTCATCGCCATTATGCAGCCGGCCGTCGAACAATCCAGCGTCAATTACATGACTGCGACGATCAGGCAACCCGGCGGCGCTGGTTTTGGTGAACAGTCGTCGAAAAAGAAATGGCCGGCCGCCGCGGTGCAGCGCCGGCGCCGATAACAGAAAAAGACGCACGCGCAAAAAGGCGTCGTGCGCCTATTCGCGCCGGCCGCGTACCGCGCGCCATCCCATTCGCGCCGTGCGGAACATCAGCCTCGCACCCCGGTAGATCGGCGCGACCGACAGCGCCCGCCGCGCCACGCGCTCCACGCGCTGGGCCACAAACTGCGCGGCCTCGGCCGCCTGGCTGGCATGGATCAAAGCAGGCCGGGCCGTATCCGAAAGGTCGGAGGCCAATTGCATGGCGCGCACACGTTTGACGATGCGCCCGTAATCGGCCGCTTCCATTGCCGCTTCCATGCCGTCCCTGATGGTCGCGGCTCCGGCCTCTATGCCCAAGCCGTCCGATCGGGGCGGGGCCGGCATGTCGCGCCAGGCCGGCAATGACATCAGCGCCTGCAGCAAATCTGGCGTCGCGTCATAGAAATGGATGTTGGGCGTGCAGCCCAGCGCCTGCCAAAGCTGGACGAATACCGGCAGGCGCCGCAGGAACACGGGCCGGCGGGCCGCCAGCGCATTCAGCACGGGAAAGCCGAAGCCCTCGGCATGGCTGGGAAAGACCACTGCCGCGCAGGCCACGTAGCGATCGCCGATCTGCGCATCGCTCAAATCTCCCACAGGCAGCGCGGTGAGGTTCGGCAGGGCCTCAAGCGGGGGCGGCAGGCATGGATCGGGCGCGCCGCGGCCGGATGCGCCCGCAATGCCCATGGCCACGATCTCGCGCGTGGGAAAGGCGCCCGCCAGCGCATTGGCGGTCTGGCTGAGATATTTGTGGTGGAAATGATTGCCGATCACCAGGATCGCCGTGCCGCCACCCTGCGCCGCCGCATCGCCCGTGACCGGCAGCACGTAATCGGCCGGATCGCGCGAATGCGGCGCCACCACTTCGATGGCGTGATCGGGAATGGCCAGGCGCGCGGCAAGCTGGCTGCGCGTCTGCTCGCTTTGCGTGGCGATCAGGTCGGCATGATCGAGCCCGAACTGCCAGATGTTGAACAGCCGCGCCGAAGCCAGCTGCGGGCAGTCCAGCGAGATCGTGTCGAGCATCCAGATGCCGATCACCGGCGCGGAGACGGCCAGGCGCTGGATGACGTTCCAATCATAGGGCTGGCCGACGCGAAAGATCGCGGCAAAGCGGCGGCCGGAATGAGGATCGGAATGCGGCACGCCGAAAGCGTCGTAGCCGTGAAACTCATAGACCTCGCGGCTGCAGATGACGTGCAGGCGTATGTGTTCGCCCCAGACACCGGCGGCCTGCAGCAATTGGCGCCCCGCCTGGAAGGTGCCGTTATGGGCGGTGCGGAAACTCGAAAAATCCAGTCCGACATCAAGCTTTCCGTCTGCATCGGGAACGAGTTTGGCCAGCAGAAACTCCGCCGTGGCCTCGGGCGAATGGTAATAGGCCAGCGTGTGGCCGTTATATTCGGGGTAGCGCGCATCCAGGATGGCGCGGTTGGTCGGCTCCCAGACCGAGCGGTCGATTTCGGCGGTGGCGAAACTCTCCTCGCCTTCGTGCCAGACAAAGGCGCGGTTGGCCATGACCGCCCGGTAGCCGCAGCGGCTGGCGCGCATCACCAGATCGTTCTCTTCGTTGTAGCCCTGACCATAGATTTCGTCGAAGCCGCCGAATTCGGCCAGAATGCTCCAGCGCACCAGCAGGCAGAAACCGACCGCGGTCGGGATGTAGCTGATCGCGGGCAGACGTGCGGCCAGCGTGCGCGCCGCGCGGCGCCAGGCGCGGGCGTCCGTTGCGGGCGGCACGGGAAGGGTGGTGATGGTAGCATTGTTGGACCGCGGATTGACGAAGCCGATCATGTGATCGATGGCCAGTGCCGCGGCCATTTCGCTCAGCGCACCCGGCTCGATGACGGTGTCCGAATTAAGCAGCAGCAGATCCATGCCTTGCGCGCACGCTTCGGCCACGGCGCGATTCATGGTGCGCACGAAACCAAGGTTTTCCACATTGCGCTCTATGCGGCACGACATGGCTTGGGCAGCACGCGGCAGGATCGCATCCAATGCGCCGATCAGGGGTGCATGATCGGGTGAGTCGACATAAAATACCGCCCGCGCGCCGAGCGCCCGCAATTCGGCGGCACACTCGATCAGCGAGCCGATCACCGGGCCCACGAGATGTTCGTTCTTGTAGAAGGGAATGGCGATCAGCATGGGCCGCGCGGACGGTGCGTGCGCGGGCGCATCCCCCAAATTGTCTTGCGAACGCATATCCATCGACCAGCCATCCCAGATAGCGCGGGCATGCCTGCGTGGCGCTGCGCCGCCTTGCGTCACCATCGCCGTCATAGACCATCGCCAGCGCGCGCGCGCAACGCGGCTGCGCGTCTTCGTTGTGCCGGCGCCACCTCTGGTCGAAGCGGAGTGTCGCAGTTGCGCCGCATCGGTTAAGTTGACTGTTGCGCTGGCAGGGCGGCGCATGTTCGCTATGGCGTCGCGGCGCTGGCCGCGATGGCCGCTTGATGCAAAGCACGAGAAAAGAACGGGGACATGGCTTTTACACGCGGACGTTGCACAAATTTCGACTATTGCACGGTTGCCGAGAGCCGCCGCGACATCGAGGTGCGGGTCGGCGAGGATTTCGTCTGCCCCGAATGCGGCAAGCCGTTGAAGGCGCCGCAAATGACTGGGCGCGCGACCAGCCCGGTCGTGCCGGCCCTGCTGGGCCTGGGCGTGCTGGTGCTCGTGGCCGGCGCGGTCTTCCTTGGCATGCGCATGGGGCAGGCGCCGGTCACCGCTCCGCCGGTGCATGCCAGTCCGCCGACGCCCGTGGCGGCGGTGGTCCGTCCCGCAAACCCAGCGCCCACGCCCATTGCGCTACCGGCTGAAAATGTTCTGGCCCGCGTGCACGGCGATGCCGGCATCGCCGTGCGGGCCATCCAGCCCCTGGCAGCCGCGTATTTGACGGAGATCGGCGATGATGCCGTGAGCGTTTCGGGCGATACGCGTCAGATCAAGGTCAGCGGCCTGCGGGGCGGATTGCGCGAATCCATCGTCATCGTGAGCGACGGCCTCGGCCCGGGCCTGGCCGCGCTGGGCACCGGACAGGCCGACCTCGTCATCGCCCCGCGCCGTATCACAGGCGCGGAACGAACCAGCCTGGCATTCCTCGGCGACATGACCCAACCAACCACCGAGCACATCCTGGCGCTGGAAGCGCAGGCGGTCGTGGTCAATCCATCCAACCAGGTCACCTCCTTGAGCCGCGCGCAGATCAGGGACCTTTTCGCCGGAGCATTTACCGATTGGGCACCCTTGGGCGGACCGGCCGGACCGGTGGCGGTCTATGCCGTCCGCCCCAAGGCGCCGCAGCAAAACGCGCAGATACAGGCGGGCGAAATCACCCCCGAAGCCGCGCCGGGTGCGAAATGGGTGGCCGATGAGGCGGGCGTGGTTCGCGCCGTGATGGCCGATCCGCGGGGCGTGGGACTGGTCGATGTCTCTGCCGCCGGCGGGGCGCGCACCGTGCCGGTTGCCGAGCTTGGCGCCACGCCCGAAAGCCCTTCGGATCGCGTCGCCGTCGCGCGTGGCGACTATCCGCTGACGAGCCGGATCTATCTCTACAACGCCCCCAAGGCGCAGGCCGGGTTTGCTCAGCGCCTGATGGCTTACGCACTGAGCCCGCAAGGCCAGGCGGTGATCGAGGAACATGGGCTGATCTCTCCCACGCTGCGGCCCGCTGCGGCGCCGGCCGCACCGTCGCCGCCGGCCACGGACGCCGACCGGTTGCGCGCCTTTGTCGCC
>CAXUNZ010000206.1:6245-6468 GCA_964252525.1 uncultured Acetobacteraceae bacterium
TTCCAGGCCAGTTCGACCGCACTGGATCAGTATGGCGAGCGGGACCTCGACCGTGTGCTGAACTACCTGGTTTCGCTTCATGACGGCGGCGAGCATCTGCTGCTGGCGGGCTTTGCCGACAATCAGGGCGATCCCGCGGCAAACCTCGATGTGTCTCGCAAGCGGGTGGAATCGGTGGCCGGGCTGTTCGTCCGGCGCGGGCTGAAGCCGGGCGGGGCGGAGG
>CAXUNZ010000207.1:0-6419 GCA_964252525.1 uncultured Acetobacteraceae bacterium
GGGCGGCCGGGCGACTCATGCGCTGACGGCCATCGCGCCTCCGGACTCGGCCAGGGCGCCCGGTTGATGGCCGCCGCCGCACGCGCGCTCGGCCTGTCGGTTTGGGAAATCGATGCCGGCGACCTGACGGCTGCGGCGCGACCCGCCAGGGCCTTGCCACCGCCAGGCGTGCCGCTGGTGCTGCACGTCAATGCGCCCTCCCTGCCTGCCACCTTGCTGCGTCTGCCACGCGCGCTGCTCCGCAACCGTCTGGTGATCGGCTACTGGGCTTGGGAGCTGCCGGTGCCCTCGCCGGCCTGGCGCCAGGGCGCGCGTTTCGTGCATGAAATCTGGGCGCCCTCGCTTTTCACCGCGGCCGCGCTGGAGAGCCTGGCGCCGGGGCGCGTGCGCGTGGTGGGCCACCCATTGGCGTGTCAACCACCTGCCCCGTCCACGCGCGGCCGTGCCGATTTCGGCTTGCCACAAGCCGCGGTGGTCGTGCTGACCTCCTTCAGTCTGGCCTCCAGCTTCGCGCGCAAAAATCCGCTGGCGGCCATTGCGGCCTTCAAGGCCGCATTCGGCGCCCGGACGGACCGCATCCTGGTGCTCAAGGCGAGCCACGGCGAACACTGGCCGCAGGATGTCGCCCTGCTCCGCGCCGCGATCGGTGAGGCATCCAATATCCGGCTTGTGCTCGATACGTTGCCGGCCGGGGACAGCCACGCGCTGACCGCCTGTGCCGACATCGTGCTCTCCCTGCATCGCAGCGAGGGTTTCGGGCTTGTTCCGGCCGAAGCGATGCTGCTGGGAAAGCCGGTGATCGCCACCAATTGGTCGGCAACCGCCGAATTCATCGATGCAAGCAACGGCATACCCATTCCCTATCGGCTCATCCCGGCGGCCGATCCGCGCAGCGTCTTCGAGGCTCCGGGTGCGCTATGGGCGGAAGCCGAGGTGAAAGCGGCGCGCGACGCGCTGCTGGCGCTGGCCGAGGACGCGCCGCGGCGGCACGCGCTGGGGCGCGCGGCGCAGGAAGCGGGTCTGCGCCTTTTTACGGCGGGCGCATTGCAGGACGCCTTGGCCGCGATAGGACTAGACTGGATGTCATGCGGGACGGCATGAAGATCCTGGTTTGGCAATGGGGCCGCTTCGGCGCCGGGCCTCGCGTGGCTGTCGACTTCGCCAGCGCCTTCAACGCCGTGCCGGGCGTGGAAGCCCTGCTTTCGTTATCCCGCCAGTCCGAAATCATGCAGACCGGCGCCGCGCCCATCTGCGACCTGCCGATCGACACCTACCAAGGCGTGCGGGGCTATTTGCGCCGTATCATGGAGGGGCCGGCGCTGGTTGCCCATTTGCGGGCGGAGCTGAAACGCCTGGCGCCGGATATCGCGCTCTGCGCCATGCCGGGGCCTCTCGATCTGGCCATGCAGCAGGCGCTGCGCCGGAGCGGCATTACCCTGGCCGTCGTGGTGCATGACGCAGATCCTCATCCCGGCGACGGCTATCCGCTGCAGATGACGCTGCAGCGGATGCTGGTCCGGCGTGCAGAGACGGTCGTGGCGCTGAGCGAGCACGTGGCAGGCCGACTTCGCAGCCAGGGCTTGGTGGAAGAGCGCACGTTGATCCGCGGCGTGCTGCCTCAGCCGCCGATCACGGGCCTGGCGCCGGTGCGCGCGCATGGCGGGCCTTTCCGGTTGCTCAGTTTCGGCCGGCTGCTGGCTTACAAGGGGCTGGATATGCTGGCCGAGGCTTTGGGCGAGGTGCTGCCGCAAACCGACATGGTCGTGCGGGTGGTGGGCCAAGGGCCCCAAGGTGCCGTGCTGTCCGCTTTGTCCCGCCTGCCCCGGTTGCAGGTGGAAAACCGGTGGGTGCCGGAGGCGGAAATCCCCGCCTTGCTTGGCTGGGCCGATGGCGTGGTGCTGTCACACCGTGAGGCAAGCCAGAGCGGGGTGGCGGCGGCGGCATTGGCCGCGCGCCGGTTTCTGGTGGCCACGCGGGTCGGCGGGCTGGTGGAACAGGCGGGAGACGATCCCGCGGCCATACTGTGCGAGGTCTCGGCAAAGGGCCTCGCGGCGGGGCTGCGGCGGATGCTGGTTGCGCCAGTCCCCGGCCCGGGACAATCGGGCGTCGATGCGGGTTCGCTGGTCGAGGCGCTGCGAAAGGTCAGGCGGGCGGCTGTCGCGGGTGCTTCGGGTGCAGGCTTGGTGGCGAGTTACGGGCGGCAGGTGAAGATTGGAGGGGATGTGCCATCCCCCCCAAACCCCCCGTCATTTATTTAGGTTTGCGCCGCGTCCCAAGATACTTCGGCTGACGATTTCCTTCATGATCCCCGAGGTTCCACCGTAAATGCGCTGCACGCGCGCATCGCGCCACATCCGCGCAATCGGATACTCATTCATGTAGCCGGCACCGCCATGGAGCATTCCCCCTGCAACTCCGTGTGCCACAATTTCGCCGCCGAGCCCTCCGCTGCGGTCAATTCGCCTTTGAGGTGCCGGGTCAGGCACCAATCCAAATGCGCCCAGCCGACCTGGATTTTCGCCGCAAGCTCGCCCAGCGTAAAGCGCGTGTTCTGGAAATCGAACACGGTCTTGCCGAACGCGCGGCGATCCTTGGTGAACGTCACTGCCTCATCAAACGCGCGCTGCGTGGCCGCCTGAGCGCCGACCGCAATGCTCAGGCGCTCCTGCGGCAACTGGCCTGGCGGCGCGTCTATGCCTTAACCGGACGATTAAATCAAACGGGCGCCAGAACGGCCAGCACCGTGCCTTCCTGCACCATCTCGCCTACGACGTGGGGAAGCTCCCTGACGGTTGCATCGAAGGGCGCGGTGATGCTGATCTCCATTTTCATCGCTTCCAGCGTCAGCAGCGTAGCGCCTTTTTTAACCGCGTCATCCACGGCCACGAGAATACGCGTGACGCGTGCGGGAATTGGCGCCGCGAGCGAACCGGCCGCCGCCGAAAGCGCCGCCGGGGGTGCCAACGTATCTATCTGCCGCACGGTATGATTGGTGCCGTGCAGAATGACGGTGCGCGCATCCCCATCCGCCAGGATGCGTGGATGATGGACACGGCTATCGATGCGCACGGCGCCACCCGGCAGACGTTCGGCGGTCAACGTCGCATCGCCTATCCCCAGGACCGCCCCCGCTTGCGTGGGCGTTGCGGTGACCAATTGGCGGGCGCCGTCGAACTCGAGCACGATGTCCTGGAACGCCTCACCATTCAGACGCCAGGAATCGAGATCGTCCCATGGCGAGTAGGGATCGGCGGAATCGGCCATCGCGCGGCCGCAGGCAAGGATATCCAGCACCGAAGCGGCGAGAATGGCGAGCCGGTCGTCCGGCGTCGGCTCGGCTCCATGCAGCACGACAGGGTTGCGCGCGATAAATCCCGTATCGACGTAGCCGGCGGCATACTCGGTGTTGGCGCAGACGGCGCGCAGCAGACCAAGATTGGTCTGCACGCCTAGGATTTCGCACGCATCCAGCGCGCGTGCGAGCTTGCGCACCGCGCCCGGACGGTCATCGGCGTGCACGATCAGCTTGGCGATCATTGCGTCGTAATAGGGCGTTATATCGCCGCCTTGCCGCACGCCGCTGTCAATGCGCACGCCATTTTCGCCGTCTGGAAAGCGCAGATGCGTCAGGCGGCCGATCGAGGGCAGAAAGTCGCGCGCGGGATCTTCGGCATAGATGCGCGCTTCGATCGCGTGACCCTGGGGCGAGGCGGGCGCTTGCGGCAGAGGCTCGCCGTTGGCGACGCGAAGTTGCCATTCGACCAGATCGATTCCCGTTACCATTTCGGTGACAGGGTGTTCGACCTGCAGGCGGGTGTTCATTTCCATGAAGTAGAATTGCTCGCCCTCGGCGATGAACTCGACGGTGCCGGCGCCGACGTAACCGACGGCGCGTGCGGCCGCGACCGCCGCCTGGCCCATCTCGGCGCGACGCTGTTCGGTCATGAAAGGTGCGGGCGATTCCTCAAGCACCTTTTGGTGGCGGCGCTGAATGGAGCAATCCCGTTCGAATAGCGAGACCGTGTCACCGTGCGTATCGGCAAAAACCTGGATTTCGATGTGGCGCGGCTGGGTCAGGTATTTTTCCACCAGCAGGCGGCCGTCACCGAAGGAAGCCACCGCCTCGCGCGCGGCACCTTCCAGCGCGTCAGACAACGCGGCGGGGTCCGTCACGACGCGCATGCCACGCCCGCCCCCGCCGGAGGACGCCTTGATCAGCACCGGATAGCCGATCGCCGCCGCTTCCCGCGCAAACACGGCCGCGTCCTGCGCCTCCCCGTGATAGCCGGGCACGAGCGGCACGCCGGCGCGCGCCATCAGAGCTTTCGCCGCGGCCTTCGAGCCCATGGCGCGCATCGAGGAGGCAGGCGGCCCGATGAAGACCAGCCCGGCCGCACCGCACGCTTCGGCAAATTCCGCGTTTTCCGACAGGAAGCCGTAACCTGGATGGATCGCCTGCGCGCCTGTCTCGCGCGCCGCCTCCAGGATCGCCGCGGCGTTGAGGTAGCTCTCGCGTGCCGCCGCACCACCGAGGCAGCGCGCCTGCCCGGCCATTAGCACATGCGGTGCATCGGCATCCGCGCTGGAGTAGACGGCGACAGTGGCAACACCCATGCGGTGCGCGGTCCGGATGATGCGGCAGGCGATTTCGCCGCGATTGGCAATCAGGATCTTGGCGAACATCACATCCTGAACAGTCCGAAGCGGGTGGGCTCGATCGGCGCATTCAGGCTTGCCGAAAGCGCGAGGGACAGGGTGCGCCGCGTTTGCGCCGGATCGATCACGCCATCATCCCACAGGCGCGCGCTGGCGTAATAGGGGTGACCCTGCGTTTCATACTGCGCGCGTATGGGCGCCTTGAAGCGGTCCTCTTCCTCGGCCGGCCAATCCTGGCCGCGCGCCGCCATGTTGTCCCGCCTGACCTGCGCCAGCACCGAGGCCGCCTGTTCGCCACCCATGACGCCGATGCGCGCATTGGGCCACATCCACAGGAAGCGCGGCGAATAGGCGCGCCCGCACATGCCGTAATTGCCGGCGCCGAAGCTGCCGCCGATGATAACCGTGAATTTTGGCACGTTGGCGGTGGCGACGGCGGTCACCAGCTTGGCACCATCCTTGGCGATGCCGCCGGCTTCGTATTTGCGCCCGACCATGAAGCCCGTTATGTTCTGCAGGAACACCAGCGGTATGCCGCGCTGGGCACACAGTTCGATGAAATGCGCGCCTTTTTGCGCGCTTTCGGAAAACAGGATGCCGTTATTGGCGATGATGCCCACCGGATAGCCATGGATGTGCGCGAAACCCGTCACCAGCGTGGCGCCGTAGAGCTGCTTGAATTCGTCCAGCACGCTGCCATCGACGATACGCGCGATCACCTCCCGCACGTCATAGGGGTGACGGGCATCGGCGTTGACGATGCCGTAAATCTCCTCCGGCGCATAAGCGGGCGGAACCGGCGGGCGCAATGCCAGGCCGTGCGTCTTGGTGGTGTTCAAATTGGCGACGATGCGCCGCGCAATCCCCAGCGCATGCGCATCGTTCTCCGCATAATGGTCAGTTACGCCGGAGACGCGGCTATGCACATCAGCGCCGCCCAGATCCTCGGCACTGACGATCTCACCCGTCGCCGCGCGCACCAGCGGCGGTCCGGCCAGAAAGATCGTGCCCTGGTTGCGCACGATCACCGTTTCATCCGACATCGCCGGCACATAAGCGCCGCCAGCGGTGCACGAACCCATTACCACCGCAATCTGCGCAATGCCGGCCGCCGACATGCGCGCCTGGTTGTAAAAGATGCGGCCGAAATGATCGCGGTCGGGGAACACCTCGTCCTGGTTGGGCAGGTTGGCGCCGCCCGAATCGACCAGGTACACGCAGGGCAGCCGGTTTTGCGCGGCAATTTCCTGCGCGCGCAAATGCTTCTTTACCGTAAGCGGGAAATAGGTGCCGCCTTTAACGGTCGCATCGTTGGCCACCACCATGCATTCACGGCCGGAAATACGCCCCACGCCGCAAATCAGCCCGGCCGAGGCCACCTCCCCGCCATACAACCCATGCGCCGCGAGCTGCCCCACCTCCAAAAACGCCGAACCGGGATCGATCAACGCCCGCACCCGCGCCCGTGGCAACATTTTGCCGCGCCCGACATGCTTGTCCCGCGCCGCTTGGCCGCCGCCCTGCCGCACCCTGTCGGCCTGCGCGCGCAGATCGTCCACCAGCGCGCGCATCGCCGCCGCGTTGGCGGCATAATTGGGGGAGCGCGTGTCGGTGGCGGTGTCTAGGCGCGGCAATGGCGTGGCCTTGGGGGCGTGAAAGGCAAGGCAGGGGGCGATGCCCCCTGGACCCCCGCTAAGGACAAGTCCTTAGAACCTATTTGTTTGGAAGAGGAGGGGGCCAAGTACAATGTGGCTACATTGTAC
>CAXUNZ010000208.1:0-6356 GCA_964252525.1 uncultured Acetobacteraceae bacterium
CCGGCCGGACCCGCCGCCATTCGCGTGCAGCTCAGCGACGGCGCGGGCGAGAGCAGGCAGGTGATTGCGCCGATCACGGTGCCGGCCGGCACGCCCCAGGCCGGTGCCGCGGGCGTGGCCAGCAGCGAGAGCGGCATCCGCCTGCACTGCGATGGCGCAACCCTGGGCGAGGCCGGCGTGGTGAGCATCACCGGCTGGGCAGTGGCCCCGGTCGAAATCCGTGACATCGTGGCCCTGCGTGGCCGGCGCACTTTGGCCATCGGCACGCGCGGCGTGGCCCGGTCGGACGTGGCAAGGGATTTCCCGCTGGTCGCCGGCGGGGGCGAGTCAGGGTTTCGATTCAGTTTCACGCCCATGCCGCTGCTGGCGGCAGGCGAGCTTCTGACACTGCGGCTGCGGACCACGGACGGGCAGAGCCTGACCCTGGAGACGCCGCTGCTGGCAGGCCTTGCGCCCATGGTTGCGGCGGCGGCCTCCATCCGCACTCGCCTGGAAATCGACAAACCGGTCCTGGCCGGCGACGGCGCGCTGGAGCCGGTGCGCGGCGCGCTGACGATTTCGGGCTGGGCCGTGGCGCCGGCCGGAATTTCCAAGGTCTCGGTGCTGTGCGACGGGCTGGCCTGCGGGCAGGCCTATGTCGGCATGCGGCGCGAAGACATTGGCCGCGCCTACCCCGACTGCCTGGACAGCCTGCGCGCGGGATGGGCGCTGGTGCTGCCGCCCGGCGCCATCGGCGACGGCACGCACCAATTCACCGTGCTGGCCAGCAGCCGCGATGGCGAGACGCAGACCCGCAGTTTCAACGTCACCGTCGAACCCGCCGGTGACGTGCTCGGCGAGGCGGCGCCACGCGCGCGGATGCCGCGCGCCGAGGAGGCGTTCGCGCGCGCGATCCTGGCCGCGCAGGAATGCCGCCCGCTGTTCCAGGTGACGGTGCTGCCGCCTCTGCCCGACGCGGCGGGCGACATGAACGATGCCTGGCAGGCAACGTTGGCCTCGCTGGCGCGGCAGGTATACGCCGATTTCACGCTGTTCATCGTCGATGGCGCGGTCCAGGCTGCGGCGCGCACGATGCCTGAGTTGGCGGCGCGGTTGGAAACGATCGCAAAAGGCAAGAAGAAGGCGAGTGCGCCCCCTGCCCGGCCGGAATTGTTCATGGCCGTTCACGCCGGCGACGTGCTGGGATGCGATGCGCTGCTCGAAATGGCTGTCGGCTTTGCCGTGAGCGGCGCGGATTTTCTCTACGCCGATGAGCGGCGGCGCGACGCGGTGCACGATCGGGATGCGCCATTCTACAAACCCGACTGGTCGCCCGAATTGCTGCTGAACATGGATTATATCGGGCGGCCCTGGTGCGCATCCCGGGCGAGCATGGATCGCGCGGGGCTGCGCGCCGCCGACTTGGCAAATTTATCCAGCTACGCGCTGGTCCTGCAATTGAGCGAGGCGGCAAGGCAGGTTCATCACATCGACAGGGTCCTTGCCTCCACCGCAATCGTCACCGACACCGCCACGGGTCTCGCCGCCTTGCGTGAAACCGCGCGCCGGCGCGGCTTGGCGGCCGCGCCGGAAAAAGGCGCCACTGCGGGCACGTGGCGGATGCGGCGCGAAACGCGCTTCGGCGGCTTGGTTTCGATCATCATGCCGACCGCGGGCGCGGGCGGCCTGGTGCGGCGGGCGATTCAGTCCATCCGCGCGACGACGGCGCGTGAAAGTATCGAGATTGTCGTGCTCGATAACGTTCCGATATCGGATCGCGCAACGCGTGCTTGGCTGCGGCAGAATGCCGATCAGCTTCTCCCCATGCCAGGCGCGTTCAATTGGTCACGCTTCAACAACCACGCCGCCGCCCAAGCGCGCGGGGACATGCTGCTGTTCCTCAATGACGATATTGAGGCGCGGCAGGCGGGCTGGCTGGAGGCGCTGCTGGAACACGCCGTGCGGCCGGAGGTGGGCGTGGTGGGCGCGCGGCTGCTCTACCCCGATGGCAAGGTGCAGCACGCCGGGCAATATCTGGCCGAGACGCATGCACGCCACGCCTTCCGCTTCGCGGCGGGCGCGGATGGCGGCCCTTTTGGGTTGGCCTCGGCCGCGCGTGAAATGTCTTCGGTGACCGGCGCGTGCCAGATGGTGCGGCGGGACGTGTTCGAACGGCTCGGCGGATTCGACGAAGCGCATGACGTGGTCAACAACGATCTGGATTTCTGTCTGCGCGCGCAGGAAGCGGGGCTGAGCGTGATCTACACGCCGCATGCCGAGCTGATGCACCACGAACTGGCCAGCCGCGCGGGCATCGAGGACAGTTACGACGCGGCGCGGTTTTCCGGCGCGTGGCGCACGCATTTCCTGCGCGGCGACCGCTACCACAGCCGCAGGCTTTTGGGCGAGGTCGATCATTACATGCCCGATCCGGAGCCGGTGCGCGCCATCCATGCCGGTCCCGCGGGACCCGCGGCCGCGTCGATCAAGCGCATTCTGGCGGTCAAGCTCGACCATATCGGCGACTTTCTGACCGCCGTGCCGGCATTGCGCGCGCTCGCGTCACGGTTTGCCGGCGCGCGTTTGAGCGTGCTGGTGCCCCCTGGCAGCGCGGCGCTGGCCCGTGCCGAGGCGTGCATCGACGAAGTCATCGAGTTTACATTTTTTCACGCCCGCTCCGGCGACGGGCAGCGCGGCGTCACCGAGCAGGAATACGCCGCACTTGCCGCGCGCCTGGCCGAGAGCCGGTTCGACATGGCGATCGATTTGCGCATGCAGCCCGAAACGCGGCCGGTGCTGCGCCATACCGGCGCGCGCTTCCTGGTGGGCTACGATCGCGCGGGCGCCTATCCGTGGCTGGACGTGGTCCTGGAATGGGAGGGCGACCAGCGGCTGGAAGCCAAGCACGCGCATATTTCCGAGCGGTTGCTGAGCCTGGTCGATGCCGCCGCTTCCGCCTGCCGGCCGATCGAGGTGGCGCTTGTGCCGCCGCTGCGCGAGGCCGCGCGCGTGCCCGCGCTGGCGCGGCTGCCGGCCGAGTTCCTGTCAAAGCGGCTGGTGTGCGTGCATCCGGGCGTCGGCAATCCGGTGCGGCAATGGGCGCCTGGCAATTACGCCGCGCTGATCGATCTGCTCGCGGCCGAGGAGGACATGCACGCCATCATCGTGGGCGGCGGCGATGAGCAGGAGGTCGCGCGCGAGGTGATGGCCGGCGTGGTGGCACGCCATTGCGCCATTTCGCTGGTCGGCGCGCTGAAATTGGCGGAACTGGCCGAGGTGATGGCGGCCTGCACGCTGTTCGTCGGCAACAATTCGGGACCGAAGCATATTGCCGCCTCGCTGGGCCTGCCCGTGCTCGGCATTCATTCGGCGGTGGTGGATGCGGCCGAATGGGCGCCGCTTGGCGGCGCGGCGATGGCGCTGCAGCGGCGGATGGTTTGCGGGCCTTGCTATTTGGAATTTGCCAGCGATTGTCCGCGCGGGCTGGCGTGTCTGACGGGGATCAAGGCGCGTGATGCGCTGGAGGCTTGCCGGCGGTTGTTGAAGGCGAGGAAGACTGGGGGGGATGTGCCATCCCCCCCAAACCCCCCGTCGATTATTGCTTAATTCTAAAATAATGACGGGGGGGGGATCTGAAGGGGGGCAAGCACCGCTCCCCCAGCTTTTTGAGAGTTCTTCTTTCTGCTCTTTGGTGTTATGACCAGCTCGAGCAGAGGCTTCTCTCGACCAGCTTGAGCGTCATTGTTTGATTTGATTCGGACTCGTTATTGATGTTTTTCTGTAGATTGGCAGTGAGAAGTTTTGTTTTGGCGCCGCTTCTGGTGTCGTGCATAGCGCGCGAGCCCGCCGATCTTTTTGTCGAAAACGTTGTTTTGGCGACGAAGCGTGGATCCTCTCTTAGCAAAGGCGGTCATCTATCTGACCGACCACCAGACGTTCTTGTGATTGACTTAGCCACGTCCGTAAATTTGCGTCGCTTGGCTCGCGGTTACGGAAATCCGCTCATGTTTGCAAAAGAATTCTGCTATCCGCCCCATGTGTCGTACCCAAGATCAGACAGCGATTTCTATGCAGATCCCTGGGCCGGCAAAGAGGGCGATTCAACCGAAGATTCAAAAGGTCTCTTCCATTATCAGATACCTGTCTACCTTTCTGATGATCCACCGCCGGGCTCAAATAGGTTATCCTACAATCTGCTGACATCTCCACAGGATATCTGCATATATACCTGGGGCGGCAACGAGACCGGCTTTGGCTACCACTCGAACAATGCGGTCGCTTCACGGTCACAGATTATCAATGCCACCGGGAAGCTACCGCCATGATCTTGCGTCCAATTACCCGAACGCTAACACGCGGCTTCTAAAATGAAGACGGGGGGTCTGGGGGGGCAGGCACTGCTCCCCCAGCTTTTTAACCCCACGCCTACCGCTCAATAAGCAAACGCATACACCTTGTTGTCGGCGGCCACGTAAAGCCGCCCTTCGGCCGAAATCAGCGTCTGGAAATGACGCAGCCCCTGCATTGCCGTGCCGCTGCCGCCGAAGACAGTGCCGCCCTTGATGGCGTCGAAACCGTGCAGCGCGTTGTCGCCCTCCGCGCCCACCACCCAGACGATCGGATTGGACGAGCCATCCGTGGTGGTCACGATCGGCGAGCCCTTCCCGTTGAAGTCGGAACACCACGCCGTGGTGACGGGCGAACTGCCCGACGGAGCGATATCGATCATGGTGATGTTGTTGCTGCCGCAGGACTGGCTGTTGAAGTTGGTGAACGCCACCATCGTCATCGCCTTGGTGCTATAGACCGCCGGCGCCGTGATGATCACGGTGTTGGACACCGAGGTCGTCGCGATCTGCCCGCCAATGCCACCCAGATTGTTGCGATTGGCCAGATAGGCATTCCCATCCTTGCCGAAGGCAATGATGCGCGGTTCGGCCTTGTTGCCGCCGAAGATGTTAAGCGGAATGGCCTCCGTGCCGCCCAGATCCTGGTCGGAATTGTCCAGGGCCTGCCAGTTCGACGGTGCGAAATAATCCTTGGTATTGGTCGAATGCGCCAGGCCGGGCTTGAGGCGTATGATGGCCTCGCCGTCCTGCCAGTTATTATCCGCGCCCATCGTGTTGCCGGTCGTGGTGAAGAGCGATTTG
The DNA here is from genome assembly GCA_964252525.1 of uncultured Acetobacteraceae bacterium. Lineage (GTDB taxonomy): Bacteria > Pseudomonadota > Alphaproteobacteria > Acetobacterales > Acetobacteraceae > CAJCIS01. Next base: position 5,130 of record CAXUNZ010000208.1, read on the forward strand.
CCGTCGCTCGACGTGCCGCCCTGCGACCAGATGCCGCCGCCATGCGCGCGCGTCGCCCACAGGCCGGCCAGGCTCTGATTGGACGGGTGTATTTGGACAACCGTGCCGTGATAGGTGCCGCAATCGCCGCTGCGGCCGGCATAGCTGAAATAGATATCGCCGTTATAGAGCAGCGCCGCGCTGCGGTTGCCCTGCGTGTAGGAGGTGAAACTCAGGCCCGCGCCCTGCGCCAGGGCATCGACGCTGACGGGCCAGCCGGGCAGGACCTGGCCCTTGTTGGCCAGGGACAGCGCGAAAATCTGATGCGTCGGCGCATTGTTCACCAGCGTCAGCGCATCGAGATACAGCGTGCCTGAGGCTTCATCGATCACGGGCGTGCCGGTGATGCCCTCGGGGTTGATGTTGCCGCAAGGCAGGTCGCTATTGGGCACCGAAGCGGGCAATTGGGCGGTCCATAAGGTCGCGCCGGTGGCCGCGTCCAGCGCGACCACGCTGTTGTTCTCCGTTGCCACGATCACCATCGGGCTGCCGCCTTTGGGATGCCAGAACAGCGGCTGGGCGTAGACGTTGCCGGAAAACGACGCATTGAAGCCGGTGTCGAAATGTATGCCCGCGGCGGCGGCCTGGGTCAGTTTGGGTGCGATATAGTCACCATGGCGTTGGCTGCTGCTGTGGTAGGTTAACACGTTGTCCGCCAGCGCGGCGTATGAGGCGAGCGAGAGGCTCAATACCGTGCCAGCCATGAGGCCGAGGCGTGTCGCGGAATTTCTGGTGCTCACTTGGACGATCTCCCGTTTTGGGTTGGCAAATGTCGGCGCATCTTCCTGCGTCAATGCACAAGAGCGTTTGCACGCAACGGTTGCAAGTGGTTATGGTGTAAAAAAGAGTGAGGGGCGTGCCCTCCGCCCCGCCATACCCTCGACCACGCGAACGCCCGAGACACGGGAAGCCACGCCCGCAAACCATGCAGATCGTTGGGCGACTATCCCTGCGCTGCGGTAACGGCACTCGCCCGCTCACCGGCCTTCAGACTCGTTCCCCGCGCGCCAGTTCAGGTGGCGGAGGACTTAATCTTCTTGCTGGGTCGTATAGGAGGGGCGTCGCCCGATTTTGGACCTGACGCGTTTCGCCGTTGCCGTGGCGGCAAGCTGGCGGTCAACCTCGCGCACGGACGCGACCGCAGGCTTGAAGGCTGGACCATCGAACGCCTGGGCGGCCGGCGCGGGT
>CAXUNZ010000209.1:0-6347 GCA_964252525.1 uncultured Acetobacteraceae bacterium
TGCCCACCTCGCCCCCGAGCGGCCCGCGAAAGTGGGTGCGCGCGCCCGCAAGCCCTGTCCAGCGCTCGCCCGTTATCGGCTGGTCGATCACACCAAGCACCGGCACGCCCTCGTGCAGCAGGCCCACCAGCACGCCGAAGCTCGGCCGCCCGGTGATGAAGGCGCGCGTGCCATCGATCGGGTCCAGCACCCAGCACCACTCCTGCCCGGCGCGATCGGCGCCGAACTCCTCGCCCAGCACGCCGTGCTCAGGGTGGCGCTGCGCAATCAGCGCGCGCATGGCCTGCTCCGCCTCGCGATCCGCCCGCGTCACGGGGCTGGCATCGCCCTTCTGCTCGGCCGTGATCGGCGCGCGGAAATAGGGCCGGATCACCGCGCCCGCCGCATCGGCGGCAAGCTGCGCGGTCGCAACGATGCTTTCGCGTATCTTTACCATTGCCCGCGCATCCTGACCCCCATGACCCTGGTGCGAGATATCCGCGACATCGAAATTGTCTTTTCCACCGGTGCCGCTCCGCATCTCGACTTTACCGAAGTGGCGCCCGCAACCCGCAGCCCCCAGCGCCCGCCGCTCTTCCTGCTCGGCCCCGCCAGCGAAATCGTGCTGCACGACCTGGCCGCCGCCACCGAAACGCCGCGCGTGGGCTGCTACACCCTGACCGATGCCACCCTCGCACCCACGGGAATTCCCATCAAAGGCGGCATCGCCCTGCGTGGCGAGCCCTTCATGCATCCGCACTACCTCGCCACCCAGATCGCCGACCGCCTCAATGCCGAGACCCTGCCCGTCCGCCGCATCGCCGGCGACCTCGTGCCCTTGATCGGCCCGGCGCACGAAACCTACGGCCATTGGCTGGTCGATTTTCTGCCGCGCCTGTGGGTACTGCATCAGGCCGGCCACGACCTGGCCGCGCTGCGCTTCGCCGTGCCGTTCGACATGGCTAAATTCGGCTTCGCGCTGCTGCGCCAGTGCGGCCTGATCGAGGAACAGCTGGTTCTCTACGACCATTGGCGCGAGCTGCTGGCGGCCGAGCGCCTGATACTGCCCACAACCCTGCGCCTGGGCGACCGCCTGGCCCCCTGCTTTGCGGCCGCCACGCGCTTCTGGATGGCCCGCGCCGGCCACGCGCCCGCCGCCATCGTGCCCGCTTGCGGCGGTGCGCTCTACCTCGCGCGCGCCGGCGGCCAACGCAACCTCGTCAACCGCGCGCGCATCGAGGCCATCGCCACCGAGCACGGCCTGGCCGTCATCCGGCCCGAGAAACTCTCCCTCTCAGAGCAGATAGGCCTCTTCGCCTCGGCCGAGATCATCGCCGGCGAGTATGGCTCCGCGCTGCACAATTCGATTTTTGCCGGTGCGGGTGCCGCGGTTTGCGCGCTGCGCGGCATTGCGCGCCATCCTAGCCTTGTTCAGTCGGGGCTGGCCACGGCCCTGGGCCAGGATGTGGGCTACGTGTTCGGCGGCACGGAAGGGCAGGGAGCGGATCAGGGGTTTTTTGTGGTGGAGCAGTATTTTTCACTGGCGCTGGAATTGATCAGGATGAGGAAACGAACCGGGGGAGATGTACTATCCCCCAAGCTCATCAATCGATGACCTTCTCCGCGCCATGCATCCAAACGATGATCCGTCCGCTCAGCGCCCACAGGATCAGCGCAAAAACAACCAGCACCGCCGTAATCCCGCCGAAGATCGCCAGATCGCCCAGCCTCTCCACCAGCGCGCCCACCTGGCCGGCGATCCAGTTGGCCACCGCATTGATCAGGAACCACACGCCCATCATCACGCTCGCCAGCCGCAGCGGCGCCAGCTTGGTCACCACCGACAAACCCACGGGCGAAATGCACAGCTCCCCCATCGTGTGGAAAAAATACGCGCCGATCAGCCACAGCATGGACGCACGGCCATGCGCCCGCTGGTCGAACACCGCGCCCACCATGCACACGAACCCTAACGCGGTCAGCAACAGGCCGAACACCATCTTGACCGGTGTCGCCGGATTGCGCCCGCGCCGCGCCAGCCCGCTCCATAGCGCGGCGAAGAGTGGTGCCAGCACCAGGATGAAAAACGAATTGACCGATTGGAAGTAGCCGGCGGGGATTTCCACCGTGGCCGTGATGAACCGGTTGGTTTTCTGCGCGGCATACAAATTCATCAACCCGCCGGCCTGCTCGAAGGACGCCCAGAACAGCACCACGAAGACGAACAGCACGAAGATCACGCGCAAGCGGTCCCGCTCGATCGGCGTCAGCTTCGCGTTCGCGCCGCCCGCCGCCTCGCGCGCCCGTTGCGCGGACGGGCGCACGCCAAGATCGCCCAGGAACCGCCGCGCCAGCGCCAACTGGATCAGTACTGACAGGCTCATGCCGCAGCCCGCGGCGAAGTAGCCGTAGCCCCAGCCCCACTCGGCCGACTCGCCGAAATAGCTGCACACCAGCGGCGCCAGCAGCGCGCCGGCGTTGATGCCCATGTAGAATATGGTGAAGCCGCCATCCCGCCGCGGATCGCCCTCCCGGTAGAGCTGGCCCACCATCGTGCTGATATTGGCCTTGAAAAACCCGTTGCCCAGAACGAGCAGCCCCAGCCCCACATAGAACAGCCCCAGCCGCCCGGGCACGGATTCCGCCAGCACGAACTGGCCCGCCGCCATGATGACGCCACCGATCAGCACGCTGATGCGCTGCCCGAGATAATTGTCGGCCAGCCAGCCGCCGATCAGCGGCGTGAAGTAGGCCAGCGCCGTGTAGGTGCCATAGAGCTTCAGCGCCGCCGCATTGTCCCAGCCGAACCCGGGATCGGCCGCATGCGTGCCCGCGACCATGGTCAGCACCAGCAGCGCGCGCATACCGTAATAGCTGAAGCGCTCCCACATCTCGGTGCCGAAGAGGAGGTAGAGGCCGGCGGGGTGGCCGAGGAACTCGGCGCCGGCCGGCGTGGCCGACAGGGTGCGTGGGGCGACGGCGGCTGTGTCGGGCAGGGCGGTCACGCGGGCTCCTGGCTTGAATGGTTGGCTTGAGGAGAGTTGCGCAGGCGGGTCGGGGGCACAAGACAGCAGGAAGGCTGGGGGGAATGTGCCATTCCCCCCAGGCCCCCCGTCATCTGTTTGTCTTTGCGAGAACTGGAGAGAGAGGGGCAAGCGCCAAATTTTTGCCACCTCCCGGCGTCGCGCGCCTCGCTGCGCTCTTACTGTGCAGCAAACTGTTGCAAAACGATCACTCCCCCGTTGCAGTTCGATGGCGGCACCCCTCACGGCGGCTTGCGTCGGCGTGTTTGGCAGCGGCAATGTGCGAGTCATCACGGCCGGCGATGCACCGTCATCGTGGCCTTCCTGGCTTGCCGGTTGCGACGTGCGCGATTGGAACGAACCAGCGGAGACCACGGGTACTGCATCGGGCGATCGACGGTTCATTCCGGCGGCTCTGTTGAGTTGCCGCCATTCCGATTTTGGGGGATCGATGACGAAGGCACCACATTCATACCGACAGCGGCTTATGGTTGCCGGCGCCTGCGCGCTGGCCCTGGCTGCGCTCCCTGGCAGCCTTGCGCGTGCCGATAGCGCAGCGGCGCAAGTTAATCTGGGCATAGGTCAATCCTCGACCGTGCAGCCGGAGAGCGTCATCGTGAAGGCGCAACAACGCTTGTTAAAGGAAAAAAACTCGCCGTCGGCGGTTACCGAGCTTGGAGCTAAGCAGATTGCAGCAGTCGGCGTTGCCGGAAGTACGGCTCAGTTGCTGCGCCAAGCGCCATCTGTAAATCTTTACCAGCAGGGCCTTGGCGATAACGCTCCTGAACTCACCATCCGCGGTGTTCGCGGTCTGGAAATCGCCTCCACACTGGACGGCATCCCGACGCAGGATCTTGAGGCACCCGGTTCCTTCTATCTATCGAACAACATTGGTGGTGTTTATACCCTTAATCAGATATCTGGCGTTTCAATCTATCCTGGCGTTGCATACCCGGACAAGGCGACGTTTGGCACGATTGGTGGCACCATAGCGTTTGATAGCAAGCGGCCGACGAATGATGCCTACTTCGATGTGACCGGTTCAGTTGGCTCCTTTGGGACCTACGTCGAGGGTTTTGAAGCGAACTCAGGCGCGTATGACAGCCCGCTTGGTACTGGCGACAATGCGGCGAAGGTTCTTTTGAATTATCGCAACCTCCAAACGCAGGGCTTCATCGACGGCACTCCTGCCCGCGAGAATGAAATGGAGTTTGCGTTCGATAAACCTTACAATGATGGGCTATCGAAGTTTCAGGCAACCGTGTTGTATAATACGGCAAACGGATTGATTGAGAATGAGCCGGTTCCTATTCCCTATCTAAATAAGAACGGTCTCTTCAGTAACTATCCTACAAACCTGGACTTTGCTCGCCAGACTAACGATTTTCTTACCATTATTCTGAAGAATGACACCTACGTTAACGACTATCTTAGTCTTGGCTTGACGGCCTTCTATCTAGGCAACGATCAGGAGACCGAGACATACGGCGTCATTACGCAGTTCCAACCGAACGTGAACACGCCGACGCAACTGAGCGTGCCGTTCGACGGGACTCAGGCGCAGCCGTTTATCAATACGGCTGCCGCATTTGGCGAGGCCGGGCTCTTTGGTCCGCCCGTAGGTGGCGGCGGCCTAGGCATCTACGGCGGCGGCACAGGCGGCTACTTTTATTATCCCGGGTCGCGTTTTAATCCAACTGCACAATATCCAGCGGGAAGCAAGTATTGCCCGAAGGCTTTTGCCAACGCATGGCTCGCCTACACCGGCGTACCCGGCCTTAATCCCTGTGGTCTGAACGACAACATTTCTGGTAGCCACTCCGACACGTATGGCATCCAGCCGCGCGCGACGATTATTGTGCCCGAGTATTTTGGCGTTGCCAACACGATTAAGGTGGGCGGTCTATTTGCCAAGGAGACTACGCCTACCGGATACACTTACTATGGAGGCGGCCCAGACACCGCGGAAACTAGCCAAAATCAGGTGTTCCCTCGCACCGGCGGAGATGAACGAACTATATTCCAGGGCTACATTCAGGACAAAATTGATGTTCTGGATAATACGTTGCACGTTACGCCTGGTGTAGTCGCCGAAGGCACGCAATCCAGCTTTGAGGGAGGGCAGGTTTTCAACAGTCCATTGTCGCCATTCTACGGGCCGACGGGCGCCGCCGGGCCTAATGGCGTCTTCAACGGTGGCACTCAGACCAACATAGATCGATTCGGTTTCTTCAAGGCCGAAAAATGGGATCGGGAATACCTTCCATTCGCAAACGTAACCTATGACTTTGACAAGATTCTTCCAGTCGCCAAGGGCTTGCAAGTCTACGGAAGTTTTGGCAAGTCAGCGCTGTTTGCGCCTGTAGGTGATTTCGGCCCCAACGTTGCTAGCGGAACACCAAATGCTTCAATTGTGAACCTGTATGAAGGCGGCGTAAAATACAACGTATCAAACCTGCTCCTTTCGGTGGACTATTTCTACCAAAAGGTTGATCGCGATTTCGGCTTTTTCCAGAATCAGAATCCCGGCCCGACCTTCCTGGATCAGTATTTCACCAATGATGGTCAGCGCGAGTTCAAGGGATTTGAAGCTGCTGCAACTTGGCAAGTTACGCCAGATATCCAGTTGTTTGGCAACGTTTCACACTTGCTCGCTAAGTACTTGAAGAGCGCGCTCGCTTCAGTGACCGTGTCTGAAGACCAGTTTGGCGTTGGCATCAAGGGTGACCCGATCAGCGGCGTCCCCGATTGGCTGTCGACCTTTGGGGTCAATTACAGCCGGAAGAGTACCTTCATTGATGCGGACGCTTTAAACGTGCGTCTTACCGGCCAGTACACCGGTCATCAAGCGACGACCTTTGACTTGCAAGGTAGCCAGGTGTTCGACGTTCCTGGCTTGCAATACGTAAATTACAGCCACACATCGGCCAATACACAGGCCGCGTTTTTGACGGGCGCAACAGTTTACGATCCACACGGTGGAATTTCACCGTATGCGACATTTAGCTTGGACACAAATTACGTTCTACCAACGCCTTACCTGCCATTAGTTAAGAAGATTACGTTTGATGCTAACATCATCAATCTGTTCGACCAACGTTATTTCCAATACTTTTACAAACAGATTTCGCCGGCGGCCTCCTGCCCAGTTACGAAGAGCAATCCGTCTGGTAGTATCTATGGTTGCGGTCCGAACAACCTGACGGACGGCATTCCTGGCCAGCCCTTTACCGTCTTGTTTACGGTCACGGCCCGGTTCTAAACCTGGCCAAATCGCCGCAAACGGAAAAGGCCGCCCTGCTCGGGGCGGCCTTTTTCATGTCCGCCGCCGCCTCCTGCAACACC
>CAXUNZ010000210.1:0-5107 GCA_964252525.1 uncultured Acetobacteraceae bacterium
AAAGAAGCCCTTCCTTTCAAATGTCCGCGTAGCAATGCACCTCGGCCGCCCCGCCCGGATGCGTCACCGCCCCCAGATGCGCCGGCCCCACCATCTGCGCGAACTTCCAGATCGCGCCCGATTGATACTGCGTCCGCCGCGGCGCCCAAGCCGCGCGCCGTGCCGCAAGCGTCTCCTCGTCCAACAGCACCTCGATCGTTCCCGCACCCGCATCCAGGGTAATGCGATCGCCATCTTGCAGCAGCGCAATCGGCCCGCCCAACGCCGCCTCCGGCCCGACATGCCCCACGCAAAATCCGCGCGTGCCGCCCGAAAAACGCCCATCTGTGATCAGCGCCACCGCCTCTCCCATGCCCTGGCCGTAGATCGCCGCGGTCGTGGACAGCATCTCGCGCATGCCCGGGCCGCCGCGCGGGCCTTCGTAGCGGATAACAATGACGTCCCCCACCTTGTAGGCGCGCGCCTGCACGGCGGCGAAAGCGTCTTCCTCGCTGTCGAAGCACAGCGCGGTGCCTTCGAAGCGCTGGGTCTTCAGGCCGGCGACCTTCACGATCGCGCCCTCCGGGGCCAAATTTCCCCTAAGGCCAACCACGCCGCCGGTGGCACTCAACGGCGAGCTCAGCGGGTAAATGACGTCTTGGTCCGGCGGGAAAACCACGTCGGCCAGATTCTCTGCCATGCTGCGCCCTGTCACCGTCAGGCAGTCGCCGTGCAGAAGCCCGCCGTCCAGCAGCGCCCTTAGGATCACCGGGATGCCGCCTATACGGTGCACGTCCAGCGCTACGTAGCGGCCGCCTGGCTTGAGGTCCGCGATGTAGGGCGTGCGGCGCATGATCTCTGCCACGTCCTGCATTGTGAAATGAATGCCCGCCTCATGCGCCATGGCCGGCAGATGCAGGCCGGCATTGGTCGAGCCGCCGGTCGCCCCCACCACCACGGCCGCATTCTCCAGCGCCCGGCGGGTGACGATGTCGCGCGGGCGGATATTGGCCGCGAGCAGGTCCATCACCGCGCGCCCGCTCTCCACCGCCCAGCGGTCCCGCTCCTCGTAAGGTGCCGGCGCCCCGGCCGAGCCGGGCAGAGCCCGCCCGAGCGCCTCGCTGCCCATGGCCAGGGTGTGGGCGGTGAACGGGCCGCCGCTGGCGCCGGCGCTGGGACAGGCGACGCATTCCAATTCGAACAGATCCTCGTCGGACATGTTGCCGGCAGCGTGCTGCCCGACGGCTTCGAAGACATCCACCACGGTCACATCCCGTCCCTGGAAGCGGCCGGGCAGGATCGATCCGCCATACATGAACACGCTGGGCACGTTCAGGCGCAGCATGGCCATCATCATGCCGGGCAGGGATTTGTCGCAGCCGGCCAGGCCCACGAGTGCATCGTAGCTGTGGCCACGTATGGTCAGTTCGACGGAGTCGGCGATGACCTCGCGGCTGACCAGGCTGGATTTCATGCCCTGATGGCCCATGGCGAGGCCGTCGGTCACCGTGATCGTGGTGAATTCGCGCGGCGTGCCATGCGCCGCGATGACACCCTTTTTGACCGACTGGGCCTGGCGGCCGAGGGCGATGTTGCAGGGGGCGGCCTCGTTCCAGCATGTCGCCACACCGACGAAGGGCTGGGCGATCTCCGCCGCGTTCAGCCCCATGGCGTAGTAATAGCTGCGATGCGGCGCGCGGCCCGCGCCTTCCGTGACGTGGCGGGAAGGCAGGCGGGATTTGTCCCAGACGCGCTGTTGCATCGTGTTCCCTCGAGCGATCGCGCGGGCAGTAGCGCCTCGCGCGCGTCAAGCACAAGCGATGCGTGAAAAGTTCGGGCCGCGACCGATACGCGCCAGAACACAGAGAGAATCCAGGCTGGTCTACCCCTAGGGAAGGATTTCCTGCGCGGCGAAAGACGATGCAGGCTCGACGCGTTCGCCCAGGCATACCTGGTTCCGCCCCGCTTTTTTGGCCTCGTACAGGGCCGCATCCGCGGCGCTGGAAAGATCCGCCAGGGTAACCCCCTGGTGCACCGCGGTCGCACTCGCCCCGCAACTGATGGTCAGCGTCGCACCCGCGCCGCACCCCGCATGGGGCATTTCCAGCGCTTCAACCGCGTTGCGCAACCGCTCGGCCACGTCTCCGGCCGCCGCCAATGACACGCCGGGCAGCAGGATGACGAATTCCTCCCCGCCTATGCGCGCCACCATGTCCGTGGTGCCGCGCAACTGCTCGGCCATGCAGCGTGCCACCGCTTGCAGGCAGGTATCGCCGGCCGGGTGGCCATAATAGTCGTTGAATTTCTTAAAATGGTCGATATCGACCATGATCAGGCCTACCGGCACGCCGGCGGCATCGGCGGCCATCCAGGCGCCGGATTGCCAGATCTGGTAGGCACGCCTGTTGGCCAGACCGGTGAGCGGATCGCGCAGCGTCAGTTCGTCCAACTCCGCGTTGCGGGCACTGAGCGCCTTTTGCTGCAAGCGTTCGCGCAGCATGCGCGCGTAGCTGTGGCGCGTCTCGCTCTCCACCCGCCAGCACCCGTACAGGGCAAACCCGGTGCAGCACGTCATCAGCAGCAGCAGCACGGCACCCAGCAGGCCGTGAGAGCTGCTCATGCGCCAAAGACCGAAGCCGAAAATCGCGGTCAGAGCCGCGCCATAGACGGCGGCGACGTGGAAGCGAAACCCCGCGGCGACGACGTCGAGCATGATCAGCAGCAGCATGCCCGCCATGTAGATGGCCGGCACAGGCGTATGGGTGCTGTCCATGGCCGCGGTGAACCAACAGGCCACGGCCATACCGGCGATGGCGGTTTGTCCTTCCTGAAAGGCAACGGGCAACCTCAGCCGCAGCAACAGGCTGGACGCCAGGCCGATGGGCAGCGCGCCCAGACACCACAGCCGGAGGATCGCGGCATGGGCATCCGGCATCAGGCGCCACACGCCCGGGACGACGAGCACGCCGGCGATCGTCCCGACAACGCCGCCTACACGCAGCGCCAGCAGCCTGGAGGTGGCATTGTCGGCCTGAAAAGCGGCTTCCAAGGCCGCGGGGAACCGCGGCACGAACTGGCGCCGCGCAACCGGCAACCAAGCCTCGATAGCCTGCTCAAGCATACGCTCGCTCAACCGTCCGCTCCCTGGATCATGAGCCGGAACCCGCCCGCGTTGGGTCACGCGATCTTCCAAGTTCGACGGCGCCTGCATAGCACAAGGCCACAAATCACACAACTCGTGATTGCGTTTGCGTGTTGCCTCACCCGCTGACGGGTGTGGGCTGCCCATGGACCTTTATCGACGTCAGGGATGAGCCGTCCCGTCCGCTACCTTCGAAATAGAGATGCGCCTAAATTGCTCCCCGGTTTTGCCCGGTGCGATTTAGGCCAGACGCCGCAGCGCCGCATCGAGCCGCGCCGCATCCGCCAATGCGGCTTGCTGGCGGGCGCGGTTTTCGGCCACCACGTCCGGCTTGGCGCGGGTGACGAAATCGGCGTTGCTCAATTTCCGCGCGACTTTCTCCGCCTCGTCCAGCGCCCGCGCGCGGTCGCGTTGCAGGCGCGCACGTTCAGCTTCCAGATCAATGACGCCGGCAAGCGGCAGCACAAGCGTTGCCTCATCCAGCACGAGCTGGGCAGAGCCACTCGGCGCATTGTCGGGCGCCACGCCGATCTCGCTCATACGTCCCATGCGCCGCGCCACATCGGACCAAGCCTGCGCCCGGGCCAATGTCTGCGGCAGCGCATCGCGCAACAGCACAGGACACAGCACCGAGGGCGGCACGTTCATTTCCGCCCGCACGGTACGCACGCCGGTGATGAAGCGCACCACCCAGTCGATTTCCGCACGCGCCGCACCCGCCTCGTGCACCGCCTCGGCATGCGGCCACGCCGCACGTATCAGGCTGAGCGGCGGGCCGTAGCCGAAATCATCCCAGATCGCCTCGGTGACAAACGGAGTGGCGGGATGGAGCAGGCGCAATATCGTGCCCAGAACGTGCGCGGCGGTATCGCGCACCTCGGCGGAAGCGGCGGCATCCTCGCCCAGCAACACGGGTTTGGCCAGTTCCAGATACCAGTCGCAAAACACGTTCCAGGTGAAACGCGTGCATGCCTGCGCATATTCATCGAGGCGGAAATCCTCGAGCGCGGCAGACGCTTGCGCGATCGCGGCATTCGCCGCATCGAGCAACCAGCGGTTCAGAGGCAGGCGCGCCGTCGCCGGCCGGAACAGCGGATTGGGCGCGACCCGGTTCATTTCGCAAAAACGCGCGGCATTCCACAGTTTGGTGACAAAACTGCGGCCTTCCGCCACACGCTGCGGCCCAAGCTTGATGTCACGGCCCGGCCCGGTCAGCGTACACACCGCAAAGCGCAGCGCGTCGGCACCATATTCATCGATCATGCGGAGGGGATCGATGACGTTGCCCTTGGATTTGGACATTTTCTGGCCGCGTTCATCGCGCACCAGGCCATGGATATAGACCGTGCGGAAGGGCACCTCGCCCATGAAATGCAGGCCCATCATCATCATCCGGGCGACCCAGAAAAAGATGATGTCAAAGCCGGTCACCAGAACGTCGCCCGGATAATACCGCGCCAGCTCCGGCGTGGCATGCGGCCAGCCCAGCGTCGAAAAAGGCCACAACCCGGAGCTGAACCACGTATCCAGCACATCCGGATCCTGGCTCAGTTCAACGCCCGCGCCGAATTGCGCTTCGGCGCGCGCGCGCGCCTCGGCCTCATCGCGCGCCACGAAGACGGTGCCATCGGGCGCATACCAGGCTGGAATGCGATGACCCCACCAGAGCTGGCGGCTGATGCACCAAGGCTTGATCTCGCGCATCCAGGCGTAGAACGTATTCTCCCATTGCTGGGGCACGAATTTCGTGCGCCCGTCCTGAACCGCTTCCAGCGCGGGGCGGGAGAGGGTTTCAGCGTCGCAATACCATTGCACGGTCAGCAGCGGCTCAATCACCGCGCCGCTGCGGTCGCCATGCGGCACCTGATGCGTGTGCGGCTCGACCGCGCCCAGCCTGCCCAGCCGGTCGAGTTCGGCCACGATCGCCGCGCGCGCCGCCTCACGCCCCTGACCAGCCAGGCCGCGCACGAAATCCCCGGCTTCGCC
>CAXUNZ010000210.1:5117-6308 GCA_964252525.1 uncultured Acetobacteraceae bacterium
ATTTCATCGAGCGTCACGAGCCCTTGCCTGTCGAGCACCGAAGGCATGGCCAGACCATGCCGCCGCCCGACCTCGAAATCGTTGAAATCATGCGCCGGCGTGATCTTGACCGCGCCGGTGCCCTTCTCAGGATCGGAGTAGGCATCGGCCAAGATCGGTATGCGCCGCCCGACCAGCGGCAGCACCACATGGCGCCCGACCAGATGCGTGTAACGCGAATCGCCAGGATTGACCGCCACGGCCATGTCGCCGAGCATCGTCTCCGGCCGCGTCGTCGCCACCGTAATGGTCTCGCCGCTGCCCTCGATCGGATAATGGATGTGCCAGAGATGCCCACGCATCTCCCGGTTCTCCACCTCCAGATCCGAAATCGCGGACTGGAATTTCGGATCCCAATTGACCAGTCGGCGATCGCGGTAAATCAGCTTTTGCGCGTGCAGCGTCACGAAGACGGCGCGCACCGCCTCGTTCAACCCTTCATCCATGGTGAAACGTTCGCGCGGCCAATCCAGGCTCGCGCCCAGCCGGCGCAACTGCGCGGTAATGGCGCCGCCGGATTGCGCCTTCCAGTCCCACACGCGCCGAAGGAACGCCTCGCGCCCGATCGCCTGACGTGACGAACCCTGCGAAGCGAGCTCCCGCTCCACCACCATCTGCGTGGCGATGCCGGCGTGATCGGTGCCTGGCTGCCACAGCGCGTCCCGCCCCTGCATGCGGCGCCAGCGCACCAGCGTGTCCTGCACGGTGAAATTCAACGCATGGCCCACATGCAGGCTGCCGGTGACGTTCGGCGGCGGAATCATGATGGTAAACGGCGCCGGATTGTTGGCCAACCGGCTATTCGCCGAGCCGCCCGCGGCAAAGGCGCCGGCATTCTCCCAGCCGGCGTAAAGCGCCTGTTCCACCGCCGCGTGGTCGAAGATTTTGTCGAGCATGGCGCTGGTGTAGGTCGCGGGGGGTAGGAAGGCCAGGGGGCTCTGCCCCCTGCACCCCCGCTGGGGCCTGAGGCCCCAGACCCCCATTTGTTAGGTTCAGGAGGGGGGCTGACTCATGGGTGGCGACATCACGCGTGGCCCCCCTCCTGAACCTAACAAACAGGTTCTAAGGACTTGTCCTTAGCGGGGTCCAGGGGCAGAGCCCCCGGGCCTTCCACCCACACGCCATTTAGCGCGCGCCGCCCCGGTGGCTTTT
>CAXUNZ010000211.1:0-6244 GCA_964252525.1 uncultured Acetobacteraceae bacterium
GTGCCTGCCCTCCCAGACCCCCCGTCATTGTTTTACCCAAAGCAAAAAACCGACGGGGGGTTCGGGGGGGCAGGCACTGCTCCCCCGATCTTCCTAAATCAATTCCCGGCACCCAAGGCATCGATCCCCAATCTTCGCCGCACCGCCGACCAACTCCGCGCATCGGGCGCGCAAATCAGCCCTCCCTCAATTTCACCCGGCCGATAGATGCTGCCGTCGAACTTCGCGGCATACCCGCCCGCCTCCGCATGCAACAGCATGCCGGGCAAATGGTCCCACGGCATCAATTTGTTGAACACTACGAAATGGCTGCGTCCGGCCGCCAGCGTGCGATATTCATGCGCGGCACAGCGATGGTCCCAGACCTGGCCAAATCCGGGCAAGGCCGTCAGCACGCGCGCGCGCCGTGCCTCGTCCATGAAGCGCCACGACACGGACCCCGTCATCGCCCCCACATCGACAGGGTCGGCAACGCGCAACGCACAAACGCCGCCATCGGCCGCCGCTTCCCAGGCACCCTCCCCCGCCAACGCCGCCGAAAAACTGTCCACCACCGGATCGAGGATCACCGCGCCCACCACGCGTCCGGCGCACACCGCACTCGCCATGACGCCGAAAAGCGGCAAACCCGCCACGTAATTGCCCGTGCCATCGATGGGATCGACGGTGAAGGCCAACTCGGCCTCTCCCAGCCGCGCCACCACCCGCGCATCCTCCGCCGCGGCTTCCTCCCCCACCACGACGCATCCCGGAAAAATCCGCCCAAGCCCGCGCGTAATCAGCCGCTCGGCTGCCTCATCCGCCTCGGTCACCAGATCGTTTGGTCCCGTTTTTTCCCGGACGCCAACGTCGCCTTTGCGAAAGCGCGGCATGATTTCCGTGCGCGCGGCAATGCGCAGTAATTGCGCCAGTTCGTGCAGATGCGCGCGCGTGAAGCTCAGTGAACAACTCCGGAATTGGAGAAGAAGGTTGGGAGAGATGTGCCATCCCCCCCAAACCCCCCGTCGATTATTGGCTCGATCCTAAATAATGACGGGGGGTCTGGGGGGGCAGGCACTGCTCCCCCAGTCTTTTGAGAGCCAATCTTTCTGCTCTTTGGTATGGTACGCGGCCCCCAAGTCCCCGTCATACGTCAGGAAATAGCCGCCTCGCGTTCGAAGCGGGCGCGGTCGGCCGACAGCAGGCGCACAACCACGGACACGCCGTCCTCGCCATCCTCGCGCGAAACCACCTCGCCATGCGCGTAAAGCCACGCCAATCGCGCGCCATCCTGATTGGCGATCACATAGCGTGCCTGCTCCATGCCCGCGGCAATGCGCGCGTCCAGCGCCGCCAAAAGCTCGCCAAACCCCTCGCCCGTCAGCGCGGAAACAGCCACAGCGCCTGGCCGCCGCGGCACCGCCTCTATACCACCCAGCAAATCGGCCTTGTTCATCACCTCGATTACGCGGTCGCCATACTGCTCATCCAGCGTGCCCTCCCGCGCCATCTCCGCCAGCACCGCGCGCACATCCTCGCGTTGCGCGGCACTTTCGGGGTGCGCCGCATCGCGCACGTGCAGAATGACGTCCGCCTCCGCCACTTCCTCCAGCGTGGCGCGAAACGCCTCCACCAACTGCGTCGGCAATTCGCTGATAAATCCCACCGTGTCGGACAGAATAATTCGCCGCCCGGACGGCAGAACCAGCCCGCGCATCGTCGGATCGAGCGTGGCGAACAACTGGTCGCGCGCCGTCACCGCCGCACCTGTCAGGGCATTGAACAGCGTCGATTTCCCCGCATTGGTGTAGCCGACCAGCGCCACAACGGGGAACGGCACGCGCCGGCGGGCCTGGCGATGCAGCCCGCGCGTGCGCCGCACCTGTTCCAAATCCTTCTTCAGCCGCACGATGCGGTCGGTGATCAGCCGCCTATCCGCCTCGATCTGCGTCTCGCCGGGGCCGCCCAGAAAGCCGAATCCGCCACGCTGCCGTTCCAGATGGGTCCAGCTTCGCACCAGCCGGCTGCGCTGGTACTCCAGATGGGCCAGCTCCACCTGCAGGCTGCCCTCCCTGGTCGCCGCCCGCTCGCCGAAGATGTCCAATATCAAACCCGTGCGGTCGATGACCTTTACCGCCCAGGCGCGCTCCAGATTACGCTGCTGCACGGGGCTCAATGAGGCATCGACAATGGCCACGCTCACGCCGGCCTCTGCCAGCGCCGCGCGCTCCGCCTCCACCTGGCCCTGACCCATCAGCGTTGCCGGCCGGCGCGCCCGCAGATGCAGCATCGAACGATGCACCACCACCAGCCCGATCGATGACGCCAGCCCCACGGCCTCGGCCAGCCGCGCCTCCGCCGCCCGCCCGTGATCGCCGGGATCCTGCCGCTCCCAGGGCAGGATCACCGCCGCGCGCGTAAGCCCCTCACTCACCTCAGGCAGCAGCGCTGCTCTCCGCGCCCACGCCCTCGGCCTTAGGATCGAACAGCATGATCGGCGCGCCGGGCATCACCGTGCTGATCGCATGCTTATAGACAAGCTGGGTATGCCCATCCCGCCGCAGCAACACGGAAAAATTGTCGAACCAGGTGATGATGCCCTGCAGCTTCACGCCATTGACGAGGAACACCGTCACCGGCGTCTTCGCCTTGCGGACCGTGTTCAGGAACACCTCCTGCACGTTCTGCGATTTCTCGTTGGCCACGAGTTTTCCTTTCTTGTGCCGATCCAAAAGATGCCGGCAATTGAGTTGGCAGCCTGACCCCAACCCGTTTGCACGGGCTTAAGGCACCGGAGCATTCCGCCCTCGGCGCGACCACTTTAGCCACATCGCAACGCTTCTCAAGCGGCGTTGCGCATGCCCCGCACATGGGCCGACATCAACGAAAACAGCCGCCGCGCTTGGGGCCCCGGCGCGCCATCGCCGACGATCGCGCCATCCAATCGCGTGATCGGCTTTACGAAAGTCGTTGCGGCGGTGATGAACACCTCCGCGGCCCGCCGCATTTCCTCCGCGGAAAACGCCCGTTCCTCCACGCTCATTCCCGCTTCGGCCATACGGGCGATCAGGGCCGCCCGGGTGCAGCCGGGCAGAATGGCGTGGCTCAAGGGCCGTGTGAGCACTTGCCCATGACGATCGACGATAAAGACGGTGGTGCTGGCTCCCTCCGTCACCATTCCATCATCGTCGATGAAAATGGCTTCCAGCGCGTCCGCCTCCCGCGCGGCCTGTCGCGCCAGCACGTTGGCCAGCAAGCCCACCGATTTGATGTCGCACCGCGCCCAGCGTTGATCGGGCATCGTGATCGCGCCGGCCTGCCACTCATCGATGGAGCGCGGGTAGGGTGCCGTCCGGCGCATCGTCACCACCAGAGTGGGGCGCGTGCCCGCGGGCGGAAAGACATGCGCGCGCGGCGCGCTGCCACGCGTCACCTGCATGTAGATCAGCCCGGAGGTCAGCCGGTTGCGCCGCGCAACCTCCTCGGCCACCGCCAGCAACGCGGCGCGTTCCATCGGCGCGGACAGGCGCAGTTCGGCCAAGCTGCGCGCCAGGCGGTTAAGGTGCAGGTCCGCATCGATCAACCGCCCCTCATGGCGATAGAGCACCTCATAGACGCCGTCGGCGAACTGAAAGCCGCGATCCTCGACATGCACTTGCGCGCTGGTCAGCGGCAGATAGCGTCCGTTGACGTAGGCGATACGGCTCATGGCAACCCACTTTCCTTTGGCGGCCCACATTCCCGCCGGTGTTCGTGGCGCACCAACGGTGTCTGCCGCTCCCATTCCGCCGCCGTCCAGGGCTGCCAATACCCTCTCCGCGGCGTGCGTGGCAGCAGCCACCCCGGCGGCGAAAACATTGTCCACTCGATCAGGTTGACGATGCTGATGAAACGAAGGCGGTCGAAACCGTGGGCAACACACCCGCCAGCACCGCAATGGCAAGGCCAGCCCCGCCAGCGAAGCTTGCCAGGAGCATGCGGCCGTCTTTTTACACCAACTCACGTGAAAAACGATGCTTCCAGGTAGGACCAGGGGCTCTGACCCTGGCCTTTCCTAAATCGCCGTTCTCTACCCGACCTGGTATTACGGGCTCTTCGTCTCGTTCAACCGGGCGCTGGCCCGCTCTACTGTCTTGATCATCGCCTCCCCTGCCTTCGACACCGCCGGATCGGCGTGATTAAGCAGCCGCTCCGCCATCAGATAGGCGGGGGAGAAAATTCCGCGAAGATCGTGCCGCAGAGAGGAAGTCCTTGCCTCCAGCGCCTGCAACTTCACGGCGGCCTCGTTCGCCACCGCCGCCCGCGGCACGGCGCGCGGGCGCGCGATATGACGCGCCAGCCAGCCGAAGGCCATGCCTGCGGCAATCGCGACAACGCCACGCGACCCGTCAAAAAACCATGTGGACACCACCAGCACACAGGCTCCGAAGCCAAGCACCACCGTCTGTTTCCGCACACCGACTCCGTTTCAAGCCTGGTCCGACGCGCCATGCGACGAATTTGGTTGCCACATCGCAAATACGCGCCGCAATCCCCCAAAAACCGCCTGCGTCGTAACCGCGGCGAGCCGCGTTCCGCCTGTCTCAGCGCGGCGGCGGCGAACCCACAGTTCCCGGCTTGATGACCGGCATGGGGAAGTGTGTGGGAGAGGGAGTTTTTGCCTGAATGCCGGGATCGACCTGCGTGGGCGGCCTGATGACCGTGCCCTGGGATGGAACCGCTTTGGGCGGCACGGGCACGGGATCGGCCAGCGCCGCCGGAGACCAGGTCAGCAACGCGGCGCTCAGGCCCAGGGCCATCCCCCCGCTCATCATGGCGTTGCCCGCAGGGCATGCACCGCGAACAGCCCGGCCGGATCGCTCCAGACGCGCGCGGTGGTCCAGCCGGCGGCGCGCGCCAGCGCCTCGAACGCGGCCAGGGAGTGCTTGTAACTGTTCTCCGTATGGATCGTCTCCCCCTTGGAGAAGGCGATCGACGTGCCGGCCACGCAAACCTGCTGGTCCGCCAGGCTCACCAGATGCATCTCCATGCGGCTCTCCGCATCGTTCCAAATGGCGCGGTGGCGGAAGGTCGAAAGGTCGAAGGCCGCGCCGGCTTCGCGATTGAGGCGGCGCAGAACGTTGAGATTGAACGCGGCGGTGACGCCCTGCGCGTCGTCATAAGCAGGCACAAGCACGTCCGGCGACTTACGGATGTCGGCACCGACGATCAGCCAGCTTTCCGGCCCCAGCACGTCCCTGACGCCGCGCAGGAATGTCCCCGCCGTGAGCGGGTCCAGGTTGCCGATCGTCGACCCCGGGAAGAAGCCGAATTTCGCCAGCTTTCCCACCGCTAAGGGCAGAGTCAGCGGACGCAGGAAATCGCCCTGTACCGGCGCGACCGTCAGCCAGGGATGGCTGCGCGCCAGGCGTTCGGCCATGGCCTCCAGCGCGCCACCCGCGACATCGATCGGCACGTAGGCGGCAAAAGGCCTCGCGGGATCGTCGAGCAGCAATTCCGCCTTGGCTTCGTCGCTGGCACCGTATTCGATCAGCGCGGTGCCGGGCACGGCTAGCGAGACGATCTCGGAGGCGGAGCGCCCGAGCACGGCGCGTTCGGTCCGGGTAAGATAGTATTCAGGCAGACGGGTAATGGCCTCGAAGAGCCGCACGCCCTCGGCGTCGTAGAACAATTTCGGCGGCAGGGTCTTGGGCGTGGCGTTCAGGCCTGCGAGCGCCTCGGCGGCGATATCGTCTGGAGCCAGGGCGGCATCGAACATGGCAACGTGTCCTCACAGGTCTCGGGCGAGGCGCAGGCCGGTGAACTGCCAGCGCTTATCGGGGTGAAAGAAGTTGCGGTACGAAGGCCGGGCATGCCCCGGAGGCGTCGCCATACTGCCGCCGCGCAAGACCATCTGATTGATCATGAACTTGCCGTTGTATTCGCCCACCGCGCCCGGCGGGGCGCGATAGCCGGGATAGGGTCCATAGGCGCTGGCAGTCCATTGCCAGACATGGCTGTTGAATTCGGCGAGGTTCCCCTGCCCGGCTTCGAGTTCGGCTTCCGTCGGCAGGCGCGAGCCTTCCCAGCGCGCATATGCGTCCGCCTCATACCAGCTGATGTGACGCACGGGCGCGTCTGGATCGAGCGGCATCAGGCCGCCCGGGCCGAATTGCTGCCAGCCATCCGAAGTCTCGCGCCAGTAGAGAGGGCTGGTCCAACCCTCTCGTCCCGCGGTGTCCCAGCCCTCCGCCATCCACAGGGCAGGGCGGCGATAGCCGCCATC
>CAXUNZ010000212.1:0-3464 GCA_964252525.1 uncultured Acetobacteraceae bacterium
CTAGAGCACGTTCGGACCAAGTGGGATCACCCGTCCGAAAAACGTGCTCTGGAAAAAGAGCTAGAGCACGTTCGGTGCTTCCACCAGCAACGAACATCTCTAGCGCAGCGATGCGCCCGTCGAGAGGATAGCCGCCCTCGCCGCCTCATACTCCCGCGCCCATTGCCCCACCCGCTCGCCCGCCGTCTGCACGGCCGCAACGCTCCCCACACCCTGATCCGCACCCCAGGTATCGCGCCATGCCTTGATGCTGCCGCCGCCGAAATCCCTCTTGCTCGCATCGACTGCTCCAGCGCTGCCGGATCGAGCCCGGCCGCCACGATCGAACTGCGCAGGTAGTTGCCATGCACGCCGGTGAAGGGGTTGGAATAAACGACGTCGTGCGCCTGCGATTCGATCACCGCATCCTTGTAGCCCTTCGCGGCATTTGCCTCCTACGTCGCAATGAATGCCGAGCCGATATAGGCCAGGTCCGCGCCCGCCGCGCGCGCGGCCAAAGTGCCGTCGCCCGTGGTAATCGCGCCGGACAGAGCCAGCGGCCCCGGAAAGAAGCCGCGGATTTCCGCCAGTAGCGCGAAGGGTGAGAGCGTGCCGGCATGGCCGCCAGCGCCCGCGGCCACCGCAATCAGCCCGTCGGCGCCCTTGTCCAGCGCCTTGCGGGCAAAGGCCGGCGTAATGACGTCATGCAGCACGATGCCGCCGTAGGAATGCACGCATCGTTGATGTCACTGCGCGCAACCAGAGAGGTAATGATGATCGGCACACGGAATTCCACGCATAATTCGACATCGGCCATCAGCCGGTCGTTGGTTTTGTGCACGATCTGGTTGACCGCATAAGGCGCGCTCGGCGCGCCGGGATGCGCGCGGTCATAGGCGTCGCGCGTTTCGGTGATGCGCACCAGCCACTCCCGCAGCAATTTCTGCGGGCGTGCGTCCAGCGCGGGGAAGCTGCCGATGATTCCCGCCTGGCACTGCGCAATCACCAGGTCCGGCGTGGAGATGATGAACAGCGGCGCGCCGATCACCGGCAGGCGCAGTCAGTCGAATATCGGCGGCAGCGCCACGTTCAGGCAACCTTGCCGCGGGCGGCAAAGAAATCGGCGACCTTGGCGGCGAACTCCGGCGTTTTGAGTTGCGCGGTAAAGGCGGTGGATTCCTCGGCCATCCGGCCGGCCACATCGCGCACCGGCGAGATCATGAGCTTTTTTGTCGCCAGGAGCGCGGAGCGCGGTTTTGCCACCAGACTTGCCGCAAGTCCGCGCGCTTCCTCCAGGCTCCTTCCATCGGGCACGACTCGGCTGACAAGGCCGAGCGCATGCGCGTGTTCGGCCGTTACCGCTTCGCCGAGCATAAGCAGGCCGGCGGCGCGCTGATGACCGATGAGGCGCGGCAACAGCAGCGAACTCGCCGCTTCGGGCACCAGCGCCAGATCGACGAAGGGCATGCGCAATTCCGCACCCTGCTCAGCCAGCACGAAATCGCAATGCAGCAGCATGGTCGTGCCCACGCCGATGGCGCGTCCCTGCACGGCCGCGACCAGGATGCGGGTGCTTTGCGAAATGGCGCGCAGGAAGCGCTGCACGGGTGCATCTTCGCCGCCGGGACCCTGGGCCGAGAAATCGGCGAGGTCGTTGCCGGCGCAGAACCCGGCGCCGGCGCCGGAAAACAGCACGATCGTGGTGCCGTCCGACTCCGCGGCCACGAGCGCATCGGCCATGGCGGCATACATGTCCACGGTCAGCGCGTTGCGCTTGGCCGGACGGTTGATGCGGATATGGGTGGTGGCGCCATCCTGTTCGATGGCGATGTCTGGCGTGGTCATGGCAGTTCCAGTGGTGCGGCAAGCCAGCCTAGAGGCCCCGTCCGGCGCGGCCAAGTCAGGGAAGAGCAGGGGGCTGACATGGTCCACCGAACCTCCCTATTTGACGCGCATGATTGCTTTGCCCAGCTTGTTGTCCGAGGCAGCCGATTGCCTGAATGCGGGCGGGCTGGTGATCGTCATTGATGACGCGGCTTCGGGCGGCGCCGGGCGCGGCATATTCCTGCATGCCGCCGCACTCGCCAGCACCGAAACGACCGCGACGGCCATCCTGCATGGGCGCGGCATCACCTGCTTTTCCGTCACCCCCGAGCAGGCCATGCGCCTGGGTCTTACACTTGCCGGCCAGTACCGGCCGGGACAGCGCGGGCCAGTCTTCCTGCGCTCGGTCGAAGCCGCGGAGTGCGAGGGCACGGGTATTTCGGCCGAGGACCGCGCGCTGACCCTGCGGGCCGCTGGCGCGCCGAACGCGACCATGCAAAGCCTGAAATCTCCTGGGCATGTGGTGCCGGCCATGACGACGAGCCCCGAGCGGCCGCATGACGGCCAGATCGCCGATCATGCCCGCGAGGTGTTGCGGCAATTGACGACGCACGAGGTTGCCGCCTGGACGGTCATTCTGGATGATGACGGCGAGCTGGCGAATGCCGCCTGGTGCCGCGCCCTGGGCCGCAAGCTGAGCCTGCCATGCATGACGCTGGCGGAGCTGCGCGGGGTGGAGACATGATGCCGCCGCGATGATGGCGCGGCCACTGCGAAAAGTATTGGGTATGGGATCTAATGAAAAGGCCGAAGATCTTGGGGGAATGTGGCTGACGTATACGTTATGTCGACGACACGTCCCGCAACCCTGCTCACAACCGCCTGGACGAAAACGACAGCCGCGCCAATTGCGCCTGCACTGAGTCGGGACCAGCCAGATGGCCCGCACCGATCGCCACGAACACCGTCTTCGATCCCCGCAGCATCTGCGCGATGCGGTCGGCGAAGCGCCGGTTCCGTTGCGTGAACATCATGTCGTAAAAGTCGCGGCCCTGCTTGCGCGCCTCCTCGACGATCCTCGCCGTTGCGGCGACGTCGCCGCTCACCCATGCCGCCTGCATCTTGGCGAGATCGCCTTCAGTCTGGCCGCTCTCGTCGATGGCGCTTTCCAGTTCCTTGATCTGCACGGCCTCGCTCGCGCCCGACAAGTAGCCGATCTGCTGTTCGGCGGTTTCGAAAAATGCCAGATCCTTGTGGCCCTCCTTGGCGCGCGCAATCAGTGCCAATTCGGGGCTGGCGGAGGCGACGGAGAAATGGCCGCCGTTTCCCTGTAGAAGCACGCACATCGTGGGCAGGATGGCGGCGAACCACGGCCGGAAATGCGCCACGACCGCGTCGGTCAGATGACATTTGCCAATCTGGTCCTTGAGTTTGGCGGCGGGTCCGGCGGGCAATTTGCTCCATAGATCGTAATCGGGGGCGATGGCCTGGGCCATCATGCTTTGCACGGCGCCGGCATTGCCGGGCGAAACGTCCGCTTCCTCGACCAGAACGCTGCTCTGTTCAAACGCCGCGGCGATTTTCAGCCCGAACCAGTCAACTTTCTTCGGCAGCACATGCATTGTGCCAAACAGATAGACTTTCGCCGTAGGGCTCTGCAC
>CAXUNZ010000212.1:3474-6198 GCA_964252525.1 uncultured Acetobacteraceae bacterium
CGGTTCAGCCCAAGCGTTCGAACTGAAAAGCAGCGCCAAAAAAACGACGGGGGGTCTGAGGGGCGCGGCGCGCGCCCCCCAACTTTTTCTCTGTCTTGTCATAATATCTCCCCCAAACGCCCTCCAGCCGCCGCCAGCCGAGCGCCGGCTTCGTCCGCATCCATGCCGTGCAGCAACAGGATCGCCAGCTTTGCCCGGCCGCCCGCGGCCGCCAGCGCCTCGCGCGCCGCATCATCGCCCGCGCCTGTCAAACCTCGCACGATGCGCAAGGCGCGCTTACGCAATTTCTCGTTCCGCGCGACCATATCGACCATCTGCCCGCGCCACACACGCCCCAGCCGCACCATGATCAGCGTGGACAACAGATTCAGCACCACCTTTTGCGAGGTGCCGGCCTTTAGCCGGGTCGAGCCCGCGATCGGTTCGGCGCCGGTATCGATAAAAATGGCGTGGTCGCACGCTTCAAGCAGCGGTGCGGCGGGGCTGTTGGCAATGCCGATCGTCAGCGCCCAGCGCGCGCGCGCCAGGCTCGCGCAGCGCAGCGCATAGGGTGTGGCACCGCTCGCCGCCAGCGCGATCACCACATCGCAATCGCCGATCCGTGCCGCATTCACGTCATCCTCGGCCGCATCCACGCGGTCTTCCGCATTCTCCACCGCATCTGTCAGTGCCGCCCGGCCGCCGGCGAGCAAATGCCCCAGCCGCTCGCGCGGCCAATCGAATGTCGGCGGCAATTCGGACGCATCCAGCACGCCCAGGCGGCCGGACGTGCCGGCGCCGCAATAAATCAGCCGGCCCGTGCGGCGCAGCCGTGAGGCCGCGGCCTCGGCCGCCGCGGCAATGGCGGGCAGGGCAGGGCGCACGGCGGAAACCGCGGCCATCTGCCCCTCCCACAACGCGTTCGCCGCAACCAGCACCGGCCATTCATCCAGGCTCATCATGCGCGGATCGCAGGCTTCCGTCGCCGGCAGCGTGGCGGGATCAGACATCCAGTTCGGCAACATCGTTGGCGTGCGCCTGGATAAAGGCGAAGCGCAATTCCGGCTTCCGTCCCATCAGCGATTCGACGACGCTCGAAGTGTTCGCCCGATCCTCCTGCAACGCCACCACCTTGAGCAGAATGCGCCTGGCGGGATCCATCGTCGTCTCCTTCAGCGCCGATGGCGGCATTTCCCCCAGTCCCTTGAAGCGGCTGATATCGACTTTCGCGCCCGCCTTGAACGCGCTTTTCAGCTTGCGGTCCCGATCCGCGTCCGTCATCGCATACACCGATTTGGCGCCCTGCGTCAGGCGGTATAGCGGCGGCTGCGCCAAATAGACGTGCCCGTGCCTGATCAGCTCCGGCAGCTCGCGGTAAAAAAACGTCATCAGCAGTGATGCGATATGCGCGCCATCGACATCGGCGTCCGTCATGATGATTACGCGCCCGTAGCGCAGCCGCGCCAGATCGAAGCGGTCGCCGGCACCGCAGCCCAGCGCCTCGATCAGATCCTTCAGCTCCTGGTTCTGCCGCAGCTTTTCCGTGCTCGCGCTGGCGACATTCAAAATCTTGCCGCGCAGGGGCAACACCGCCTGCGTTTCCCGGTTGCGCGCCTGCTTGGCCGATCCGCCGGCGCTATCGCCTTCGACCAAAAAAATCTCCGTCTCCGCCGCGTTCTCCCGGGTGCAATCGGTCAGCTTGCCAGGCAGGCGCAACCGCCGCGTCGCCGATTTGCGCGGGGTGTCGCGGGCCTCCTTCCGGCGCAGGCGTTCCTCGGCACGCTCGATGACAAAGGCCAGCAAATTATCCGCCTGGCCCGGGTCCGCGGCCAGCCAATGATCGAACCGGTCGCGCATCGCCGTTTCCACCAGACGCGCCGCCTCGGGGCTTGTCAGCTTCTCCTTGGTCTGCCCTTGAAATTGCGGATCGCGCAAAAACACCGACAGTTTCGCCGCCAGCGGGGATAGGACATCCTCCGCGGTCACCTGCGCCGCGCGCTTGTTCGCCCGATGCTCCCCCCAATTGCGCAGAGACTTCACCAGCGCCGTGCGAAACCCGGTCTCGTGCGTCCCGCCAAGCGGCGTCGGCACCGTATTGGTGTAGGAATGCAGAAACGCCTCGCCGCCCTCCAGCCAGGCGCAAGCCCACTCCACGCGTCCCGCACTTCGCCCATCCGCACTCTCGGGCAGGGCCGCATCCCCGTCCCAGATCGCCGGCACGGCGCGCGCCGCATCGCCAATATCCGCGGCCAAGCTCTCGCGCAGCCCGCCCGGAAAATGCAGCACCGCCTCGGCCGGCGTGTCCTCCCGCCCGCGCAGCAGCGCCGGCGCGCAGGACCAGCGTATCTCCACGCCACGAAACAGATAGGCCTTGGACCGGCACAGCCGATACAGCCGCACGGGATTGAACTGCAACGCGCCGAAAATCTGCGGATCGGGCCTGAACACAATCGACGTGCCACGCCGGTTATGCACGGCGCCCAGGTTCTTCAGCTTTCCCACCGGCTTGCCGCGCGCGAAACTTTGCTTGTACAGCGCGCGGTCCCGCGCAACCTCAACCTCCATCATCTCCGACAGCGCATTGACCACCGAGCTGCCAACCCCATGCAGCCCGCCGGACGTCTCATACGCCTTGCCCGAAAATTTCCCCCCCGAATGCAGCGTCGTCAGTATCACCTCCAGCGCGCTGCGATCGCGAAACTTCGGGTGCGGATCGACCGGAATGCCGCGCCCATTGTCGCGCAC
>CAXUNZ010000213.1:0-6197 GCA_964252525.1 uncultured Acetobacteraceae bacterium
GCGGCCCGCATCTTTGGGTTTTTCCAGAACAGCCCCGGGGCTCTGCCCCTGGACCCCGCTGGGGCCTGAGGCCCCAGACCCCCGTTCGTTTTACGCCCGCAGAAATCGAGGTCTGGAGGCCCTGCCTCCCTGGCCTTCATGTGTCAACCTCCAGGCAGGCTGGCATAAGAACTTGCCCATTCATCGAGCCACGCGACGGACTCTACAACCGCAGCCTGCTCGCGGCGATTACGGGCGGCAGCACGAACATCAACGGCAACCCCGCCCGCCAGCGACGGCTCATCCGCCCGTGTGCAGAGCTGCCGCGGCAAGCAAATGCCCGGACCCGCGAGACGGCCTCAAAGCTTGCCTTACTTCACTGTAGCCGGCACTTCTCCAGGTAGCGAAACCACTCGCGTAAGGCGGGTATATTTCACCGCATAGCACAATCGTGATTGGAAGTTTTCGCGCCTAAGGCGATCAGCACCAAGCGGGGTTGTATTAGTCTCATAGATGAGACAGTTCTTAGTGGTTTATCCGTTGCTTATGTTCAATCCTTGCGTTAGGGACGACACGTTGAAGGTTGCTCCCCCGACAGATGGACAGAACATGAAACATATGACTTTAGCTGCCGGCGCCCTGCTCTTGTCGGCAAGCGCGCCTGCCTTTGCGGACAGCTTCACCTACTCGGACTTCACCGCCGACTCGGCGACCTTGGCCTATAACGGCGCGGCAACGACCGTGGGTGGTGACGCCGTGCTCACCCCCAATAACGTCAAGTCCGACGAGGGTGCGTTTTACTACACCAACGCGTTGTCTCTCGGCACGAGCCCTGGCTTCAATACGAGCTTTCAGTTCTCGATCGCCAGCCCGACGAGTGGCCCTACGGCGAACGGATTTGCCTTCTTCCTGACGGGCGATCCGGCCGATACCGGAACGGTAGCGAACGGGAGCGGAAATCTCGGCCTGACCCCAGCCTCCAGCCTGGCCGTTGAATTCTACGATTTCGGCAACAAGAACAACAATCCGCCGATCGGCGGCGGCTTGTACAACAGCAACCTCGTGGCCGCGATTACAGACGGCAACACGGTCGTCAACGGCAATCCGCCCTCAAGCTATGGCTCGCCCGACGGCGTGCAGAGCTGCGTTGGCAAGCAAACCTCCGGCAACAACTGCCTCAATAACGGTGATGTCTGGACCGCCGATATCTCCTATGTTGCGGGGAAGCTGACGGTCACGGTGCAGGATGCCGCCGGCGCAGTCTACACAGTCATCAGCAACTACGCGGTCGCGCTCAGCACCGGCAGCCTCTATGCGGGATTTAGCGGTTCAACCGGTGGCGCAAGCGATAGCGTCAGCATCCTGGACTGGACCTTCACGGATGTGCCGGAGCCCATGACGGCAGGCTTGTTCGCCGTGGGCTTGACTGCGTTAGGTCTTGCGCGCGGTCGTCGCCGAAACGCCTGAACGAAGAAGGTTTTGGGGGGATGTGCCATCCCCCCAAAAACCGCCATCGTTAGTCGTCTAACGCTTCACGCGGCCACGTACACGAAGCGGTTCGCGCTCGACCGCCATGGCCCGCGTACACGCATTATCATCCCCAACGCCAAACTGGATCGTCGGTAGCAGCGCCCCCAGCGGGGTCAGCAGCACGCCAAGACCGGCCGCGGCACCCGCACGCGCCACAACTTCGGTGCCGGGTCTGATGGAAACATCACCGATTGGCCCGCTCAGATGTATCGGTCCAGGAAACGAACCCACCGAGAAATGCTTGGACCGCGTCGTCAGCGTTATATCCAGCATCTGATCCGCGAAGTTGAGATTGCCCGCGCCAGTGACCCGCCCCTCCTGCGTATCGAGCAGGAAGACGTTGAAATCCAGAATGCCCCGATGCAGCGGCAGGTCCGCAATAAAGCAGTCGATATTGGTGCGGTTCGGCACACCGAGCGACGACAGCACCGCGTTGCCGAATTCCAGGCCGGTGATGTCGATGAGCAAAGCCGATAGGTTCCCGCCGCCTACGAGCGCCAGCTTCACCTCGCCATCGCCATGTCCCATCAACCCGGCCAGCGAATTGCCGCGCGCATCGATCTTGGCCTGACCGCCGATGATGCCCTGGCCGTGAAAGGCATGGGTTGCCTGCATCATGCGCGTCAGGTCCAAGCGATGAAAACTGATGTCCGCGACCGCGTGCACGTTCCGCGCATCGATCGGCCGCAGGTCGACATTGCTGATAATGCCGCCCTGCGCGACCGTCACCTCGATGGGATGAAGGGTAATGCGTCCGTCAACAATGTCCAACACCATGATCAGCTTGTCAAAAGGCGTATATTTGTTCTCGATGTGCTCGCCTCGGTATTTTAGGTGAATGTTGGCGGCATTGATCCGGGGCAGATTGATCGGCGTGTCCGGCAGCAACGTTTTTTTGGCCGCGGCATGCGCGAGCACCTGTTTTTGCGCCGTGGTTTCTCCGGGCGTGCTGGCCTTGCCGGGCGGCGTGCCGATCAGGCCACCAAGATCGGTCAAATCCACGCGGCGTGAACTCAGATCCATCGTCACATCCGGCTTGCCGCCGACGCCGGGGTCCTCAGTGATCGTGCCTTCCAGGTCGGAGGAGCCGACGCGGCCGGCAAAGTCGGTCAGGCGGATGCGCGGCTTGGCGTAATCGATGTTGCCACTGATTGAAAACGGCGGCGTGGCGGGAAGTGGAATGCCGGTCAATGCATAGAGTTGGCTCATATCCGGACCGCTGAACGTTCCACGCACGCGCGCGCCGGCGAAATTCAGCGGGTTCTGCACTGTGCCGACGACGGACACCTTGGTCTGCCCGTTGGCGAGGTGCAGATCGATTGGGTAGGGGTGCGAGGCGTCGCGCAAGCTGAGCAGCGCACCACCGATAAAGCGACCGATCACCGGCTGGGCCGCATAGGTACCCTTGGCATCGACCACGATGGACCGTGCCGCGCCAGGGGCGGGGTCGGGCGTGGAAATGCTGGCAATGAAATTGGATTTTAGCCGCGGGTCGATGTAATGGGCTTGGCTGTCGGTGATGCGCAGATCGCCAATTTGCGGGGCCGCGGTTGGTGACGAGGGCGCCGGCTTGTTGGAAGAGGCGAAGGTGAAATTGTTCGTGCCGTCGGCCAGGGCGGTGGCGGCGACATTGGCGCGATCGATGGCGATCTCGGGCAACACGATGGCACGGTTGTGGATATAGGCCATGATGTCGGCCACCACAGTCAGCTTGCCCACGTGCGCCAGTGGGGCGGATTGCGCAAAGCCGGCTGGGTTCTCGATTTGCACATCGTCGGCCGCAATCGTCGTCCGCCGGCCCAGATGCACATGCAGATGCTGGATGCTGACCCGCCGGCCCAGTGCGACCGAAGCGCGGGAGTCGACGATCGGGATGAACCAATCCCAATTCCAAAGCAGGATCAACAGAATTATGGCAAGGGCGAACACGCCCAGGATGTAAGGCCAGATACGGCGGCGTCGGCTGGGGCGGGAGAGGGTGGCGCTCATGGCGGGGCAACGCCGCCGCCCGGCTCAATGTTCCTGCTCGCGCGCTAGGGAAGGGTGCGGTTTATGATGGCGATCGCGCCGCGTATGTCGCCGCTGGCCAGCGCCGCGCGGGCTTGGCCCACGGCCTCCACCAGCGGGTTTTGGGCCGGCACACGCTCGGTGCCGACGGCGACGGAGCGATCGAGCGCGCGGGTTTCGGCGCGCTCCAGCGCCTCCTGCGCGGCGCCGGTACGATTGGCCTGCAGATCAGCCCGCGCCTCGGTGAGGAGTGCGCCGATGTCATCGGATTGCGGTTGGGGCAGGTTGGGCGCGAGCTCCGAGCGCGTGGTCGCCGCGTTGATGTTGCCGGCGGCATCGGAGCGGGGCAGGGAGTTGCCGGTGCCGATCTCATTGCCGGGGCGTACGTAGGTTTCCTGTGCGTGTAAGCCGGCGGCGGGGAGCAGGATGAGGACGGCAAGGAGTGTGTTACGCATCCGGAACCTCCGTCGGATCGGATTGGGTAAGCAGCTAGAGGGATTTGCCATTCCTCCAGACCGCCCGTCATCAGTTGCCCTCGGTGCCACCGGCTCCTGCCTTGATCCCCCATAGGACCGCGTAACGCGCCACCATCGCCGCGCAATCATACTCCGCTCGCGCCCTCGCCTGGTTTTCCGGTCCCGCGTTTGTGGCCTTTATCGCCTTCGCCAGCGCTTCGGCTATCGCCCCGGCATCACGCGCCACGATAAAGGGTCGGTTTGCCGCCGAGACCATCAGGCGCACATCGCCCACATCAGTCGCCACAACGGGCAGTCCCGCGGCCATCGCCTCCAGCACGCAAAGCGGCATCTGCTCGGTGTCCGATGTGAGGGCGAAGGCGTCGAAAGCGGCCATCCAGCGCTCGGGCGTCGCACTATGGCCGGCAAAGAGTACGGAGCCGGCCACGCCCAATTCGGCCGCGCATGCCCGCAGCGCGGGCAGTTCGCTGCCCTGCCCCACGACAACCAGCCGCGCCGCCATGCGGGTGCGCAGCAGCGCGAAAGCCTCCAGCAGCCGCGCAAGGTTCTTTTCCGGGCGCAGTGCTGCAATGGTGCCGATGACCGGCCCCGCACCGATCTCCGCCAGCCGCGCATCCTGCGTGGGCACCGCCGCGGCAAAGCGCGCCGTGTCGATGCCATTGGGAATCGCGTGCAGGCGCGAAGCGGGCAGGCGCCATTGGTTGCGGGCGATGCGCAGCAGGGTTTGCGAGGGCAACGCGACATCGCTGTGGCGAAGAACCAGGCGCCTTGTCCAGGCGCGGCGAGGCAATTGACGCTCCTGCTCCTCGGGGCCGAAGCCGTCTTCGGTGTGTAGATGGGGCAGGCGGGTGATGCGGTTGGCAATCGCCCAGTCCATCGCACCCCAATTGCTGGTGATCAGTCGATCGGCGCCATGAGGGGCGCGAAGGAAGCCCAGCGCGGCGCGCATCCCGCCAAGCCGGCCGGAGACGGGCGGCGCGGGCGGAAAGGCGACGTCCAAGGCGGCATCGAGCTTTTCGCGCGCCTCGGTGCGGCCATCCAGCGACACGACGATGTGGCGTGCCGCGCGGCCGATATGGTTGGCGAGGGTTGCAAAGCGCGCCTGCGCCCCACCGACGGCGAAGGTCGGAAAGACGTGCAGCAGCGTGATCAGGCCGCGTGTTCCAGCGCGCGGGCCCCGCTCGGGGCGGAGGAAAGCGTGTGCAGGAAGCCCTCGAACGCCAGGAGCAGCCAGATGGCCTGGGTATGGTCGGCGCCGGCTTCCTGCGCATCGATCAGATTGCCGATGGCGGAGGGGTCGAACAAATTGTGGGACAGCATGTCCTCGCCCAGCAGGCGCGCGCGCAGGCGGGTCAGGTTGGCGCGGAAGTAGGGTCCCATGTCCGTGCCGAAGCCCTGCTTTGGACGGTAGAGGATGTCGCGCGGCAGCAGCTCCGACATCGCCCGCTTGAGCACGTATTTGCCCTCCCGGCCGCGGATCTTCAGATGTGCGGGCAGCGACAGGCCCCAGCCGACAAGGGCATGGTCCAGGAAAGGCGCGCGCATCTCAAGCGAAGCAGCCATGCTGGCGCGATCCCCCTTGGTCAGGATGTCGCCTGGCAGCCAGGTCGCCAGATCGGCGAGTTGGGCGCCAAGCAAAGGATCGACATCCTCGTTCGCGGTCATTTCGGCGGCGAGCGTGGCGAAAGGATCGTGCCCGTCCAGAAGCGCGCGCAATTGCGGGGAGAACAGCGCGTGCCGCTGGGCTGCGTGCATGCGGGTGGAAATGCGTGCGAAGCCCTCCGCGTCATCCAGGCTGAGCTCGGTCAATGTGTGCTTGGCGCGCAGGAAGCGCGGCGCGCGATCCAGCTTAGGGTAGATTGCGGCCAGGCGCGAAATAAGGCCGCGGCGGATGGGGCCGGGCACGTAGCGCCGCGCGGCCGAAACCAGCATGTGCCAGCGCGTGCGTCGATAACCGGCGAAGACCTCGTCTCCGCCATCGCCGGAGAGGGCCACGGTAGCGTGATGCCGGGCCAAGCGGCAGACCGTGGCGGTGGGAACGGAGGAGGCATCTCCGAAGGGCTCGCCAAAAATACCGGCCTGGGCGCGCGCGGCATCGATCATGTCCACCGCGGCGGCACGGTCTTCGTGCTGGCGGGCGGCGTAGCGGGCGGCGACTTCACGGGCGTAGGGCGTTTCGTCCTCCTCCCCCTCGAAGCCGATGGT
>CAXUNZ010000214.1:0-6136 GCA_964252525.1 uncultured Acetobacteraceae bacterium
GTCGGGCCCCCCCCCCCAAACCCCCCGGGTGTTTTTCGGCCCGGCCCAAAAAAACGGGGGGGGGGGGGGGGGGGGGGGCCAACATCTCCCCCAGCCTTCTGAAGAGTCAATCTTTCTGCCTGTTGGTATAAGTCACGCCACTCCGTAGCATCTTTCTGTTACTGGAACAGCACCGCAGCCTTCAGCAGGGTCTGCCACAATCCCCAAAGCAAAGGCAGTCCGACCGCAAGCCAAGGCAGCAGCGAGACCCCAGTCACTTCACCCGCCACGATCGTCCCCGGCACGGAAGGCACCTCAACCTTCGGCTGTAAGGTGAACCATCTGCGCGCCACCGGCCGCACCGCCAGATTGCACACGAACCCCACCGCAAGCAGGCCAGCCAGCACCAACAGCGCGTTGTCGTATATGTTCTGCCGGGCCACGCCCGCTGCCAGTTGCGCCTCGCGCAAATCGTTGACGATCTCAGGCCCGATCAACCCAGCCACCGACCATGCGGTCAGCAGCCGCCCATGAATCGCGCCCACATTTCCCGGTCCGAACATGTCCGCCAGGTAGGCCGGGATGCAGGCAAACCCGCCGCCATACATCGACAGCAGCAGGGCGAAGGCCGCCGCGAACAGCGCGAGATGCCCACTATGCGCCAGGCTTGCCGCACTGGCGTAAATGACCGCACCCACCACGAAGAAAATCGCAAACACGGGCCGCCGTCCCAGCCTGTCCGATGATGACGCCCAGACAAACCGCCCCAGGATATTGAACAGCGACAAAAACCCGATGAAGCCCGCGCCCACCGCGGCCAGCGCCTTGTGCTGATCGGGCGAAAGTGCGGCAAATCCCACCCCCGGAGCGCCGATCAAACGCCCGCCGAAAATTTCCTGCAGCATCGGGCTTGCCATTTCCAGCACGCCGATGCCGGCCGAAACGTTCAGGCACAGCACCGCCCAGAGCAGCCAGAATTGCGGCGTCTTGTGCGCGTCTGCCACGCTGACCGACGGGCCTGCCACAACCCCGCCCGTCACCACGCCGCCAGGTGTCACCCGATACAGAAAAGCCCCCGCGGTCAGAAACACCGCGTAAATGCCCGCCATCACCAGCAAGGTCGGCACCGCGCCGACATCGTCCGGCGTGCGGAATGTGGCCATCAATTTGGCCGCGAGCGGCGCGCCGATCATTGCCCCGCCGCCAAATCCCATGATGGCAAGTCCCGTGGCCAAACCGCGCCGATCGGGAAACCAGGCAATCAGCGTAGACACCGGTGAAATATAGCCGAGCCCAAGCCCGATGCCGCCGATGACGCCGCCGCCAAGCCACATCAGCCATAATCGGTGCATGTGCACGCCAAGGGCGATCACCGCCAAGCCGCCCGGCCAGCAAATGGCCGCCACGACACCGGCCGCGCGCGGCCCGGCGCGTTCCAGCCAGCCGCCCCACAACGCGGCGGAAGCGCCGAGCACGACGATGGCCAGCGTGAAAATCGGTTTCAGCTCGCCCAGCGTCCAATCGCACCGCGTGGTGAACAATGCGTCCATCATCGAATGCGGCCCGCACGTCACGGCGTGGGTAATGCCGATGGCCTGGCTCAGCGGCAGCCAGAAAACACTCAATCCATAGACCATGCCGATGGACAGGTGCACGGCCAGTGCCGCTGGCGGCACCAGCCAGCGATTGTAGCCGGGCGGTGCGACGATGCGTGCCCGCGTCAGCAGGCCGTGCCGATCGAGTGACATGCGTCTCCTTCCCGCGTGGCGCTCGTGCGGCGCCGTTGCGCCGATCCTTGCACCGATGACACATTGGGTAAAGGAATACTGAAGGCAGCTATGCACCAAGCGCGGGCGAGCGGATCCGACGCCGCGCTTGCCAGCCGCGCCATTCCCCATTACCAGCCGCGCCGGGTCACGCCCCCCCACCGGGGCGCTTTTCTTCTGTAAGGGAGAACCAGCATATGGCATTTGCCGCCAAGCCGGATCTGCGTCCGCACAATCCCCATTTTTCCTCCGGCCCCTGTGCCAAGCGGCCAGGTTGGTCGCTCGACGTGTTGCGCGCCGCCCAGTTGGGCCGCAGCCATCGCGCCCGCGCGCCCAAGGCCGCCTTGGCCGAAATCATCGAGCGGTCACGCGCCATCCTCGATATGCCCGCCGATTGGAAACTCGCCATCATGCCCGGCTCGGACACGGGTGCGTTTGAAGCGGCGATGTGGACGCTGCTTGGCGCGCGCGGCTGTGACGTGTTGGCATTCGAGAGTTTTTCCGAGGGCTGGGCCACGGATGTTACCCGCCAACTGAAAATCGATGCCCGCGTGCTGAAGGCGCCGTATGGCGGCATCCCAGACCTGTCGGCGATCGATCCCGCGCGCGATCTGGTGCTGTGCTGGAACGGCACCACCGGCGGCGCCAAGCTCCCGGGCGGCGACTTTATCAGTGCGCGCCGCGAAGGCCTCGTGCTGTGCGACGCAACCAGCGCCGCCTTTGCGATGGAATTGCCGTGGGACAAGCTCGATGCGGTCACCTGGTCCTGGCAGAAAGTGCTCGGCGGAGAAGCGGCGCACGGCATGCTCGCCCTTTCGCCGCGCGCGGTGGAGCGCCTGCAAACCTACACGCCCGCCTGGCCGCTGCCGAAAATCTTCCGCCTGGCCAAGGGCGGCAAGCTGATCGACGGCATCTTTGTGGGCGAGACGATCAACACGCCCTCCATGCTGTGCGTGCAAGACGCGCTGGACGGCCTGCGCTGGGCCGAATCCGTGGGCGGCTTGCCGGGCTTGATCGCGCGCAGCCGCGCCAATCTGGCCGCGGTGGAAGCCTGGGTGCCCACCACCAGCTGGGCGCGCTTTCTGGCCGAAGATCCCGCCATACGCAGCAACACCTCGATTTGCATCGCCATCCAGACACCCTGGTTCAGCGCGCTGTCCAAAGACGATCAGGCAACCGCGGTGAAAAAGCTCGCCGCGATCCTGGAGCAGGAGAAAGTGGCGTTCGACATTGCCGGCCATCGCGATGCGCCGCCGCATTTGCGCATCTGGGGCGGCGCCACGGTCGAAACCTCGGACATAGAAGCGCTCCTGCCCTGGCTGGACTGGGGCATGGGCCAGCTCCACGCCGAATACCCATCCCAAGCGGCGGCCTGAGCGATGAAGCGTGTCCTCATCAGCGATAAGCTCTCGCAAGCCGCGGTCGACATCTTCCGCAACCGTGGTCTGGACGTCGATGTCAGACCCGGTCTTTCCCCCGCCGAGTTGCGCGACATCATCGGCGCCTATGACGGCCTGGCGATCCGCTCGAACACGAAGGTGACGCGCGAATTGCTCGACGCGGCCACCAATCTGCGCGTCGTTGGCCGCGCCGGCATCGGCGTGGACAATGTCGATCTTAAATCCGCCACCGCCCGCGGCGTCGTCGTGATGAACACGCCGCACGGCAATTCCATCACCACGGCCGAGCATGCCATCGCCATGATGTTCGCCCTCGCCCGTGAGATTCCCGAAGCCACCGCCAGCACCAAGGCGGGCCGCTGGGAGAAGAACCGCTTCATGGGCGTGGAGCTCACCGGCAAGACGCTCGGCCTGATCGGCGCGGGCAATATCGGCTCGATCGTGGCCAGCCGCGCGCAGGGTTTGCAGATGCGGGTGGTGGCCTACGATCCGTTCCTGTCGGAAAAACGCGCGCTCGATCTCGGCGTGGAAAAACTCGATCTGCCCGAGCTTTTGGCGCGCGCGGATTTCATCACGCTGCATACGCCGCTGACCGACAGCACGCGCAACATCCTCTCGCGCGAAAACATCGCCCGCACCAAACGCGGCGTGCGCATCATCAATTGCGCGCGCGGTGGCCTGATCGACGAAGCCGCTTTGGCGGACGCCATCACCTCCGGTCACGTGGCCGGCGCGGCGTTGGACGTCTTTGAAACCGAGCCTGCCAAATCCAGCCCGCTTTTCGGCATGGAACAGGTCGTCTGCACGCCCCATCTCGGCGCCAGCACCAGTGAGGCGCAGGAGAACGTCGCCCTGCAGGTCGCGGAACAGATTTCCGACTTTTTGCTGACGGGCGCGATAACCAATGCGATCAACACCGCCTCCGTCTCG
The DNA here is from genome assembly GCA_964252525.1 of uncultured Acetobacteraceae bacterium. Taxonomy (GTDB): domain Bacteria; phylum Pseudomonadota; class Alphaproteobacteria; order Acetobacterales; family Acetobacteraceae; genus CAJCIS01. The sequence goes on from CAXUNZ010000214.1 coordinate 4,076, forward strand.
GCCGAGGACGCACCGCGCCTGCGCCCCTACATGGCGCTCGTGCAAAAACTCGGCGCGTTCGCCGGCCAGCTCACGCGGGCGCAGGAAGGTGTCATACGCGGCATTACGATCGAATACGAAGGTGCCGCCGCGGCACTCAACCACAAGCCCCTGACCGCCGCGGCACTGGCCGGCCTGCTCTCGCCGGTGCTGGCCGGCGTGAACATGGTCAACGCGCCCGTCGCCGCGCGTGAGCACGGCATCGCGGTTGCTGAAACCGTTCACGACCGCGCCGGCGAATACCAGACCCTGATCCGCATATCGGTTGCGACCGACACAGGCACGCGCGCTGTTGCCGGCACGCTGTTCGCGGGGAACAAGCCCAGGTTGGTCGAAATCAAGGGTATTCCCGTGGAGGCCGATTTCGGCCGCCACATGCTCTATGTCACCAACCAGGACAAGCCAGGCTTTATCGGCAAGTTTGGGGAGACACTGTCGAGGCACGGCATCAACATCGCCACCTTCCATCTCGGCCGCGCTGCCGCCGGCGGTGATGCGATCTGTCTGGTCTCGGTCGATGACGATGTTCCCGAGTCTATCTTGGCAGAAATCCGCGCGCTTCCCTTGGTTGTGCAAGCCAGCGCCATGACATTTTAGCGCGCATAATCGCGCCCGACCTCATTGCCGAGTCGCGGAAGTTTGCAGCTTACCCCACCGACCGCAACCTGAGGATGAGGCTCCGCACTGACAGGGTCGTGGCCTGACGTCGTCGCCCACGAACGATCTTCGACGAGTCGTGTGCGTCTTGAGGCCGCGGATTCGGCTTATCGTTACACAAATATTTATCGACGTGTGTTGCGGTAGATTGAGCCATGGCTGCGTTTTGCTCTATAACGACGAGCAGCCCAAGGCATGCGCGTGTCGCACCCACGTAGGAGTTGTCAATGCCCGCTACCAATCCTGTCGATCCCCAGGCGCTGCGAAACCAGCTTGCCCTGGTCGAGGTCGCCGCATCCAAGCTGATCGAACGGCTGTCCGATCGCGCCGCCTATGCGACGGATGAGGAGTTCAATGAAATACGCGGGCTGATCAGCGCATTGCGGCCGCTGAGCGGCACGGCCGCCTGACGCTTCGTCCTTAATAAGGGCACACGTTCGAGCGTTGGACTACGCCGGCAGCATCATCGCTGCACCGTGATCACGTGGGTGTAGCCGACTGGCCGTCTTGTCCGCCGTGAGAAAAAGGCTGGAGGGATGTGTCATCCCCCCAGACCAATTGGCTTTTTTTAGCTGCTGGATTTGTCGGTCTTTGCCATGTCCAGATGGCTTTGAACGACCGGGATGGTCTGTTCGGCAAAGGATTTCAAATCGCTATCCTTGCCGCTCTTGGCCTCTTTCTGGAGCATGGCCAGCATCGACTTGTGGTCTTTCACCTGGCCCTTGAGATACATCTTGTCGAACTTCGGCTCATCCAGCTTGGTCAGCTTGTCGATCTCCGCCTGATCCTTGTCATCCAGCGCCGTCGGCACCGTAATGCCCTTCTGGCTGGCCAGCGTACTCAGCTGCGTGTTGTTGGCGGTGTGATCGGTGATCATCTTGGCCGCGAAATCCTTGACCTTGGGATCTTGCGACTTCTGCTGGGCAAGCTGAGCGGCCTGAACTTCTGCCATGCCGGCGGAGGCCGCCGCCATGACGAACTTCTTGTCGGCAGCCGAAAGGCTGGCCGTGCTGGTGGCCGCCATCGACCCGCCGGACATGGCCGGCGGGCTTGCCGGCGCCATGGCGGGCGCGCTGGGCGAGGCGGATGGCGCCGCGGTTTGCGCGGTCGCGGCAAGGCTGGTGCCCAGCGTCGTGCCGATGAGCAAGGCGGCAGCCAAGGCGTTTTTCATGGTCATGGGCAACTCTCCATATCTGTGGCACGCGCCGGTGGCGAGAGCGCCGGGACAACGCCAGCATGGCACGCGGGTTCGTGGCGGGCCGCTCAAGTTCAAGAAAGCCGCGTGATGGCCGGCCCGGCCGGCCCAGGGGCAGCTTCTGAAAACATGCCATCAGCGCGCTTGTTCGCCCGATGGCGGTCCAGTAC
>CAXUNZ010000215.1:0-5034 GCA_964252525.1 uncultured Acetobacteraceae bacterium
GAGGAGGGTAGGTTTATTTTCCGCAATCGGGCAATGGGTTTGTGGAGTTGGTGTAGTGGCGAGAGTACGGGCAAGTGGAAAACTCTCGCCAACGCCAGCTCCCAGTCGCCGCCAACATTCGCGGCACGCGAAATAAATGACGGGATCTGGAGGGCAGGCATTGCTTCTCCAGATTTCTCATTAGCACCTGATGCCGCAGCGCCTCAGGGCTGCAGTTTGTAGATAATGCCGCAACCGGCGCGACCGCAGACTTTGGTGCTGCCGCCGGTGGCCGTGGTGCCGTAAAGCGCCGAACCGACATCGACGAGCGCGGCGTTCGGGTCGCTTCCGTCGAGGCCGCCGGGGAAACTGTACACCGTTTTTTCCGCGCCGCTCGGCGGATCGATGCTGTAGATCGTGCCGTTCGCGCCGCCCGAACCGCCGCGCGTGGTGGTTCCGTAGAGCAGACCGTTGAACGATATCAGGGGCGATTGCGGGCCGGCGCCGTCCGACCCGCCTGTGAAGCTGTAGAGGACGGTTTCTTTGCCGGAGCTGAGATCGACCTTGAAGACTGTTCCACCGCCCTTTTTCCCGCCCGCATACGTCGTTCCGTAAACGGCATTTCCGACCTGGAGGATGGCGTTGGGCTGCTGCCCATCAACGGCGCCACCGAAATTATGGAGGACCTCTTCTGTCTTGGTGGTTGGATCAAACGTGTAGAGGGTTCCGCCCGAATGAGAGCCGCCCAGATAGGTTGTGCTGTAGAGCAGCCCATTGATTGGTGTCAGCGCCGCTTGCGGATTGGACCCGTCGCTGCCGCCGAAGCGATAGACCACGCTCTCGCTTCCGCTGGCCGGATCGATCGTGTAGATTGTCCCATCATTTGCGGCATCGCCACCAAGGAAGGTCGTTCCATAGAGCAGCCCCTTATACGGCAGCAAAGGCGCTTCGGGGGACGCGCCGTCCGTACCGCCGCCAAAACGATAGACGACACTCTCGTGCCCGGTCTTGATATTGATGCTGAATATGACGCCATATGTGCTGCCATCGCCGGCAGAATTGCCACCCATGTAGGTGGTTCCGAACAACGCGCCATTGACGTTGGTCAAGGGCGCGCCCTGCCAGGGCCCCATTCCGTCCGGCGTGCCGGTGAAATTGTATATCAGCTTGGCCACGCCCGTCGAAGGATTGACCTTGAAGACCGCGCCTGCATGCTGGCTCGATGAACTGCTAATCGAGGTGCCGTAGAGTTCGGCACCGACTTGCAGGAGAGAGGATTTCGGCCCCTGCCCGATGTTCTGAGTTGCAACAACAGTGACTGTCGCGGCCCGGCCGCACGGCGCTAGGCTGAATGCGCCGAGACATAGCGTTGAAGCCAACAGGTATTTCATAGGCAGGCACCTTATCTTCGATTTGCGGCGGAGAGCGGCATCGCTCACATGCAGCGATGAGACCCACACGATTTTGTGGCCACTGATGGTTTTTACATGGTCATGTTGGGCACGCCTGCAATAGGGTTCGCCTTCTTGGCCATGAGCAGAAAGGCGGACTTTAAAAGGTTGGGGGAGCAGTGCCTGCCCCCCCAAACCCCCCGTCATTATTTTGGGCTGCCCACATAAATGACGGTCGGTTTGTGGGGGCGGGCGATGCTCCCAGTTTCGCTACTCTTTTGCCAGCTTCCGATCCGACAGCGTGCCCAAGAACGCGACGATATCGTGCTCTTCTTCCGTGCTCAGGCCGAGATTGCCGATGAGCTTCTGATTTTCATTGGCCGGCTGTTCGGGTGCGGGCCAGCAGGTGACACCGACCCGGCCATCGCCGTCCTCGGGATTTCTGTAGGTGCACTGAGGCAACACATCACGTGTGTTGTAGAAATGCACGACGGAGTCCAGGCTCTTGAAGAAGCCGTTATGACCGTAATCGCGCACGAAGCCCGGGTAGGGGCGCTTGTCCACATTGCGCACGGTCTGGACCTGGAAGCGGCCCATGAACAGAGGGGCGAGCTTGCGTTCGGCTTTGGTCGGCATGGTCGAGCCGGGCATCTGGCCGGAGAGAAAGTCGCCGAGCCCATTATCGATGTAGCGCGGTCCCATCTTGTTGGCGACGTAGCCGCGTTTGTCGGGCACGTTTTCGTGCAAATAGGGCAGATCCGGATTGCGGGGCGTGCCGATATTGGCCGTGCCGAAATTGGTGAAGAGCGGCTGTTTGCCCGACATGTCATGACACTGCGCGCAATTGCCGCGGCCGTTGAACAGCTTGAGCCCTGCCATTTCCCGCGGAGTCAGTGTTTCCTTGCCGGCGAGGTAAGCATCGAATTTCGAGGAGAAGGCACTGACCTCGGGCGAGGCTTCGTATATCGCCGCGGCGACTCCGAAATCATCGAAGCTGCGATTGACCTGCGCGCGGCTGGCGGGATCGAGCTTGAGCATCGTCGGATCGGGCGCGCTGTTCGAATAGGGCTTGCCGCAGATCTTGTCCGTATCGGGCGGGAAGGTGATGTCGAAGGCACCGCTGCCCCAGACACGCTTGAAAAGGTCGTGATAGGGGCCATGCTTGATGGCGTAAATGACGCAGCCGGCATCGGGCGAGGCGAGTTCAGCGGGGTCGACTGGCGGATCCTCGGCCTGGTCGCCGGCGGCAATGCCGGTCTTGAGACCCGTTGCACGCATGTCCCAAAAATTGCCGCCGATGAAATCCGATTGTGCGGCGTCATAGTGGAAGGTCGGGGCGAAGGGTGCGTAGGCGTAGCTCATCGGCCGGCGGTTCGAAGAGCGATGCACGACGGAGCCGGGATAGGCCACGTTCTCTTCATTGAAGATCGAGATGCCGCCGGTAAAGCCCGTTCCGGTTACGTGGCAGGACGCGCAGGCGCGATTGTCCAGCGCCGAGATGCTGGTGTCGTGAATGATCAGCTTGCCGAGCGTAACTGCGGCCTGGTGGGCGGTGAGGTTGGGCTCGCGCGCCTCGCGCAAGCCCTGGGCTTCCATGCGGGCGATTTCGCGGTCCACGCGGGCGGCGTCGGCGTTGTTGCGCTCGACAGCGGCGTAGCTGATTTCGGGGCATTTGGAGTAGCCAGGGCACCGGCCATGGTCGCCGTCGGCCCAGGCAGTACTTGATGCAGGCAGGAAAATGGCGAGGGCCATGCTTGCCGGCAGCCAATGAGCATGGGCGGCTGGGCGGCGTGGGCGTTGGATCCGGTTCGATGGCATCTCCGCCCGCCTTGGTCACAAGGACACTGAAACTGCAGGTTTACGGCGGCATGTTCAAAACACGATGGCGTCAGGGATCTGTTCACTTCCCCTCACGCCGCCATCGCCGGTATTTTTGTGACGACGGCCGCCACGCGCTCCGACATGATTGCATGCAAGGTCCGGCAACTGATGCCAAGTTTCTTAGCCGTATTCGTCAGGCGCAGCTTCAGTCCCGGCAGCACGCCGTCGCGCAGCAGCGTGCGAACGTAATAATGGCGGTGAAAGCGGCGGCCAGAATAAAATAATGACGGGGGGTCTGGGGGGGATGGCACATCCCCCTCAGCCTTTTTCCCTTTGCGTGCCCAAATACCGCCATCCCGCGCGAGCCATTGATTTGCCTGAATTGCTCCGCCCCAATCCCGGGGGCTAGACCACGACCACGCGGTAATCCGTGCCGGCCCAATTGCCCGACGCCAGCTCGCGCCAGGTGAAAACAACGCTGCGCCCGGCACCCAACTCGCCGGTCGGCAATTCGGCGACGAACACGCCGATGCCGCAATCGGCCGCGAGCGTTTCGCGGCTGGTGGACCAATCGTCATCGCTCCACAGCACCGCCGCACCGATTGCCAGCGCCACGCGCAGCACGCGGCCTTGCGGCAGGCGCTGCGGCTGAAAGCCGGGCCGCCAGGGCAGCACGCGCGGGGCGGTGCGGGTGCGCTGGTAGCGCGCCACGGTCTGCGGCGGCAGGTCGAAGACCGCGCCATCGGCCAGCGAGCGCAGCAGCTTGATGTGTTCGGCGTGCGCCCAGACCAGCGGCATGGCCGATCCGCTGGGCATGCCGCGGAACAGCTCGCGCGCGGGGATGTCGGGGCTGTCCCAGACCTGTTCGGGGATCAGCGCGCCGCGGCTGGTGCAGGCTTCCATCGTGGCCAGCAGCGCCTCGGCCTGGGCGCGATCGCCGCGGGCCAGCGCGTAATGCGCGCGCTCGCCGGTCAGAAGCGGCCAGATGCGGCCATGGCCGGTGCCATCGAAGGGCGCGCCATCGGCGTGCTCGCCATAGCCGTCGTTGTTGTAGCGATACCATCCCGGGCCGGCGGGAAGCTCCACGCGCACGGTGGCATCGATGGCGCGCACGGTATCGATCATGCGCGGATCGTCGGCCGCGCGCAGGCCGAAGCGCACGAGCGCGAGCGCGTCGGGGCTGACGATGTCCGCAGCGCGAAAGGTGCCCTGTCCTTCCGGGCGGTTCTTGATCAGCACGTTGCCCGACAGGTCGGATTGGCCGGTGGGCGCGCGGTCAGGCGCCATGCGGACATAATAGCCGGCGATGCCGGCCGCGCGCGCGAGCGGCGTGTCACGCGCGAAGCACCATTCATCGATGCTGTCATTCCACGCATCGGCCGTGTCCCGCAGGACGCGGGCGAGGTCGGCCGCCCCTTCGCGCTCGGCGCACTCGGCCGCGGTCAGCAGGGCGGCGACTTCGACCGCGAGGGTGAAGGTGGAGTAGCCGGCGTTTTCCTCCCAGCGGTCCTGGCCGGTGACCGGGCCGTTCAGCAGCAGGAAGGCGGTGGCGGCGCGCACCATGGGCCAGTAGCGGCGGGCCTGGACATCACTGATGGCGCCGTTGCGGTGGGCCATGTCGACCAGCAGGATGGGAAAGGCGCATTCATCCATCTGCACGCCTTGCCAGTAGGAACTGCCGTCCAGCCAGTTGTTCTGCGGCCAGTGGCCGTCCGGCTCCTGCGTGGTGCGCAAATAGTCGAGCACGCGCACGGCTTCGGCGTGCGCGCCGGCGGCGAGCCGGCCGCCGGCGGTCTCCACCAGGTCGCGCGGCCAGCCGAGGTGGTAGCCGCCGCGGTCGTCA
>CAXUNZ010000215.1:5044-6118 GCA_964252525.1 uncultured Acetobacteraceae bacterium
CCCCAGGGAATGGAGAGGCTGGCGATGAAGCCGCCGGGGAAGGAGGGCGCTTCGTGGGCGCGCAGCACGGCGGTGCTGACGCGGTAGCCGTTCTGGCCGCGGCTGGCGCGGTCGAGCGGGCGGAGGCCGGCCTGCCAGTGGCGCCAGGCCTCGGCGTAGAGACGCGCCAGACGGGCGAAATCGTCCTGCAGGCTGGCGCGGGCGCGAAAGCCGGCCTCCGTCGGACTGCGGCCGAAGCCGAGCGCCAGGTAGAGGGGGCCGTCCGCGGGCAGGGTGAGTTCGGCGGTCAGCGCCACGTTGCCGTCCACGGCGCGGTCATAGGCCCAGGTGAGGCTGAAATGGCGCGAGAGGTCCTGCCACCCGTCCGACACGCCGGCAAAGCCGACCGAGCGCGCGGCCATCGGCGTGGAGGCGGCCATGGCCAGCGCGGTGCCGCCGCCCTCGGCGAAGAGCATCTTCTGGCCTTTGTAGTCGCCGAGCCAGGCGGTGTTGTTGGTGCCGGCGTTGACCAGATGGGGGGCGAGCAGGGCGAAGAGGCGCAACGGGGGGCCCGCAAGGATTTCGAGGCGGATTTCCTGGAGCACGACGTCTCGCGTCGGGTCGGTCAGCACGCGCTTGACGATGCGAAAGCGCGGCGGCGTGCCATCGGCCGGGCGGTGGGTGTTGATGAGTTCGTAGGCGGGAACGCCGTCTTCCAGGGCGCGGATGGCACAGTCGGTGTCGCGCTTTTCCTCGGCGAAGAAGGATTGGCCGTCAGTGACGATCAGGCCGAAGTCACGGATGCAGGCCTGGTCGACGCGCGGGTAGTAGCATTCGTTGAGGATGCCGTGACTGAGGGTGAACCAGACGCGGCTGGTGGCGGAGAGTGCGGTGCCGACGCCGCTCTTGTCGCTGGATGTCCAGCGCGGGGGGATGCCTGGGGCGCCGGGTGCGTCCGACATCGCCTGTCTCTCCTTGGTTGAGCGCGCCTCGGGGAGCGGCTGGGGCAGTGGTCGTCTGTTCGGGCGCTTGTGTGCCCGCTTTGGCGACCTTACTCCATAGCAAGGGTGTGCAAGGGTTTGTCATGAGCGGTTT
>CAXUNZ010000216.1:0-6110 GCA_964252525.1 uncultured Acetobacteraceae bacterium
CCCCCCCCCCCCCCCCCCCCCCCCCCCCCCCCCCCCCCCCCCCCCCCCCCCTCCTTTCTGGACGAGTCGTTCTTTACGCGACGTGGTATAAGGGCCCGGGGCCGACCTATACGTCATGTCGATCGAAGTCACCGTCGAACATTCCTTTGCGGCGTTCACGTTAGCCGCATCCTTCCGCGCCCCGGCGCGCGGCATTACCGCATTGTTCGGACCCTCGGGATCCGGCAAATCGACGACGCTCAAGGCCATGGCCGGGCTTTTCCGGGCCGATCGCATGACGCTGAATATTTCCGGCGAGTGGCTGGACCGCGTGGCACCCTCCGCCCGGCGCTTCGGCGTGGTTTTTCAGGATGGCCGGCTGTTTCCGCATATGAGCGTGCGGCACAATCTGCTCTACGGCTTGCGGCGTGCCCCGCGTGGCGGCCCGATTTTCGTGGATGAGACGGTCGCGTTGCTCGGTCTTGAGGCTTTGATGGCGCGACGGCCTGCCACGCTGTCCGGCGGCGAGCGCCAGCGCGTGGCAATCGGGCGTGCGTTGCTGAGCCAGCCTCGGCTGTTGCTGATGGACGAACCGCTGGCGAGCCTGGATGCCGCGCGCCGCGCGGAAATCATGCCCTATCTGCTACGGCTGCGCGAACACCTGAGTCTGCCGATAATCTACGTGACGCACGCCATCGAGGAAGTGGTGCGCCTGGCTGACCACCTTGTGCTTCTGGAGGCGGGGCGCGTGCGGGCGGAAGGTCCCGTGGGGGAATTGGCCAGCCGCGTCGATCTGCCATTGGCATTGCGCGAGGATGCGGCCGGCGTGCTGAGTGGATATGTGCACAGCCACGATCTTGACCGGCGCCTCAGTTCGGTTGCGTGCGGCGGGCTGGTGCTTTTCGTGCCGATGCTGGATCTGGCGCCGCAAACGCCCGTGCGTTTGTTGGTGCCGGCGCGCGAGGTGATCGTGGCGCTGGATGCGCCGCGCCAGATCAGCGTGAACAATGTGGTGCCGGCGGTGGTGGTGGCGGTTGGGCGCAGGGAGGCGGCGCATGCCGCACTCGTGGAACTGGATGTCGGCGGCGGGCAATTGCTCAGCCGGGTGACGGTCGATGCCGCCGAGCGGCTTGCATTGCGGCCGGGCAAAGCTGTGTTGGCGCTGGTGAAGTCGATGTCGGTGGAGACGATATGATGCCTGTATCGGCCAAATCGACATATCAGCAAGGCAAGGAAGGCTGGGGGGGATGTGCCATCTCCCCCCAGACCCCCGTCTATTTTGCTTTAATGCGCTGCCGCCGCGGCACCCTTCGGCAAGTTCGGTAGCAGCAATCCCAGCGGCGCCACCACGGCGGCAACCAGACCCAGCGCGATAAACAGGTCGAGATACGTCATGATTCCTGCCTGCGCCGCCACGCGCCCGGCAATCGCGGACCAGTTCGACGCAAATCCGTAGCCGTCGTAAGGCGTGATATGTTCCAACAGCCGTGCTTGGTGAAATTGCTGACGATAGGCCAGCAGCGTGGTCGTATAGCTGACACCGATCGACCCGCCGAGATTGCGCATCAGATTTGTCATGGCCGATGCATCGCCGTTCAACGCCGGCGGTACATCCACAAGGCTCGCGGATGAAATCGGGATGAACAGGAAAGGCAGCCACATCGCTTGCAACATGCGCGCGTAGGAAAGCGACCAGAAGCTGGCATCCAGCGAGAGGTGCGCGGCATACCACATAGCGTATGCGGTTCCGGCAAACGCGGCGCAAACCAGATAGCGCGGTTGGATGATACGCCCTGTCAGCACGCCGGAAAGCGGCATCAGCACGATCGTGACGATGCCGGCCAGCCCCAGCGTCAGTCCCGCGGTCGTTGCATCATAGCCCATCAGCGTCTGCGAAAGTTGCGGCAGCAGCTGCGTAGCCGCAATCAGCGTGAAGCCGACGGCCAGCATCAGCACGCAGGTGATGGCGAAGGAACGGTGGCGCAGCAGGCGCACGTTCATCACCGGCTGGGGATGGAAATACTCCCAGGCGACAAGGACCACCAATGCAACGACGCAGATCGTGCCAAAGACGTTGATAAAGGGAGAGCCGATGCCGTCCTCGCGCTCGTAACGGTCGAGCACGATCTGCAGCGCGCCGAAGCCGATCACCACCAGCGCAAAGCCGAGATAATCGATCGTCAGCCCGCGCTTGAGCATGGCCGCGCGGTCACGCTTCAGCGCAGGTGAATCGTGCACCAGCAAACCGGCCAGCACAAGCGAGAGGCAGCCGACCGGCACGTTGATGAGAAACACCCAATGCCAGGAAAAAGCATCCGTCAGCCAGCCGCCAAGAACAGGACCGACAGCGGGCGCGAAGACGATGGTCAATCCGTAGAGCGCAAAGGCCTGGCTGCGCTTTTCCACGGGGAAGGTGTCGGCGAAGATCGATTGTTCAACAGGCGCCAGGCCGCCGCCGCCGATACCCTGCAGCACGCGCCAGACGATGATCTGCGCCAGCGAGGTCGATGTCGCGCAGCCCGCGCTGGCGATCGTGAAGAGCCCTACGCAGATCATGTAGAATCGCTTGCGCCCGATGACGGTCGCCAGCCAGCCGCTGATCGGAACGACGATGGCGTTGCTGACCAGATAGCTCGTCAGGATATAGGTGCTCTGGTCCTGGCTGATGGCCAGGCTGCCCGCGATATGGCGCAATGAGACGTTGGCGATCGTGGTGTCCAGCACCTCCATGAAGGTGGCAATGGAGACCACGACCGCAATGGCCCACGGATTGTGCGGCCCTGCGGCCGAATAGGGCAGCGCTTCATGGCTCGCCATTGCCGTCAGCGCACAGTGACGCTGGGCGTCACGGACATCCCCGGCGCCAGCGCCAGGCGGCTGACGTCTTCATCGAAAACGATCTTGACCGGCAGGCGCTGCGTGACCTTGACATAATTGCCCGTGGCATTTTCCACTGGCAGCGCGCTGAAGATCGCGCCCGTACCGCTTTGCAGACTGTCCACGTGCGCGGCCAAGTCGTGACCGGTAAATGCATCGACATGCACGCGCACGTGCTGGCCCGGGCGCATATCCGTCAATTGCGTTTCCTTGTAATTGGCCGTGACCCACACGCCCGGCTGAACGATCGCCAGCAACGCCTGACCGGGGTTGACGTAATTTCCGAGCTCGACCGTGCGGCGCGTCACGCGTCCAGCCGCGGGTGCGCGGACCGTGGCGTAGGAAAGTTGCAGGCGCGCATTGGCGACGTGGGCCGCGTCAACGGCAAGGGCCGCCTCCGACGCCGCGATCTGCGCGCGGGTGACGGCAATCTGCGCGCGCATGCCGATGGCCGCCTGGCGGTTGGCATCGCGCCGCGCCGCAGCCGCGTGCATGGAGGCGTTGGCATTGTCGAGCTGCTGGCGCGTGATGGCGCGCGGATTGATGGCGCGATAGCGGGTCAGATCCTGCTGGGCCTGGCCGAGATCGGCCTCGGCCACGCGTGTATTGGCGTCGGCCTGCCCGAGATCGGATTGGCGCACGGCCAGCGTGGCGCGCACCTGTTCCAGGCTGGCCGCGGTCTGCGCCTGCTGCGCCTGCGCCTCCATCAGGCGGACCTGCATGTCCCGCGGATCGATTTCGATCAGCGTCTGACCGGCCGCGACTAACTGATTGTCTTGGATCAGGATCGCCGTGACGCGGCCGCCGATTTGCGGTGAGACCTGGCTTGTGTGCGCGTCGATGAACGCGTCATCAGTGGATTCGAAGTGGCGGGCGTGAAGCCAGTAGAGCACCGCGGCTGCGATCAAGCCGATCCCGACGAGAGCCAGGACAATGAAGACCAGACCCTTGCCGCGCGCGGGCGGCGGGTCCGCCTCACTTGCATCGCGGCTGTCTTCCTTGGGAAAGTCGGCGGGGGCGGCGTCCATGTGTCGCTCCTGGTGACCGAACGGTTCGGTTCATCGTTCTGAGGTAGGCGGCGTCGCGCGCGTGCAAAGCCCCCCGATGCACATTTGCCGTGTGCTCGCTGGCCACGGGGCGGCCGCGAGCCTAGAGTTGATCCGAACATGCCAGGGAGCAGCCCCGTGGACCAGAACGTCAGCCCAATGCTCAGCGCGGCCGAGCGTGCCATCCGCACCGATCTTGCGGCCGCCTACCGGCTGGTCGCGCTTTTCGGATGGGATGATCTTGTCTTCACCCACATCTCGGCCCGCATCCCCGGCCCGGAGCATCATTTCCTGATCAATCCCTACGGCATGATGTTCGAGGAGATCACCGCCTCCAGCCTGGTCAAGATCGACATGGACGGACGCGCGGTCAGCGAAAGCGCCTACGCGGTCAATCCCGCGGGCTTCACGATTCATTCCGCGGTGCATGAGGTGCGCGAGGATGCCGGCTGTGTCATGCACCTGCACACGCCGGACGGCACCGCCGTCGCCACGTCGCGGGAGGGCCTGGCCCCTCTGAATCAGACCGCGCAACTGGTGATCGATGATCTGGCCTATCACGACTATGAAGGCGTCGCGCTGGATCATGACGAGCGGCCACGGCTGCAGCAGGACCTCGGCAGCAAAAATCTGATGCTGCTGCGCAACCATGGCACGCTCTCGGTCGGGCAGACCTGCGCGGAGGCGTTCACGCGCATGTATTACCTCGAGCGCGCCTGCACGATGCAGGTGCGCACGCGCATTCTGGGGCGGGAGGATTATCCGACCGCACCCGAGGTCATCGAGAAAAACGTGGAGCTGAGTCGGGCGGGTGGCCTGGGCGTGGTGGCCAACCGGCTGGTCTGGCCGGCGCTGCTGCGCAAGCTGGATCGGCTCGATCCCGGCTACAAGCACTGAGAAGCATGACGGGGGGCTTGGGGGGGCTTGGCGTTCACACCAAGCCACGCCCCACCCGATCTTCGCTGCCGCCGGAACTCCTCACGCCTCGCCAAATGGCCGAAGCCGACCGCCTGACCATCGAGTCCGGCCTTGCCGGCGCAACGCTGATGGAAAACGCCGGCCGCGCGGCCGAGCGCGCCATTTGCGCCCGCTTCGCACCGTGCCGCACGCTGGTCCTCTGCGGCCCCGGCAATAATGGCGGCGATGGCTATGTGGTCGCGCGCCGCCTGGCCCAGGCCGGCTGGCCTGTCGCGACCGCGGCCTTTGCCACGCCCACGCGCGGCACGGATGCCGCGCTGGCCGCCGCCGCCTGGCGCGGTCCCACCGCACGTTTCGGCGCGCGGGCGGCGGGGCGCGCCGAGCTTGTCATCGATGCCGTCTTCGGTGCCGGCCTGACGCGCGATGTCGATGGCGTGACGGCCGAGACCCTGCGCGCCGCGCGCCGCGTTGTGGCGATCGATGTGCCCAGCGGCGTGGATGGGGAGACCGGCGCCGTACGCGGCACGGCACCACAGGCCGCGCTCACGGTCACATTCTTCCGCCGCAAGCCTGGCCACCTGTTGCTGCCCGGCCGCGATCTGTGCGGGGAGCTCGTGCTGGCCGATATCGGCATGTCCGCGCGTGTGCTGGCGCGCATCAAGCCCGCGGCCAGCGTCAACAATCCTGGCCTGTGGCAGCTCCGTGCCGCATCCGCGTCCGACCAGAAATACGCGCGTGGCACCGTCACCGTCTATGGCGGCGCCATGCCCGGGGCGGCACGTCTGGCCTCGATGGCGGCGCGCCACGCCGGCGCCGGGCTGGTCAGCATCGCCGCGGAAGCAGGGTTGGAGCCCTACCGCGCGACCGAGCCAGGCACGATCGTGCTCGAAGGCACGCTGGCTCAGATGCTGGAGGATGACCGCCGGCGCGTTTGGGTATGCGGCCCGGGGCTTGCGCCCGGATTGGCGGGCGGCGTGCTGGCGCGCCTGCTCGCCGCGGGGCGCGTGGTGGTGGCCGATGCCGGCGCGCTGACCGCCTATGCCGGCAATCCGGCGGGGCTTTCCGGCGCGGCGGTGCTCACGCCGCATGAAGGCGAATTCACGCGCGTCTTTGGTGCGCCCGGTGTCAACCGGCCCGCCTCGGTGCGCGCGGCCGCGAAGCAAACGGGTGCGGTGGTGGTGCTCAAGGGCAGCGACACCATCATCGGCGCGCCCGACGGGCGCATCGCGATCAACGACAACGCGCCGCCCTGGCTGGCGACAGCAGGCTCCGGAGATGTACTGTCTGGTG
>CAXUNZ010000217.1:0-6071 GCA_964252525.1 uncultured Acetobacteraceae bacterium
GCCCTGGCGCCAATCACCGCCGCCATGGCGGCGCTGCGCGAGAGTTATCACACCATGCGCGCCCGCAATGCATCCCGGTCCATGAGCGAGCACGCCGACACGCTGGCGGCGCGGCTGCTGACGCTGGCGCCTTGGCGGGGGAGCGCCGAGGCGCTCGCCGCGCTGACACTACCCGAAACCCGCGGGGTCGAGGAATGGGTGATCTCGGCACAGAAGCTAACGGTCCTGATCGAACAGCGCCGGGCCGATGCCGAGCGGCATGAAACCGCAACCATCCAGCGTGAGGCCGCTTACCAGGCGATCGGCAAGACCGCGGGATTGTTCAGCGACCGGCAAGCAACCGAGATTCGCGGCGCGCGCGAAGCCGCTTGGGCGGCACACCGACGCACGCTCGACCAGGCGAGCGCGGATGCTTTCGAGGCTCTGCTGCGCCGCGATGACATCGTGGCTGCCGCGCGCCTGGGCAATGCGCAGGATCTGGCAAAGCTGCACGAAACGGCCAGGGCTTTGGACGCGCAGCGTGTGGAGACCTCGCGCGCGATGGCGTTGCTTGAAGCGGCGACGGCCGAGCGCGAGGGGCTGGCCAAGACCCTCCTCCGCGCGGCGGCCAGGATCGGCTTGGCGGATCACGCCGATCTCTCGCCCGCATGGCTCGCCGACTGGCTTGGGCGGCGCCAACAGGCGCTGGAAAGCTGGCAGCTGCATCGCCAGGCGCAGCGGGAGGAGGCAGAGGCGCAGGCCGACGCCGCGCGTTTGCGCGCCAGGTTGATCGAGGCGGTGGCGCATGCCGGATTGCCGCACGATGGCAGCGCACCGCTGGAGGCGGTGACGGCAATGGCGCAGAGCGCGATCGATGGCGAGACCCGCGCCCACCAGCATGGACAACTCGTCACCGCGGCGGAACGGGAGGTCCGCAAGCGCGAACAGGCGGTGCAGAAATCCTCGCAAGCGGAGAAGTCGTGGCAAGCCGCCTGGCGGCAAGCCTGCGCGGCATGCTGGCTCGGCGAAGAGGCCGCATCGCTTCCCGTCGAGACCGTGCGCGACATGGTATCGGCTGCCGCCGATCTTGCCGGCGCCCTGAAGACGCGGGCCGATTTGGCCGGGCGTATCCGCGACATGGAGCATGACCAGGCGGCGTTTTACCGCGAGCTGGAGGCGCTTGCGTTGGTGCTTGACATTGAGCCTGGGAAAAGCCAGCCGCTCGATGTCGCCCAAACCATATTGGACCGGGTGCAGGATGCCGCCCGCGCCGCACAGGATCGGCAAGCCCTCCAGGCGGCGCTTGCCAAGGCGGAGGAGGCGCAGCGCCACGCCGAAGCCCAGGCGCGGCGAGACGGATTGCGCGCAGGCGAGATGATGGCCTTGATGCAGGCCGGCTCGCTGATCGAACTCGCCGGTAAGCTGCGTGACGCCGGGGAAAAGGCCGACTTGCAGCTCCAGGCGGCGCAGACGGAACGGGAAATCCTCTCCGCGCTGCACGCCGGCAGCCTGGCCGAGGCGCGCGCGATGCTGGAGCATGATGAGGAGGCTGCGCTCACCGCGCAGGAGGCCAGGCTCGCCTCGCAAGTCGAGGATTTGGACCAGCGCACCAGAACCCTCTTTGCCGCCAGCAAGGAGGCGGAAGATGCCATCGCGGCCGTCGGGGGCGATGATGCCGCCGCTAGGATCGAGGCGCAGCGGCGGATTGTTCTGCTCACCATCGAGGACAAGGCGCAGGCCTATCTGCGCCAGCGCCTCGGCATCGCGGCGGCCGAACGTGCTTTGCGCGCGTATCGCGACCTGCATCGCAGTGCGATGATGCGGCAGGCCTCCGACGCATTCCGCATGATCAGCCGCGGCGCCTATCGCGGCCTGGGCACGCAGCCGGAGCGCGATGGCGGGGGCGAGGTACTGATCGCGCTCGGCGCGGATGGCGGCTCCAAGCTCGCCGTGGATTTATCGAAGGGGACGCGTTTTCAGCTCTACTTGGCGCTCCGGGCGGCGGGATACCGGGAATTCGCCAAGCTGCGCGCGCCGGTGCCGTTCATTGCCGACGACATCATGGAGACATTCGACGATTTGCGCGCCGAGGAGACGTTGCGCGTGCTGGAGGACATGGCGCGGCTGGGACAGGTAATTTACCTGACCCATCATGACCATCTGCGGGCGATTGCGGAGCGGATTGTGGCGGGCGTGCACGTGCATCGACTGGCGGCGGACTGAACGATCGAGGTTCAGAATTCCCGCCCATTTGTTCAGACCGGTGCCGTTACGAACGGCATGGGCTTCACTGAACCGGGCCGCCGCCTCGCCGTTGTCGGTGTGTGGGCGCAAGCGGCTGTCGCCCAAGCTCTCGATGATCGGCTTGAGGTGAATCATAATGAACCATCCTCTCACCTCCACGCCGCATCTGAAGCAATTGGCAGGACAAGCGATTGCGCAGATCGCGACGACCCTCACCATCAACGGCGAGGTATAGCGGCTGGAGATCGAGCCTTGGACCACGTTGTTGGATCTGCTGCGTGCCAAGCTTCAGCTGACCGGCACGAAGAAGGGCTGCGATCACGGGCAGTGCGGCGCATGCACGGTGTAGATCTATGTGAACCCCAAAAAATAAAAAAAAAAGCTGGCGGTTACGCTCGACGATTGTGAAATCACCACGATCGAGGGTTTGGGCCAGCCGGGCAATCTGCATCCGTTGCAGGCCGCGTTCATCGAGCACGATGCCTTCCAGTGCGGATACTGCACGCCGGGGCAGATCTGCTCCGCCCAGGGGCTCATCAACGAAGGCCACGCCCGATCGCGCTTGGAAGTTCGAGAGCAGATGAGCGGCAATATCTGCCGCTGCGGCGCCTACACAAACATTGCCGATGCCGTGCTGGATGTGCTCGAGCACGAGAAGGGACAATGATCCGCGTCGATTATGCGCGGCCGGCCACCGTGAGCGACGCCGTTAAAGCGGGAACACCGGAAATCGCCGCGTTCCTCGCCCGCTCGAGGTGGTCGACATCAACCGCCTGAAGCTGCGTGTAGATCTCCGAGCTTGAGGCTGGCGGGCTCCGTCTCGGCGCGCTCGCAACCAACAGCCAGACAGCTTATGACGCGCGCGTTCAGGCTCGTTACCCGATGTTAGCGAGTGCCATCCTCGCCGGTGCGAGCCCGCAGCTGAGAAACGCCGCCACCAATGGCGGCAACCTCAATCAGTGCACGCGCTGCTATTATTTTTACGACGTCGATACGCCCTGCAACAAGCGCCAGCCGGGGCAGGGTTGCGGGGCGATCGGCGGCTTCAACCGCATCCACGCCATTCTGGGGGCGAGCGAGCAATGCATCGCAACGCATCCCTCCGACATGTGCGTGGCTTTGGCCGCGCTGGAGGCGCAGGTGCGGGTGTCCGGTCCAGAGGGCGACCGGACCATCGATTTTCAGGACTATCATCGCCTGCCGGGTAATGAGCCGTGGGCAGACAACGCCTGGCGGCAGGGCGAACTCATCACAGCTATCGACCTTCCTTCCGAGGGATACGCGTCGCACCACACCTATTTGAAACTACGCGACCGGCGTAGCTACGCTTTCGCGCTGGTGTCCATTGCCGTCGGGCTGCGGATGGAAGATGGCCGTATCGCGGACGCCCGCATTGCCATGGGAGGCGTCGCCCACAAGCCATGGCGCCGCCCCGAAGCGGAAGAGCTGCTCCGCGGCCGCGAACCTGGTGACGCTGCCTTCGCATTAGCGGCGGATGCGCTGCTGGACGGCGCCGTCGGTCAGGGATCGAACAATTTCAAGATCGAGCTCGGCCGCAAGGCCGTCATCCGCGCCCTACATCAGGCCGCAGCCGGGACGCCGCAGTCCCAGACCGACAAACGGATCGCTTAGGGAGAGAGTCGCCCATGAACGCACCGCAGAAGGTCGGTATCGGCACCTCGCTCAACCGTGTCGACGGCGTGGCCAAAGTGACCGGGACGGCAAAATACGCCGCCGAATATCATGTCCCCGATCTGCTCCACGGCGTCGCCGTGCTGTCGGCGATCGCTAAGGGGCGGATCGTTTCGATGGATAAGGCAGCCGCGCGCGCGGTGCCGGGTGTCATCGACGTCATCAGCCACCTGAACCGGCCCAAGCACGCCTGGCTGAACAGAAGCTGGAGGGACGAACTCCAATCGCCGGAGAGCCGTTCCACGATGACACCATCATGTTTGCCGCTTAGCCGATTGCCGTCGTCGTCGCGGAGACGTTCGAGGCGGCGCGCTTTGCGGCCAGCCTGGTCGAGGTCGCCTATGAGGTCGCGCCGCACAACATCGATTTCGAGACGTCGTTAAAGGAAAAATTTTACCCCAAGCCCGGCAAGAAGCGCGACACGTTCCACTCGCCCAAGAACCACGGCGACGCGGAAGCCGCGTTTGCCGTGGCCGCAGTTCGCCACCAGGGCGACTACCACCACTCCGTCGAGCACCATATGCAAATGGAAATGCACGCCTCGACCGTCCATTGGCACGGCAACGGCAAGGTGACGATCTACGACAAGGTTCAGGGATCACAGACGTCCCAGGAATATGTCGCAAGCGCCTTTGGGTTGGGAGCGAAGAACGTTCGCGTCATCAACACCTTCGTCGGCGGCGGCTTCGTCGGCGGGTTGCGTCCCCAGTGGCAGATCCAGGTCGCGACCATGGCGGCGATGCACCTCGAGCGTTCGGTCCGTGTGGTGATAACGCGCTCGCAGATGTTCAGCCACGCCCACCGTCCGGAATGCACCTACTCGATCAAGCTCGGCGCGGAGGCGGACGGCCGCTTGAGCGCGGTTCTCGGCGATGCGATCACCTCCACCTCGCGCTTCGAGCAGAATATGGAGGACATCGTCACCCACGACCGGGAAGTCACGCCGCTCGGCGTGAAGGGGCTGGGCGAAATCGGCATCGTTGGCGTGGCCGCGGCGGTGGTCAACGCGGTCTATCACGCCACAGGCAAACGGGTGCGCTCGCTGCCGGTTACGGTCGACAAGCTGCTGGCCGCGTGAACGCCGCCGCCCGGTTCCGCGCCCCAAGGCGCATTCCCGCCGCCGCCCTTTCTGCTAAGGGCGCCTGCTATGGACGCCCACTCTCCATCTTTGGCCACTCTCACCACCCGCGCCTTGATGCGCCGGCTGTGGCGCCAGCATATTGCCCACCATCGTCTTCAACTCCTGTTTGTCCTGCTGCTGACCGCGTTGATGGCGGGCTTGTCCGCCCTTTACCCCTACGTCATCAAGCGCGCTGTCGACATGTTCGAGGCGCATGACCGGCGTATTCTCTACCAAATCCCGGCCATCGTCGTGATCGTGACCAGCGCCAAGGGGGCGGCGCAGTATGGCCAGACCATCGTGCTGCAGCGCCTGGTTCTTGTCGTGATCCGCGAACTGCAGGAGCGCATGTTTGCCCACCTTGTCCAAGCCGATCTCGCGCGCCTGGAGCGCGAAGCACCCGCCGCACTGGCCGCCCGTTTCACGACGGATGCCACGACGGTGCGCGAGGCGATGATCCGGGCCATCAACGCGCTGGGTGACGCCATTACGGTACTCGGCTTGGTGGCGACGATGTTCATCCTGGATTGGCAGTTCAGCCTGGTGGCCGCGGCGCTCTACCCGCTCGCCGCGTTGCCGATCCAGCGCGTGGGCAAGCGCGTGCGCAAGGCCAGCGGCGGCATGCAGGAACGCATGGGCGAAACCGCCACGCTGTTGACCGAAAGCTTTGCGCAGGCCCGCACCGTGCGCGCCTATCGGCTGGAAGCGGCCGAGCGCGCCCGCGCCGGCATTGCCTTCCACAACCTGTTTCAAGCGCTGAACCGCATGACGCGCAATCGCGCCCGCGTGGACCCGTTCCTGGAGATACTCGGCGGGGCGGCGGTGGCGGCCGTGCTGGGCTTTGCCGGTTGGCGCGCGGCCAATGGCGGCAACACGCTCGGCAGTTTCACTGGCTTCGTTGCGGCACTTCTAGCCGCCTCGCGCCCGGTGCGCTCGCTGGGGCAACTGAACGCCGCATTGCAGGAAGGCGGGGCGGGACTGGGGCGCGTCTTTCACGTCATCGACGAGGAAGCGTGCATCATCGAGCGCCCCGATC
>CAXUNZ010000218.1:0-771 GCA_964252525.1 uncultured Acetobacteraceae bacterium
CAGCCCGACGAAGCCGTCTGTTTCGTTTCTGGTGGACGCCTCGTTTTCGACGAGAAGATCGACGTTCGGATAAATTCCCTTGCCGATGAGAAGGAGATTGAAATGGTGCCGCACCGCGGCGAAGCCGCCGCCTATGCCGGCGGCGCCACGCAATGGCTCATCGTGGGCAAGGGCGGCGGCGGTGACGCCGGCCTTAGCCGCCGCATCGCGCGAGAGCCAGAAGCCGCCCGCCCCTGTATCGAACTCCATATCCAGATCGGCATTGTCGAGAAAAACCGGCAGCGTCAAGTTGTGGCTGGGGGTGTGCTTGAGCGGGATGGCCGCGTAGTCACCTGACCAAGACGGCGGGTGGACTTCCGCGCAGCCGCTTAGCCGGTAAATAGACACGGTTTTGGCTTGGAAGTCGATTTCGACATCAAAATAGTGCATGAAATCCACGCCGAGGATGCCGCCGAATGTCATCGTCGGCGGTCCGATGTTCCCAAGATTGACGATGCCGTATTCCCAGTCCTGGAAATGGATGTCGCCGATGTGGGTCATACGCACATGGCCGGTAAAGACAGGTAATGTCTGCTTGCCGCCGGCGCCGCCATAAACGCGCTGGCCGGCGTGGCGGTCCATGCCGGCACCTGCCTCGGCGGCAAAGGGTGCGTTGACCAGCGTCTCGGCGGCGCCGGTATCGATCATGAACAGAGCGGTTGCCTCGTTCATTTGCACGGGCACATAGGCTTTGCCGTGTTGCTGCTGCTGGCAATTGGTTGAAGCCCATCA
>CAXUNZ010000218.1:800-6044 GCA_964252525.1 uncultured Acetobacteraceae bacterium
GTGGCCTCGCGCGAAACCGTGCATGTGGCCGCCGCCGATTGGCTCAATGCGAGCGCGGCGCAGGCAAAAAAGATGACACCACGCATCGGCGGCTCCTCAATAACGGCTGGCACCAGAGGGTGCGACATAGAGGCTCTTGGTGGTATAGGATATCCAAAGGTGCATATCGTGCAGCACGCGCATCCCCACCAGCCCATCCGAGCGGTCCAGCGCGTTGTAGCTCGCCACATCCGTGCTCGGAACGAGCGCGGTCCATACCTCGTTCAGCGTGCGGCCGCCAAAAGTTACGGTGTGGAAACGGTGCATATGGCCGGTCCAGGTGCGGTTGTTCACGCCTGTCCCGTGGATGACGGGATCGGCCTCCAGCGCATCATCGGTCACGCCGGCGCGCATGCCTGCGCGCAGCGACAGGTCCAGCCCGCCCGCGCCTGTGTCCAGCAAAGCGCTGAGCCTGGCGCCGTCCACGCGCAGCGGTACGATGATGTGGTGGCCTTCATCCAGATCGATCGGCAACGGATCCGCGTTGGCATCCCATGGTGGCGGCGAAATGTCGCACCCGCTGGTCTGCCAGAACGCCATCCGGCCGCCGGCAATGTCGAGATCGACATCGTAGCGGGAGAGAATATCCGCGCCCAACAGGCCGGCAACAGGGCGCCCACTGCCATCGCGCAGCGGAAAGTCGATGATCGGCAGTGCCTGGTGGGAAAAGCGCAGACCGCCGAGGTCGAGCGTGTCGAGTTGCGATATGAACAGCGCGCTGTTGGCGCCGCCCACGCCGCCGAGTTCGACGTGATGGTCGAAATCGTGCGGAATGTTCAGCCGGCCGGCCGCTTCGCTGGAAATGGCGGTAATGCCCGCGCCGGTGTCCAGCGCCATGGTTTCGGGCGAGCCGTTCAGCGCGACGGAGACAAGAATTTTCTGGTCCCAGACGACCAGCGGGAGATCGGCCACGCGGCGGGTCGTGCACGTTGCGTGCGCGGCGAAGGAGAAGAGAAGGGCGATGGGCGCTGCCCCCCGCCACCCGCGCTTGAACCGGTGACGCTCTGGTGGCGAGCCCGGCTGGGGCCTGAGGCTACAGACCCTGGATTGTCTGGATAAGCAGCGGGACCGACCACACCGACGAAACACTGCGTCAGACCCTGCCTTCTACTCCGCGGCCACAGCATATGCCGCAATCGGCGGGCAGGTGCACACCAAATTGCGGTCGCCATACGCATTATCCACGCGCTTGACCGGCGGCCAGTATTTCGCCCCTTCCATTCCCGCCATCGGAAAGGCGGCATGAGCGCGCGAATAGGCGTGCCGCCAAGCCTCGGCGGTCACTTCCGCCGCGGTGTGCGGGGCGTTGCGCAGCGCGTTGTCTGTGCGGTCCGCACGGCCTTCGGCGATGGCGCGTATTTCGCCGCGAATGGCGATCATGGCGTCACAGAAACGGTCGAGCTCGGCGCGGGGCTCGCTCTCCGTGGGTTCGACCATCAGCGTGCCGGGCACCGGCCAGGACATGGTGGGCGCGTGAAACCCGTAATCCTGCAGCCGCTTGGCGATGTCTTCGACCTGGATGCCCGCCTCGGCCGCGAAGCCGCGGCAATCGAGAATACATTCATGAGCCACGAAGCCGCCGGCGCCCGCATAGAGGATGGGATAATGCGGGCGCAGCCGGGCGGCGATGTAGTTGGCGTTGAGAATGGCCACCTGGGTGGCACGTGTCAGGCCGGCCGCACCCATCATGCGGATATAGGCGTAGCTGATGGGCAGGATCGATGCGCTGCCGAAGGGCGCCGCCGAAACCGGCCCGATGCCGGTGGCTGGTCCCGCATCCGCGCGGGCCGGGTGGTTGGGCAGATAGGGGGCCAGATGCGCGGCCACGCCGATCGGGCCGACGCCGGGGCCGCCGCCGCCATGCGGAATGCAGAACGTCTTGTGCAGGTTAAGGTGGCACACATCCGCGCCGATCGCACCCGGGCTGGTCAGGCCGAGCTGCGCGTTCATGTTGGCGCCATCCATGTACACCTGGCCGCCGGCATCGTGCACGATGGCGCAGATATCTCGAATGTCGGCTTCGAAGACGCCGTGCGTGCTGGGATAGGTCACCATCAGCGCGGCCAGGCGGTCCGCGTGCCTGGCGGCCTGCGCGCGCAGATCGCCAAGATCGATGTTGCCGGCGCGATCGCAGGCAACCACCACGATTTTCAGACCCGCCATGGCGGCACTGGCGGGATTGGTGCCGTGGGCGCTGCTGGGAATTAGGCAAATGTCACGATGTGCCTGTCCGCGTGCGGCGTGATAGCCGCGAATGGCAAGCAGGCCGGCATACTCGCCCTGGCTGCCGGCATTGGGCTGCAGGCTGACTTCGGCAAAGCCCGTGGCGCTGGCGAGCCACTTGCTCAGGCGTTCGGTGAGTTCCGCATAGCCACGCGTCTGCTCGGGCGGGGCGAAGGGGTGAATATGCGCGAAGCCGGGCCAGGTGACCGGCAGCATTTCCGCAGCGGCATTCAACTTCATCGTGCAACTGCCCAGCGGGATCATGCCCCGGTTGAGCGCGATGTCGTAATTTTCCAGCTTCTTCATGTAGCGCAGCATCGCGTGTTCGGCGTGGTAGGCACTGAACACGGGATGCTGGAGATAGAGGCTGGTGCGGCAGAGTCTGGCGGGGATGGAGGCGGGTGCCTCGGCGATCGTGCCACCGAGAATGGCGCATAGCCGCGAGAGGTCATCCCGCGTGGTCGTCTCATCCAGCGCAATGGCTACGGCATCATCGATGCGGCGCAGATTGAACCCGGCGGCGAGCGCCGCATCGATCACGCCGCCTGTGGCCTCACCCGTTTCAAGCGTGATCGTGTCGAAAAACGTGGTGTGCCGCAGGGGGAAGACCGAAGCGGCCGCAAGGATGCGTGCATAGGTGTTGATGCGCGCGGCGATGCGCCGCAAGCCCTCCGGCCCGTGCCAGACGGCATAGAAGCCGGCCATGACAGCCAGCAGCACCTGCGCGGTGCAGATATTGCTCGTGGCCTTTTCGCGGCGGATATGCTGCTCGCGCGTCTGCAACGCCAGGCGCAGGGCGGGCGCGCCCGCCGCATCCTGGCTGAGGCCGACCAGGCGGCCGGGCATGGCGCGGCGGAAATTTTCGCGCGTGGCGAAATAGGCGGCGTGCGGGCCGCCGAAACCCATCGGCACGCCGAAGCGCTGCGCGCTGCCGGCGACCACATCGGCGCCCATCTCTCCAGGCGGGATTAGCAGGGTCAGGGAGAGCAGGTCGGCGGCCACGATCGCCAGCGCGCCGGCTTCGTGCGCCGCGGTGATTTCCGCGCGCAGGTCACGGATGGCACCCGTCGTGCCGGGATATTGCAGCACGACCGCGAACGGCCGGCAGGCCTTGATCGCCGCGGCGTCGCCAGGTGCCACATCGACAAGCTGCCAGCCCAAAGGCGTGGCGCGCGTCCGCAACACCGCCCGCGTCTGCGGGTGCAGATCGCCGGCCACCGCAATCACGCCGTCCGTTTTTCCGCGGCTGACCGCGTGGGCCATGGCCACGCCTTCGGCCACGGCCGTGGCCTCATCCAGCAAGGACGCATTGGCGACAGGCATGCAGGTCAGATCGGCGACCGCGGTCTGAAAATTCAGCAGCGCTTCAAGCCGGCCTTGTGAAATCTCAGATTGGTAGGGCGTGTAGGCGGTGTACCAGCCGGGATTTTCCAGGATATTGCGCAGGACCACCGGCGGCGTGTGCGTGCCGTAATAGCCGCAGCCGATCAGGGATTTCCGCACATCGTTGCGTGCGGCGATATCTGCCAGTTCGCCGAGCAGCCCGGCCTCATCCAGCGGCGGCGGCAAATCCATGGCACCAATCGTGCGAATGGCGCTCGGCACCGTGCGCGCGGCCAGATCCTCGATCGAAGCCGCACCCACCATCGCAAGCATGTCGGGCAGATCGGATGGATCCGGTCCAATGTGCCGCGAGGCAAAGGCGTCCCGCGCTTCCAGCGCATCCAAATTCATCTAGAGCGTCTCCAGCAGAGCCTGATAGGCTTCCTCGTCCATCAGCTCCTCGAAATTGTCCTCGTCGCCAGGCTCCATGCGCCACAGCCAGCCCTCGCCCTGCGGGTCTCGATTGATCAGGCCGGGATCTTCGACGACCGCTTCGTTGGTCTCGGAGATCTTGCCCGCGACGGGCGCATAGACGTCGCTCGCCGCCTTGGTGCTCTCGACCGTGGCGCAGGATTCACCCTCGACCACATCCCGCGCCGTCTGAGGCAGTTCGATGAAGACGATGTCGCCCAGCGCCTCCTGGGCATGGTCGGTGATGCCGATGGTCAGCGTGCCATCGTCTTCCAGGCGGACCCATTCATGGTCTGCGGTATATCGGGTTTCGGCCATGGCGAACCTCTAGCGTGCGTATCGGTGGGGAACGAAAGGCAGGGCGGTGACGCGCGCGCGGTGCGGACGGCCCCGGATCATGACGCCAAGCGTGGAGTCCCCGCCCGCCAGATCGCGGCGAACGTAGCCCATCGCCACCGGCAACCCCAAGCTTGGCGAGAAACTCCCCGACGTGACCGTGCCCGCCACGGTTCCATCATCGGCCAGGATTTCGCATCCCGCCCGCGCAATGGCCCGGCCTTCGCCGCGCAGTCCGACGCGGCGGCGTGTGGTGCCGTGCGCCAACTGGTCGCCAATCACCACGCCGCCGGGAAAGTCCAGCGCCGCGCGCCGGCGTTTGCCGATGCTCCAGGCCAGCCCCGCCTCGATGGGCGTGGTCAGTTCGTCGATGTCCTGGCCGTAGAGGCATAAGCCGGCCTCCAACCGCAACGTGTCCCGCGCGCCGAGGCCGGCGGGCACCACGCCGGGTTCGGCGAGCAGGGCCTCGGCCACCATCTGCGCCTGCGCGGTTGGGATGGAGATTTCATAGCCGTCCTCGCCCGTGTAGCCGGAGCGGCTGGCCCAGCACGCGGCCCCGGCGATGTCCAACGGCGCCACGCCCATGAAGGGCAGAGCGGCCGCTTGCGGCGCCAGGCGCGCCAGTGCCGCGGCGGCAAGCGGCCCCTGGATGGCGAGCAGCGCGCGCTCATGCACCTCGATCCGCACGTCCGAATCGCGCAGGAAGATACGCAGATGCGCGATATCGGTCTCCGCGCGCGCCGCGTTGATCACCAGCTCCAGATGGAGGCCGTAATTGGCGACCATGATGTCGTCGATGATCCCGCCCGCTTCGTTGAGCAACAGCGTGTAGCGTTGACGCCCCGGGAGCAG
>CAXUNZ010000219.1:0-6042 GCA_964252525.1 uncultured Acetobacteraceae bacterium
GCGTGGACGCAGGCGCCTGGCCGGCGGCGGCCGTGCTGACGCAGGCGTTCCAGTGCGGCGAGGCCAGGATAACAGCTCGGACGGAGATGCTGGGGGCGGGTGCCAATCCCTCCCAGGTGTTGCGTGCGGGGGCGGATTGGGTGGCATCCATGGTTCCCGGCCACGATGTGGATAACAGGCTGGTGACGATTGAGGGCACGCCGGCCATGACGTGGCACGTCTCGATTGATACCGAGTCCACGCGCGCGGCTGCCTCGTTGCTGTTCGCGGGTGGGCGGCCGGTGCTGGGCGGCGTGCGCGACAGGTTGAAGCTGTCAGGGGCGTTGCTGCGCGGGGCCGAAATGCCGCTTGTGGCCGTGGCCGTGGCGGTCAGCGGCGGCGATGCCGGCAGCCTTGAGCGCTTTCTGGCAGGCCAGAAGAACCTGCCCGTTCTCCTTGCCAAGAGATGATGGGAGTTTGCGTGCTTGAATGGAAAAAACAGGCGTATGCGCCTGTCCGCCCAAGCTCGTTCGCCCCAGTTCTCTCTTCATGTCCCGCCGCCACTTCGAGGTCACGCCGGAGCTGATGCTTCGTGCCTACAGGTCCGGCCTCTTCCCGATGGCCGAGACCCGCCGTGGCGACCGGCTGTACTGGCTGGATCCCGAGCAGCGCGGCGTCTTGCCGCTGGACCGCTTCCACCTGCCCCGCCGGCTGCGGCGCACGGTGCTTGCGGGTGGCTTCGATATACGCGCTGATGCGGATTTTGCCGGCGTCATCGCAGGCTGCGCCACGCCGGCCGACGGGCGGGAGGACACATGGATCAACCGCGATATCGAGCGCCTGTTCACAGCCCTTCACGCCCAGGGGCACGCCCATAGTATGGAGGCCTGGCAGGGGGGGCGGCTGGTGGGCGGCTTGTATGGCGTGGTGATGGGCGGCGCGTTTTTTGGGGAGAGCATGTTCTCGGTGGTGCGCGATGCGTCCAAGGTGGCGCTGGTGCATCTGGTGGCGAGGCTGCGTCTTGGCGGATTCGTCTTGCTTGATACGCAGTTTGTGACGGCGCATCTGGGCCAGTTCGGGGCTTACGAGATTCCGCGCGCGCAGTACAAGTTGGCGCTGGATCGGGCGGCTGGTACACCTGCGCGGTGGATTGCGGCACCCGCGCCGGATGAGGTTGCGGCGGAGATTGGGCTTATGAGTAAGGAAGGGCTTCTTTTTTGAAAAAAAGAAGCAAAAAACTTTTGCCAGTTTGCCACGAGGCAATACGATCCTGCGGTGCGCCAGGACCAATAATAAAAAGTCTTTTTGCTTCTTTTTCTTCAGAAAAAGAAGGTTCTTTTTCAAAGTGGTTCCGAGGGAAAACGGGCATGCTTAGATTATTCGTGTTGGCGTGTCTGCTATGGGTCAACGCAGCCGCGGCGGCGCCGCGCCTGGTGCCCGATCGAGACGTGACCGTGGATTATCAGCTCACCCCGGAAGGGCGCGCGCCGATCGATGTGACGGTTGCCATCGCCGCGGGCGGGCGTCTGTTGCGCGTCACCAGTCCCGATCTGCCGACGCAGATCCTGGTGCGCCGCGACATGGAAACAGCCACCATCATGCTGCCGCTGTTGCGCATGTACGCAGACTTGCCCATTGGCCGCTACGACCCCGAGCGCACAGTCCTGCGCGGTGCGACCTATGTCGGCACGGGCGAGGCGCGTGTGGCGGGGCTGCGCTGTGCGCTGTGGCGCGCGACCTCGCCCGAAGGTGAGGCGCGGGCTTGCATCACTGAAAACGGCGTGATTTTGCGCGGGGAGGCGCGCTCGGACCGGCGTGGGGCGCTCGGCGCGATCGTGGCGCGGCGCGTGGTGTTCGGCAACCTGCCGGCGGAGACTTTCACGGTGCCACCGGAATATCAGAGGAGTCCCATTGCGATCGATCCGCAAGGTTTAGGACGGTGAAGGAAGTAAGCCGTCCTTTTTTGAAAAAAAGGACCAAAAAACTTTTTCTATTGGCAGCGCTGCTTCTTTGCGCGGATGGGCCGGCGGCGGTCAGACCTATTAGGGATGTGAATGTCACGTACAAAGTGCCGGTGGGTGGAGGCGCGGCCGTGTTGCAGCGGCTGCGATATTCGGCGGCACTGCGCCGCCAGCGTGTGGATCTGCCGACAAGCGGCAATTGGATGATGCTGGATTTTTCCGCCCACCGCATGGCGATGGTGCGCGACGAGACGCACGAAATCGTTGATCTGCCGGCGCCCGCCGATGCCGCGGCACCCTTTTCCCGCCTGGGGGAGGCCTCGGTCGCGGGCCTGGCGTGCACGGAGTGGCGCACGCGGGACAGTCGCGGGCAGGAGAGTGTGGCCTGTTATACGCCCGATGGCGTGATGCTGCGCGCGCGCCAGGAAGATCGCACGCTGATGGAGGCCATCAACGTGCATTACGGCACTCTCTCCGACGCGGTCTTTGCCCTTCCCGATGGATACTCGCACCAGAATCCGTAGCGGCGGCTTTAGGCGATCGCGTGGACCAGTATGGCGATGCTGGAGATAAGGAGTACGGCAAGCGTCAGGGCGGCCCCGCCGGCGCGGAACGGGTTCGGAATGCGGCGGCCCATGCCGATGGGGTGCAGCACGCGGGCGATGACCAGCAAGGCCGCGATCAGCAAGACAAGCCATCTGCGCGTGCCCTCCGCCTCGACCAAGGCCAGCAGGATGAGACATATCGGCACGTATTCGGCGAAATTGGCGTGCGAGCGGGCCGCCACCAGCAGCGGCGCCGTGTGCTCCTGCCCGGAGGTGATAATGCCGCCGCCATCGCCCAGGCTGGCCTTGCTCTTGCCCCGCGCCTGTATGACCCGGCCGGAGAGGACAATGTAGATCAGGCCGAGGATGGCGGCCGTCGTCGCGGTGATGGGCAGGAATGGCATGTTTGAAATCCCCTGTTGCGCCGCTCTGTGCTGGCGACAAGGGCAGTCTAGAGCGGCTGACGGGGCTTGCCACCCGTCGCCTTCCAAAATCCTCGGCCTCAAGCGGGGGCGATGAGTCCGCCGGAGAGGGCCATGTGGAGCGAGCCCAGCAAGTTCTTCAGGCTGAAAGGCTTGGGCAGGAACAAGCGGGCGCAGTCTGGGCGCACCTGGCCGCTCATGAAGATCACGGGCAATTCGGGGCGCCGCGCCCACAGGATTTCGGCCAGCCTGACGCCATCCATGCCGGGCATGTTCACGTCGGTCAGCACCACATCGACGGTATAAGGGTCGCTCAGGGCAACCAGGGCCTCGGCGCCGCCGGCGCATTCGCACACCTGAATGCCCGAATCCTCCAGCATGGCCACAAGCGGAAAACGCACGAATTCGTCGTCATCGACCAGAGCCAGGCGGATAGGGCCGGGCCGTGTGGCCGCGTTAGGGGGCATCGCACGAGCCTCGCTCGCCTGTCGTCTTCCTGGGCATCACGCTGGAGTGTGAGGGCGATTGCCTAATGAATTGTATAGCAGAGTTGGGGGAGCAGTGCCTCTCCCCCCAAACCCCCGTCATTATTTAACGCCATCCCAAGCTTTTTGCCTCAGCGCGAACTGCCATCAGTCGCAAGCGCTTGCGCGGGCACGCAGGTAGGCCGCTTCCCGCGCGTTGCGGGTAAGCTTGGCCGCGGCCTCGAATTCCGCGCGGGCCTCGGTCGGCCGGCCGCAGCGAAACAGGAAGTCGCCCCGCGCCGCGGGCAGCGGCGCATAATTCCGCAACGCCGCGATCTCGGCGATTTCGTCCACCAGCCGCAGACCCAGTTCGGGTCCGAAGGCCATGCTGTAAGCGACCGCGCGATTGAGATCGACCACCGGCGATGGCATCACCTCGCGCAGCCGGTCGTAGAGCGCGGTCATGCGCGGCCAATCGGTATCGGCCGGGTCGCGCGCGCGCGCATGGCAAGCCGCCAGCGCCGCTTGCAACGCGTAAGGCCCGTCGCCGCCGAGCGCTTCGGCGCGGGCCAGCGCGTCAAAACCCCGTCGGATCAACAGCCGGTCCCAGCGCGCGCGGTTCTGCGCGCTTAGCGGTATGAAGGCGCCGTCCGCTCCCATGCGGGCCGCCAGGCGCGACGCCTGAATTTCCATCAAGGCCAGAAGCCCGAACACTTCCGCCTCGTGCGGCATAAGCCCCGCCAGGACGCGGCCAAGTCGTTGCGCTTCCAGACACAGATCCGGCCGGACAAGGTCGTTGCCCGCGGTGGCCGCATAGCCTTCGTTGAAGATCAGGTAGACGACCTCGAGCACCGAGCAAAGCCGTGCCGCGCGCCCCGCGCCGCGCGGCACCTCGAAGCCGAGTTTGGCGTTGGCGATCGTCTTCTTGGCGCGTACGATGCGTTGGGCGATCGTCGCCTCGTTCGTCAGAAAGGCGCGGGCGATCTGCTCCGTCGTCAGGCCGCCTACGACACGCAGAGTGAGTGCCGTGCGGGCGCCGGCCGACAGCACCGGATGGCAGGCGGTGAAGATCAGGCCCAGCAACTCGTCACCGGCATCCTCGTTCGCGGGTGCTTCGATCGGCTCGGCCGGATCGAAGGCGCCGTCCAGCTCGCGCGCGATTTGCTCATGCTTGCGCGCGCGCATTTTGTCGCGGCGTAGCGTGTCGATGGCGCGACGCCTGGCCGCGGTCATCAGCCAGGCGCCGGGATTGGCCGGAACGCCGGCGCTTGGCCATTCCGACAAAGCAATGACAAGGGCGTCCTGCGCCAGCTCTTCCGCCAGGCCCACGTCCCTCACCAGACGGGCCAAACCCGCAATGAGCCTGGGTCGTTCAATGCGAAAAACTGCTTCGATCGCCTGGCGCGTCTCGCCTGCACCCATGCCGCCTTGTCGCCCACAGCCATATGACCGGCAAGCGGCATCGGGGCTGCAGCCTCAGACGAAGCCGAGCGTGTCGCGGGCCTGCTCAAGGATGTGCGTAAACGCGTGCGCCCCTGGCCGCTTCACAACACTTTCTCCGCAAAACTTTCATCGTCAGCTTGCCACTCGAACAACGGCCGGATTTCGATCTCGCTTCGTCCCGTTGGGGGATTGGGCCAGCGCCTCGCCCAGGCCACTGCCTCCCCCATGTCCTTGACTTCCCACACCGAGTAACCGGCGATGAGCTCGCGGGTTTCGGCAAAAGGCCCGTCAATGACCGTGAGCTTGGCGCCATCGAACGCAATGCGCTTGCCGTGCGAGGAGTTCAGAAGGCCGGCCCCGTCGACGAGGACGATGCCGGCCTCGGCAACCGCCTCCCCGTATTTGTGCATCGCCTCCATCGCCTCGGGCGTTGGAGGCGTGCCTTTTTCGGTGTCTTCGGTCGCCTTTACGATCACCATCACGCGCATCGTCCTGTCTCCTTGTTTACGGTTGTCTGCTTGACGTCACCTCAAACGACGAACGGGTCTTTCGAAAATCGACACCTTCCTCAAAATACTTTCACCGTTCCTCGGTGATCCGGTCCATCGCCTCGAAGGCCTCGGTCGGGGGGAGCACACCCTTTTCGCTGTCCTCGGTTGATTTTATCAGCACCATGACCCGCATCGTCCGTCTCCTTGTTTGAACCGGCCTCTTGGCCTCGCATCAGAATGACGAACGGGGTTCTCGGCAATCGACATGGCCGGGCAAATTCTTTCCTCCCCTGCCACCGGTGGCGATCGGTCCTTAGGCGTGGCAAGAGCGCGCGCAGGCGCCAAGCAACGGAGCGAGCCCATGCGAACCCTGGTGACCGGCGGGGCCGGCTATGTCGGCAGCCACACCGTGCTCGCCCTGATCGATGCCGGCCACGAGGTGACCGTGCTGGACAATCTGCGCCAGGGCCACGCGCAGGCCGTGCCCGCCGGTGTGCCGTTGATCGAGGCGGACCTTGCCGATGGGCCACGCCTGGAGGCGGTGCTCGCGGACGGGCCGTGGGACGCGGTGTTCCATTTTGCCGCGCTCTCGCTGGTGGGCGAGAGCATGGCCGACCCGTTCCTCTATTTCCGCGAGAACGCCGTCTTGGGCATGCGCCTGATCGAGGCCTGCGTGCGCCACGGCGTGCCGCGCTTCGTGCTGTCGAGCACCGCCTCCAGGCGTGGCCCATCGGCAA
>CAXUNZ010000220.1:0-6040 GCA_964252525.1 uncultured Acetobacteraceae bacterium
AGGCGCCCCCATCCGCGATCACGCCTGCGCCGCCTGCACCGCCATTGGCGTAAAAGGCGCTGCCGCCACCGCCACCGCCAATCGTTCCGGCATTGGCTATGTATCCCGCGGCCTGCAGGTCGATCCCCACGCCGCCATTGCTTTCATAGCTGCCGTTCGCGCCGGCAACGTGGCCGTCATTGGTGATGCGCGCGTCGGACAGGGAGGCCGGAACGACGATTGCTGTCGCACCCGCCGCCGTGGGCTCGACGCCGCCCGTGGCGGTGATCGTCAGCGGGCTGTGATAGCCGCCGCGGCCCAACGTGATGGAGTTCGAGACGATTGTGGTAAGTGTTGTGCCGTGCATGACGAAACCCTCCGAGCCATAGGGAAGCGGCTTCGGCGCTTGTCACCGGCGCTTCACGATTGTTGTGACCGATGGTTCAACGAAAAGGGAGGTTCGTCAACGGGCGGACGCGGGGCGGTGCGGGAAAACGAGGGATACTGCCTCCGTCCGGCGCGCGGCAGGCCCCTGGGATCTTATCGGCTGCCGACCCGCTCACCCCGTCACGGCTGAGCCGTCGAGCGGAGAACGATTTCGCCCACGTTCAGATCGTCGGGTTGTTCGATCGCGTAGCTGATCGCCCGCGCGATCGCCTCCGGCGGCATCGCGAACTTCTTGCCGGCCTGTTCGAGATGCGCCTTGATGTCCTTGTTCCTTATATGGTCGGCGAAGCGCGTGTCGGTGAAGCCTGGAGAAATGACGGTGACGCGCAACTCTCCGGCGAACTCCTGGCGAAGACCATCGGAGATTGCCAGCACCGCCGCCTTCGTGCCGGAATAGATGGTCTGGCTGGGGGTCGTCTTGCGAGCCGCGGTCGAGGCAATGT
Organism: uncultured Acetobacteraceae bacterium; assembly: GCA_964252525.1. Taxonomy (GTDB): domain Bacteria; phylum Pseudomonadota; class Alphaproteobacteria; order Acetobacterales; family Acetobacteraceae; genus CAJCIS01. Next base: position 870 of record CAXUNZ010000220.1, read on the forward strand.
TGATGAAATGCCCGGCTTTCTGCTCGCGGAACACGGGCAGCGCGGCAGCGATGCCGTACAGCAATCCCTTGATGTTGACGTCGATCATCTGTTCCCAGTCTTCGACCGCCAGGTCATCGACCGGACCGATCGGCATGGCACCCGCATTGCTGATCAGCACGTCGAGCCGGCCGAAGCGATCCCGTGCCAGCGCCACCAGCCTGGTCAGGTCGTCACGCCTGGTGACATCGGCAGAGACGTAGGCGGCGTCGCCGCCCGCGCTGGTTATACGTTTGGCCAACGCGGCGAGACGCTCTTCGCCGCGCGCGCCCAGAACGAGTTTTGCGCCAAGCGCTGCAAGACGAATTGCGGTTGCCTCGCCGATGCCGCTGCTCGCGCCGGTGATCGCCACGACCTTGACCGCCATTCCCGCACTCTCCGCCAGGCCTCGACATGGAAACGCGGGGGTTCTGCTCCTCGACCCCGCCCGCGAGAAGTCCTTAAAACCTATTCCTGATGATCAGGTGAGGCGCAAAGTATAGGGTCTGAGGCGTCAGGCTCGGAAATCGAGTGTAGAGGACAGCCTTTGGGAGAAGTGTGGCTGACGTATAGCCAAGCTCCGGGCCACGCGTCGATTACAGGCGTTCCTTAAATCCTGACGGCGGGGGTCTGGGGGGATGGCACATCCCCGCCAGCCTTTTCCGGCCTTTGCTCAAGCACTCCACGTCGCTTGTCTGCCGTCACCTCACGCGTCACCGGCTCACGACGTAGCCACCGCCATCCCATAAACCGGACGAATCGAGCATTCTGAGGCATCGTAAACATCCTAAAACTTGATATCGTGTTGTCCAAATAATTGCTGTTGCAGTACAAAAAATTGGTTGACTAAGGTGGGTTCTGTCGTCTCAGGGGATTTGCCCGCCATGCCTTCAACCATCCGGTTTCTCAACCCAGCTTGCACCTCCGCCATCCTCGTCTGCGCCGTGGCGGCGCCGACGCTAGCCCGCGCGGCCACCCTCCAGGTCGGGCCGGGCCAGCCTTACGCCACGATCGCCTCCGCCATCGCCGCTTCCGGGGATGGCGACACGATCGAGGTCGCCGCCGGCGTCTATGTCAACGATTTTGCCGAAATCGGCACGGCGATTTCGCTCGTTGCCGTCGGCGGACGCGTCACGATGAAGGCCACCGAAGACCTGCCCAACAACAAGGGCATTCTGATCACCGACACCGATGTCTCTATCACCGGCTTTACCTTCGAGGGCGCGCATATCCCCGATTCCGCGGGCGCCAACGGCGCGGGTCTCCGCTACCAGGGCGGCAACCTGGTTCTTTCGGGCTGCTTCTTCCGCCATAACCAGAACGGCTTGCTGGCCAACCCCGATCCGCTCGGCACGATCACGATCACCGACAGCGAATTCGCGCATAACGGCGACAAGAGAGGACCAGGCCTCGGCTATACGCACAACCTTTATGTCGGCGCCATCGCGACGCTGGACATCGAAAACAGCTACTTTCACGCCGCGAATTACGGTCATGAGATCAAGAGCCGCGCCGCGGTCACTGTCGTCAACAACACGCGCGTCGTGGACGGACCGTTGAGCACGGCGAGCTACAGCATCGATCTTCCCAATGGCGGAGCCGCCACGATCAGCAACGACCAGATCGAGCAGGGTCCCAACAGCAGCAACGGCATCATCATCTCCTATGGGGAGGAGGGCAACATCATCCCCGGCTCGTCGCTGGTCGTGACTGGCACGATGATCGAAAACGACCTCACCGCTCACCTGCCCACCGGCGTGGTCAACGACACGTCGGTCGTCGGCACGATCACGTCCGCCGAAATCTACGGCCTGACGCAGAGTGAAATGACGACCGGTCCCTTCGGCGAGGTCGATGACACCACGCTGAACAGCGAGCCGGTGATCAGCACCAAACACCCGTTCTGACGGCAGCAAAGAAGAGCGGGCGCCTGGATGGCGCGGCGTGCCATACGCGAAGAACTTCGTTGCCGGTGCGGCAAAGTCCGCGGGATCTGCCCTGGCCTAACGCCAGGGCAGTGATGCAGCGACTCGATGCCAAACGCACGATTCTCGCCGCCATCCAAAAGGCCGTCTCGGAATGCTATTTCACGATCCCAACTTACCGCGAAAGCACGCGCGCGTCACAATATCCGCGTCAGTCTCTTCTTTTTATCCATTCTCCTCCATGCATCGCACCCAGCGGCGGCCAACAGCCGGCGGCGAGATCGCCGCCCGGCTTTTCGACAACTGCCAAGCGGTTATAAATTGTTACCCTTCCCTAGGTGGATGAGACGAATTTTACTTTACCGGAGGCTTTCGAGCGAATACGGTCGTGTTGAAAGTGGAGCAATACCACACCAGAATATGGGCGAAACTTTTACAGACGGAGTTTCCAAGTGAACGAGATTTCGGCGCTGGATGCGCCAAGCGACGATTTCTTGTCGCCACAGCGCCGCTCCGTCGGGAAGCGGGCTGTCAGTTCGCCGAGCTGGATACTTGCGGCGTTCCACACGTCTTGTGACGTCAAAGACTTCCGTGTCGCGGAAAGTCTGATCGCCATATTCGAAAAAGCCGCGCTAGGCGACACAAGCCAGCCGGATGGCCGACGCCGGCAAGCCATCGATCTGATCGTGGCGGCGCATGAACGTCTGTGGAATCTGAAACATGCCTCGGACGCAGACAGTGCCTAGGGGCAGGATTTTGGCGGAGGAGGCGGCTTTATGACGGACATAAGGGACTATGTCTCCACCTCCAGACTTGTAACGGACCGACGGCGCATTGGTCCACGTGTGCTGGCGAACTCAGATTTGATAGAGTTGGCGCGAACGCCTGGCATCGTGCCGTATGGCGGTGACGCAGACGCCAATGCCGGTCAGCAGCAACGCTCGCTGCGCCCCATCATCCTGGCCGCCTTGGTGTTGTGGACGAGCGTTGCGATGTTGGTATTCAAGTAATCGACTGCACGCCAGGAGAGCGGCAACCGGCAACGTAACGGCCTATCATGAATACCTATCGTCCCCTTCAAACGGAGTTCGACCACTGGATCGTCGGATGGTGGGTGAACGATATCTGGCAGGGCCCGGTTTGGGGAAAGTATTCGACCGAAGCAGAGGCCAGCTTCCATGCCTGCCACCTTGCCATCATGGAGTGGAAAGAGGCGCGCAGGACCGTTTCAGCTCCTGGGCAAGCCCAAATGAAGCGCAGGTGTTTCCTTCCGCCCGTCTGACTGAACGGCCCGCAGCAGCGAAACGGCGCAATACACCACGCCCGTCGGCATACGGCATCTAGGACGGCAGACTTTCAAGAGCACGTAAATACGTCCCGGCGGATGGATGCTGCGCGCGGAACACAGCAACGCATCGTCCGCCGCTTCAGAAGCAAGGCCTATCCACGCCGTTGCCCGGAAGGCCGATGTACGCCGCAACGTGGTATACGCCCGTTTTGCCCGGACGGATTGAACGTGATGGATACGCTGAGACATTCTCATCAGCGTTGACATCGGAGGAGCTTTTTCCACACCGGGAGATTTTACTCCCTGCGGTGTACACGGACAGTCCGGTTTTCAAAACAATGCCATGTTGGCGGGTTTATATACATTCATTACGTAACGGGAACTTGAATTGCACTTTATCAATTTATAGGCGTATCATTTTGTAGCGGAATACAAGGGCGCCTGCGTAAAGGCCGCGGCGTCCGACACGATGTCCAGCAGGTGGACATTGCCGCTCCGATTTAGGGAGTTACCAAATGTCCGACCCTTATCTCATGACACACGTCGCCGCGCGGCCACGCGGGCGATGGAATAGCGCATTCGCCGTGGCCGTCGGCCTGGCCGTTCCTCTTGCAATCGCCATGCCCGCCAAAGCCGACAAAATCAGCGGCGTGTTCGGCGGAAGCGCCAAATCGATCGGCGTCAGCGGTGCTTCGGAAGATATTTCCCTGGCGCTGCATAACGCCGCATCCCAGGGCTGTCCCTGCCGCGGCACGCGCGGCGTGGTCGAGGAGAAAACAACATCCTCCATCAACGCCCAGGGGGTGCTCAGCGTAAAGACGACGGATGCCACCGCCTATGGCGATAAGACCCGCACGGCGGCCACGACGACGCAGAGTTCGACCGTGACCGGACTGAACCTGCTGGGCGGCCTGATTACCGCCGATGCGCTGCAAGCCGTGGCGAGCGTGAATGCCACGCCCGACAAACTCACCAAATCCGACGCGGGCACAACCATCACGAACCTGGTCGTCAACGGCACACCTGTTGCGCCGGACGTGCCCGACAATACCGTATTGACTCTGCCCGGCATCGGCACGGTGACGGTAAAGGCGGTCAATACCGGCAAGAATTCGCAGCAGGCGCAGGAATCGGTCCAGATGCTGCTTGTCGAGGTGAGCAAGACCAACAGCTTCGGCCTGCCCGTCGGCGCCAAGCTCGTCATCGCGCAAGCCAAGGCCAGCTACGAACGCAAGCAGCCCGAAGTGGCGCTGAGCGGCGGCGGCAGCGGGCTGCACGCCAATGCCGATGCCGGCACATTGCTGGACGAAGCGGCCGGTAGCGCGGGCTCCATCGGCATTCCCGGCTGCTCGGGCACGAATGGCAAAACCTTGACCAAGAGCGTGACCAATATTGACGTGCCCGGATTACTCGCTATCGGCACGATCACCAACACGGCTTTTGGCGGCATGAAAGGAAAGGCCACTGTCGCTGCAACGAGTTCGACAACATCGAACGTTTCGCTGCTCGGCGGCCTCCTCACCGCAACCTCCATTGCCGCCTTCGCGCAGGAGAGCAGCACCGGCGGCGCCGACACGCCATCGACCGCAGGCTCCGGTTTCACCGGACTGGCCATTGCCGGTCTGCCGGTCGATCCGAACACGCCGCCGAACACCAGCCTGTCTTTGCCGGGAATTGGCAGCGTCATCGTCAACGAACAACTGCTCAACGCGAGGTCGGCGGTTCAGGTCAACGGCTTGCACATCAAGGTGACGCAGCAGAATGCCTTGGGCTTGGCCGTTGGCGCGCAGGTCATTGTCGCGCACGCCTCGGCGGTCGCGCGGAAGTTCTAACAGGCTGAACCCATGATGGGGACCGAAAAGGCCAGGGGCTCTGCCCCTGGCCCCCGTTACGCCCCGGCGGGGCTTGAGCCGCGGAGCCGACATTTTACCCCTACGGCA
>CAXUNZ010000221.1:0-6039 GCA_964252525.1 uncultured Acetobacteraceae bacterium
GCACCGGTCAGAGTGCTTCCGTCAGGACACCATGCCGCGCCGGGGTTCGCATTTGACGTGCAGGGGCGTCTGATCCGCCGACAATATCTTCTCCAGCAATCGTACGTAGCCACTGCTCGCTATCATCCAAACGCCGTCCCGTTTCACGTAGCTGTCGTGATAGTAGCCGGCACCCTGCATTTCCTCCCCGCCCTTGATCTCGCCTTCGCGCAGGTTCGGGTTGGGACCGGTGAAATAGACGATGTCTTGCATGCGCCAAATTCCCGTTGCCGATTCTGGCCCCGTCAAGTGCAGTTCCGGTTGCAGGGCGATGTGGCTGCTGAAGAACACGGGGGTGAGGACGGTGCGAAAAAACTCGATGATGTTGTCCAAACCCTTGAAATCGTATAGCCCGTTGCCGAACCAAACCGACGCGTCCGCGACGAAACAGGTCCGCATTAAGACCTAGTCATGCGTATCCACCGCGCGCAGATATCGATATTTCAGCTGCTCGATCTCACGGAACTCGATCAGGGTTGCTAGGTCCATGCGTGCTCCTCCGTAGCGACCACATCACGGCCGAACGCCGCCGGTCAACGCACCGGACGATAGTAAACGATCGACGGGGGGTATGGGGGAGCGGCCTGGTGCCCCGGCCTTCTTGCGCCTGCCCCAAAAGGCCGCCATATCCGGGCGCCCAGCCGCCGGAGCCCCGCGATGACCTACGTGGTCACCGAAAACTGCATCAAATGCAAATACATGGACTGCGTCGAAGTCTGTCCCGTGGATTGCTTCTACGTCGGTGAAAACATGCTCGTCATCAGCCCCGAAGAATGCATCGATTGCGGCGTCTGCGAGCCTGAATGCCCCGCCGAGGCCATCGTGCCCGACAGCGACGACAAGGCCTCGGCTTGGGCCGAACAGAACCGCACCTTTTCCACCCAGTGGCCCAACATCACGCGCAAGGGCCAGGCGCCGGAAGATGCCGATGCGTGGAAGGACAAGCCGGGCAAGGCCGAGCTGTTTTCCGCCAATCCGGGAACGCCCTGAGAGGCGCGATTGCCGCATGACGCCTGCCCGCTTTCTTGCTATAGGCGCCGCCGCGCGGACGTGCTGACAACTCGCCGCGCACAGCGCCGGTGCAGGAGTTGCGGAAGACGTGCCCACCAAGTCAGCGTCAGCCAAGAAGACGCAAGAAGCCGCCCCCGCAAGCCTCCCAGAGACGCCAGCCCCGCCCGAAACCGCCGCGGCGCCGGCCAATGACAGCGCGCCACCCCCGGCCAAACAGCCTCTTGAGGCCGTCGCACCCGCCCGCATTCCAGCCGCGCGGCCCTCCATGGGTGGCATGCCGGGGCGCGTCACGCCCCCGCCGCGGCCGATGGCCAAAGCGGAGAACTTCGCCGAGGGCGATCACGTCGTCTATCCGACCCACGGTGTCGGCAAGATCGACCGCATCGCCATCGAGGAGATCGCCGGCCACAAGCTCGAACTGATCCACATCACGTTCGAGGAAAACCGCATGACTCTACGCGTGCCGGTTACCAAGGCGCGCACGGCGGGACTGCGCAAGCTCGCTTCGCGCAAGCTCTTCGACGACGCCATGGCTGTGCTGCGCGGCCGGCCGCGCATCAAGAAGACGATGTGGAGCAGGCGCGCGCAGGAATACGAAGCCAAGATCAACAGCGGCGATCCGCTGGCCGTGGCCGAAGTGGTGCGCGACCTGCATCGCAATTCCGGCCAGCCGGACCAGAGCTTTTCGGAGCGGCAAATCTACGAAGCGGCGCTGGACAGGCTGACGGCGGAGCTTGCCGCGCTGGAGCGCATCGACAAGGCAAGCGCATCGATCAAGCTGATCGAGTTTTTGAAGACCGTCTGACCACCGTCCAAAAAGGCAAGTGATTCGCCTTTTCAGCGGCCGCAGGTTAACGACAAGCTGACTGCACCGCCGCCAGCCTTCGGAAACCTCGGTGATGAAACCGCGCCTTAGTCTGCCTCTCCTGCTTTGCGCCTGGCTCGGGGCGGCCAGCAATGCGCGCGCAGGCAGCGTGCAGACGCTTTACAACTTTGCTCCGGATACCGCTGGGCCAAGCGTGCCTTATGCGGGCCTGCTGCGCAACGGCGCCGGCCATCTCTATGGCACCAGCTACGCCGGCGGCGCGGCCAACGCCGGAACCGTGTTCGAACTCACGCCCCCCAAACCCGGGCAGGCGGGCTGGTCCGAACGCACGCTCTACAGCTTCCAAGGCCAGGGCGGCGTGCATCCGAAGGGCCCACTAACCGCGGGCGAGGGCGGCGTGCTCTACGGCACGGCCAGCGCCGGCGGCGCGGAGGGCGGCGGAACGGTCTTTGCGTTGAGCCCGCCGGCACGGCGGGGCGGCGCGTGGTCCTATACCGTGCTGACGAGCTTCGCGGCCGGCCGCGGTGCGCCCGTGGCACGCCTGCTGCACGCACGGGATGGGGCGCTTTACGGCACGGCCATGGCCGGCGGCACCGGGCTTGGCAGTGTCTTTCGCCTCAGTCCGCCCACGCCTGGCGAGGAAGGCTGGACGCGAACGATCCTTCACAGCTTTACCGCCGAACGCCCAGATGGCGAGGCGCCGCTGACCGGCCTGGTCGCCGACGCGCATGGCGCGCTTTACGGCACGACACAGAATACGGCCGGTGCGCCTGGGCGCGGCACGATCTATCGCCTGACGCCTCCGGCGGACGGTCGAGGCGCGTGGCGCGAGGAGGTGCTGTTCAACTTTCCCGCCAGCGGCGCCTATGGCAGCCGGCCGGATGGCGATCCGATCCTGGCTTCGGATGGTGCGCTCTACGGCACGGCCGCGGCGGGCGGGGCGCGCGGCCGCGGCGTGGTCTATCGTCTGGCACCTCCGGCCGCCGCGGGGTCGGGCTGGACTTGCACGCTGCTCTACAGTTTCACGGGCCGCTATGGCGACGCGGAGCCGGAGGGGGGCGTGGTGTTCGGGCCCCGCGGCACGCTGTTGGGCACGACCGCGGGGGCGGCGAAATATCAGCAGGGCGCGGTGTTCGAGCTGTTGGCCGGCAGCACGGCGCGGCAGAGCTGGTCGATGCAGGTGCTGGCGCGCTTTGCCGCGCGCCCGAAGGGCGGCGGGTTGTTTGCGGTTGGGGATCTGGTCGCCTCGGACGATGGCGGCTATTTCGGCGTAACGGAAAGCGGCGGCGCCGGCAGCGGCGGAACGATATTTGAAATGGAGCCCTGACCGGCGAAAGTCTTTTGGTTCTTTTCGTCAGAAAAGAACGGCCTTCTGCACTTTGTCAAAGCTCATCTTCCCAGGGTCAAGTGGCCGACGAGTCGCCGCCCATTACGTCACCCGATTTATACCAGCAAGCAAAAGATTGACTCTTCAGAAGACTGGGGGGATGGCACATCTCCCCCAACTTTCCTTTGACGATGCAAGATTTTAACGCGAATTGGTACAATGTAAGATGGGCGGCTGACACGCAGCCTACGTCCCCGGCTCGCAACCAAGCGTCCCGCGGGAATTGACAACTGTCTTCTTCCCGGCCTCGATCGTGATGTCGACGTCGTAGGTAAGCATGCTCGGATCGCTCAAGGGGGCTTTCGCTTTAGGGTCCGCATACGAGGCCTGGCAGGCTTTGACCGGCGGCGCTTGCTGGGAAATCGCCTTGCCGAACCTGCCTTCCTTCATCATTTTCGCCCAGCAGCCGGCGCTGTTCTGCAGCAGTGAGCAGGCGCCTTCATAGGCGCGGGTGTAGATCAGATGCAGTTGGCCGCCGCTAGATATGGACGCCGATTTGAAGGCATCCGGGACCATGGAATCCTCGTAGAGCTTGGCGCCGTCCTTCAAGGCGAGGACCTCGAACGACTCGGGACCGTTGGCATCCGTTGGGACGAAGAACAGGAAGCCGCCTTTGCGGCCGACAAAATCCTGGCTTTGCAAATCGATCCTGCGGCCTCCCGATCTGGGGCAGCTGAGCCTCTTCGTATCGGCGGGCGGAGGCATGATGAAAGTCGGGCCTGTGCCCGGAGAGTCGGTGCCGGTTTCCCGCACCGTCAGGTCGGTGTAATAGGTGCAGCGCTGAAGTCCGTTCTGCGGGTCGGCGCCAATCGGCTTGTCGAAAACGCTCGGCTGCGCCAAGGCCGCCGGTGCAAGGCAAATGAACGGCACAAGGTATCGCAACATCGCTATCATCCGTCTGGCGCAACGGGATTGAAGCACGCCAAAAGGAAACAGACAAAAGTCTTTCGGTTCTTTTCTTCAGAAAAGAACAGCTTTCTTTCTCAAAGCCAGCAAACACGAGACAAGCAAATGAGTCCAGACGCCATACAAGAGGACCTGCTAGCCGTTCTGGATGCGAGCCCGCCAGCGCGTGAGCGTTTCGACGCCCTGCCGCCCTCGCACCAACGAGAATACCTCAAATGGATCGAGGAGGCGAAGCGGCCCGAGACGCGACGGCGGCGCATGGAGGAGACGGCGCGGAAATTGACTGCGGCATGAGCCGCATCCGCCTTTGAACCCGTTCGTTCAGGCCGGCTCGGTCTTTTGCTGACCTGCCGTGTAGGCGGCAAACTGCGCCTCGAAAGCCCGCTTATAGGCGGGCCGCGCCTCGCCACGCGCCACGTAGTCGGCCAGGGCAGGATATTCGTTGAGGATGCCCGGTAACTTCAGCCGGACCAGCACCGATACCATCATCAAGTCGCCCGCGCTGAATGCGCCATCGAGCCATTCGGCATCACCAAGGCGGCTGGAAAGCTGGCCCAGGCGGCCGCGGATGCGATCCATGACCAAGGGCATGCGCTCCTTGCTCCAGGGCTTATCGCCCTCCAAAAACCTGGCGACGGTGAGTTCGAGGATCGGCGGCTCCACCGTATTGAGCGCGGCAAACATCCATGTGATGGCGCGGGCACGGGCATTGGCATCACTTGGCAGCAAGCCGGCATGCTGCGCGGCGATGTGCAAGATGATCGACCCGGTCTCGAACAGCGCGAGATCGCCGTCCTCATAGGTGGGAATTTGGCCGAAGGGATGCAGCGCGAGATGCGCGGGCTCCTTCATCGTGCGGAATGAAACGGGGCGAACCTCGTAGGGTTGGCCCACTTCCTCGAGCGCCCAGCGGAGCCGCGTATCACGCGCCAGTCCGCGCCCGCCATCGGGCGAATGCTCAAAGGCGGTGATCGTGACGGGCAAATAAAAGTCCCCCAGACCGACGGCAAACAAACAAAAGTCTTTTGCTTCTTTTCTTCAGAAAAGAACAGCTTTCTTTACAAAAACTGTGGCACGTCCCTCAGTGCAAGATAATCTCCACCCGCCTGTTCTGAGGCTCGCGCACACCCTTGGCCGTCATCACCAGCGGATTGGCCTCGCCATATCCCATCACCGCGATTTCGCCGCGCGGCACGCCGTCCCGCAGCAGCTCGGCCGCCACGCTCTCGCCACGCCGCACCGAAAGCACCTTGTTGTAGCTGACGCTTCCGGAAAGGTCGGTGTAGCCGTTGACCTCGATGCGCGTGGTCTGCACGTGCTCCGATGCACTCGCCGCCTCGGCCACGATCTGGCGTCCGCGCGTGCTCAGATCGGCGCGGTCCCAGTCGAAAAATACCAGGTAAGTGCGCGCGGCCGCCTCGACCGGAGGCGGTAGAAGCGGCGTGGCCGCGGCATTGGCCAGGCGTTTTTCCGGCGCAAACAGCACGAAACGCAGGCCCAGCAAGAGCGACTGGTCGTAATCGCCGGAAAAGCGCAGCGTGCCCGTGGCAGACGGAACCGGATCACCGGGCAAAAAGCGGGAAGCGGAAAAGCCAGGCTGCGGATCGAGCAGCCCGACGAAACGGTATTCCGCCGTCATGGACAGGCCCGGCACGAAATCCAGCGGGTAGGACAGGCCCACGATCCCCTGATAGGCGAAATCGCCGACCACCTGGTGGCCTTGCCGCGTATCGGCAAACACGAAGCCCGGCGGCGAGCGGTTGAAATTGTCATGCTCGATCTCCAGCCCGCCCGCGCCGATGCCGACATAGGGCACGACCGGCAGCCCGAGGTTGAAATCGTAAAGCAGGTTGACGAAGCCGCCGTATTT
>CAXUNZ010000222.1:0-6037 GCA_964252525.1 uncultured Acetobacteraceae bacterium
ATCGATCTCGCCTGCGGCACGCGGGTGCGGGTAGGCAACGGTGCGAGTGCCGCGCTGCTGCGCGAACTGTTTGCAGCCCTGGATCGGCGCTGATGCTGCCGACCGGCGTGCGGGTCTATGTGGCGTGCGGCGTGACCGACATGCGCAAGGGGTTCGATGGGCTGGGCGCCCTTATCCAAACCGCGCTGGAATTGGATCCCTATGGCGGGGCGTTGTTCGTGTTCCGGGGCAAGCGCGGCGATCTTGTCAAAGCGCTCGTCTGGGACGGCCAGGGCCTGGTGCTGTATGCCAAGCGGCTGGAGAAGGGCCGCTTTGTTTGGCCGCAGACCAAGAGCGGTACGATCACGCTGACCAACGCGCAGCTATCGATGCTGCTCGAAGGGATTGATTGGCGGATGCCTGCGTGGACAGCCCGCCCCGAGGTTGCCGCCTGACACGGCGCCAGCCTGGCTGTATGCGCGCTTGTACGTCGCAACCGATGTTGCTAGTCTGTGCCGGTAGAAGACGCCCTGGCCATTCTGCAAGCAGAGAACGCCGCCCTGCGTGCGCAGCTGGCCGAACGCGACGCCGCACTCGACGTCGCGAATGCGCAGATCGAAGCGCTGAGCTTCAATCTTGCGGTTCTACGGCGGCGACAATTCGGGCAATCCTCTGAACGACTGGCCGCCGAGATCGAGCAACTCGAACTGCGCCTTGAAGATCTCGAAGAAAGCCGGTCGGAGCAAAGTGCAGCGCGGGCGCAGGCGGAACCGGCCGACGCCAGCGCAGGCAAAGCCCGCAAACCGGCGATCCGCAAACCGCTGCCGCCGCATCTGCCGCGCGAGACCGTCGTGCACGAACCGGAAATCATCTGCACGTGCGGCGACTGCGATCGATCCAAACTGACCCGCCTGGGCGAAGACGTCACCGAGGTGCTGGAGAAAATCCCCGCTCGGCTGAAAGTAATCCGCCATGTGCGCCCGCGCTACGCGTGCCGCAAATGCGAGGGCGTGTTCCAGGCCCCAGTACCCGATCTGCCGATCGAGCGTGGGCGGCCGGGACCGGGCCTGATCGCCAACATCCTAGTCGGCAAATTGCCCCCTCAGCATCGACAACAACTTGAGCGAGCGACTGCTCCGCGGTGTGGCCATCACCCGGAAAAACTTCATGTTCGTTGGCAGCGACCGCGGCGGAGATCGCGCCGCGGTGTTCTACACGCTGATTGAGACCGCCAAGCTGAACGGCCTGGACCCGGAAGCCTACTTCGCCGCCATCATAAACCGCATGGCAACCGGCCACGCCAAGAGGCTAGACGCCCTGCTGCCGTGGAACCCTAAACTGGCAGAAGTAAAAGCCGCGTGATTAGAAAAAGCAACGTGGCTCAGGCCTGACGCTTACCGCGGCAACCGCCATGACACAGCTTATATTTTCGGCGCGATCTGTCCTGCCCGCGGCACGGGTACGGCGCTGATTACCCCTGCTGCCAACACGGACTGGATGAACGAGCATCTTGCCGAAATCGGCACGCAGGTGGCCCCGGGCGCCGTGGCGGCGCTGATTGGGATGGCGCCGGTTGGCACCGCTCCACGGAGCTGCTGAAGATTCCCGACAACATTGTTCTGGTAAGGCTGCCGCCTTATTCCCCTGAACTCAACCCGATGGAGAACGTCTGGGCTTACCTGCGCGCCAACAAATTATCCGCGCGCGTTTGGAACAACTATGACGCCATCCTGAAGGCGTGCGCGGCAGCATGGAACTTCCTCATCGCCGGTCCAGATCGCATACGCACGATCGGCACGCGGGATTGGGCAACGGTCAATGCCTAGGCCGGTTGGTATAAGCGCGAGTCCATACCAACCTCAGCGTTGTCCACACACATGTACCCGGCGGTAAAAATCCCAACCTTGATCTTTTTGTGGAGCGGTAAGTCGATGTGCCTTGAACATTTATAAACCTGATAAAGAGGTTGTAAGTACCTGCAGAGCTTTCAATGCTCAAGGGAGCGACCTGATGTTCAGACGAGTGGTAGTGGCTATAGGTCCAAGAGGGCCGGAAAGCCCGGAGGGCTTCGTTATTCATGTCGATCCAGAAAAGGGTCCGCCAAGGTACGATTTGCGGAAGGTCCGTGTTCCCGCGGATGACCCCGATCTCGGAGAGCGTGCGCGTGAGAGAAACCGTGAGGAAAACCCAGGATTTGAGCTACCCGGGAGTGTTTCGCCTCGCCAATCCCGGCGCGAAACGTACTCGTTTCCGCGGATCAAGCTCAAGCCGGACTAGGCCACGTTAACAGAAGTGGCAATCCTTGAGATCGCCACTTCTGCGCCGCCGCGGGACGTCAGCTTTAGTCCGACAGTTAACATCATTTCCGCCTCGTAGTCACGTGCCGCTTTTTGTTATCGACGACTCGTCCGGGACACGCTGATAGGCTTCTCGTGAGCATGAGATCATCGACAGGCTAAAACCTTGTATCCACATCTTCCAAAGCGGTGGTGTAGCGGCGCAATCGTTTGTAACGTTGGCTTTTTCGACTATAACGTCAATCCGACATGTCGGCAAGATCTTCCCGGCACGGCCCTGTTGTTCTCCCGTTAATTCTCTCACACAAAGTCTAGGCTAACTGCGAGCGTCTCGAAGTGAATGGAGGTGTGCGGCCAAATCGCCTGCTGGAATTCATGTTATCGCCCTTGTTGGTAGATGACCTTTTTGCACGGATCGCGACCAAAATTTCCGAAATTCGGCAGTGCTGGGGCAGACGCGGTGCTGATTGCCGCCGCGGATGCTGACGCCGCCGCGGTGTCACCGCATCTGGGTAGAGGTCGGGGCAAGCCCTCGCTGATCCAACATCCTGCAATCGTTTTTCGCCGGTCGGGGGAGAGCTTCTCCGCATCGATGAGCGTGGCTGCTAAGAGCCTCCGACGCACCGGCTGGCCGATACCGGGAAGTCCCCTCAAGTACAGTTAAGTATTTAACACAGTATTGACGATGGTTTTGAGTCTCGAAATCGACATTTGAAATACGGATGCTTGCACTATTCTGGCGTACCTCCCATATACGGCATCGAAAGGAACCCTACCGTGCATGAATACTATAATGACCACCCTGCGGCTGAAGCCGTTGGCACCAGCTCCCCCGGCAATCGCCGCTGGAACGCGGCGCAGGCCCTGACAGAGATCAAGGCCAACACCTCGCTGACGCCGATCCGGAAGCGGGACGAGACGTCCGCCATGGTAGCGCTGATCCGCATGTGCCGCCCGGTGAACACCGGCCCATTGACGGCTAGCACGATCGATCAGACCGCTCCGCTTGTGGAGCTGGAGTGCGCCAAGCTGCGCATCGCCTTGTTCGGAAAGTCAGCAGCGATGCATGGCTTCAAGGACAAGAAACGCTTTGACGCCGTGCTGACCGTGGCCCGGGCAACCATGCGGCGGCTCGGTGTGCATGCCGCAGACCTGCCCTCGGCCAAGGACCTTCCTTATGCGTGGGGGCGCTGGACCGACCAGTTTGGCAAATACCGCCTGGCGAGCATCATCGCATTCTTTGGGTATTGCGCCATTCACGGTATCGGCCCTGAGGAAGTCGGTCCGGAGACGCTGGACCGGTTCGAAGTATGGCTCACGCAATGGACGCTGACCGCCGACCCTCAGGATCGGGCACGGCGTACCGCATCAACATGGAACTGGGCCGCCGCCAACGTTTGCGGGTTCCCGCAGGTCCGGTTGACGCGCGCCAATATGAGCGACCATTACGCGCCCTCCTGGGAAAAGTACGCTGACAGCGTGAACGACAGCGTTCGTGATTTCGCCGATTGGCTGGCGGGGCGAGGCAACCACGATATCGCGGATGCCTTGTTCAGCGAGGCTGGGATCGGTGCAGGTGCACGTAAAAACATGCCCAAACAGCAGCCACGGACCATCAGCACCCGGGTTGATTGCGCGAAGATCGCGTTTGCGGCCTTGGTTCACACCGGCATTCCCATTGAGGAATTGCGGTCTGTCCAAGATCTGGTGTCGCCCGCTGGCCGCGTTCAGCAGGTCATGCGGTTCCACATGCAGCGCACCCAAGATCATCTTCGTCTGACTTTGGACGAAGAGGACGTTCCTCAGCTGCATGAGGTGAAATCGAGCAACCTCTTCAACATATGCGAGACGCTGCGGAAGGTTGCGATGTATTGCGGACTCCCGCCCGCCGAAATCGAGGTGATCAGGGCTTTTGGAGGGGTCGTCACAAAGCCCAAGCCCTGCTGCATGACAGATAAGAACCGCCGCTTGCTTGCGGCTCTGGTCCAACCGGACATCATGCAGATCTTGCTGGTATTGCCCCAAAAGCTGATGCGTCAGGCTGAGGCTTTGGGATTGACTGTCGCGGGTGCGCGCCTCGCCTTGACCGCGGTTGCCCTGGAAATCTTGATCATGGCGCCGATCCGGCGCGAGAACCTCACCGAACTCCGCCTGGACAAACATCTCCTACGGACGCACCCCAATACCCTTATCCATGAGATTTATGTTCGGGGCAACAAGGTGAAGAATCGCGCGACGATCGAAGCACCTATGCCGGTTGAGTCTGCCGAGTTGATCGAGAGATACCTCCGTGATTACCGGATGTTGCTCACCATGCCGGGCAATCCCTACCTGTTTCCGTCGGATGACCTCGACGTTCGGCAGGCTGCTGGCCTTTTCAACAGGCTGAAGAAGGCGGTCGAGGACGAGACCGGATGCGAATGGAACGGGCACATCATGCGCCACTTTGCGGTCTACCGGCATCTTGAAAAGAACCCCGGAGACTTCGAGACCGCCGCGCGACTGCTCGGCGACCACCCGGACACGGTCCGCCGGTTCTATGATGGGCTGACTACCCGGTTCGCCGCAAAGAAGTATAGCGATAGTGTGGTGGAGGAACGCGGCCGCTATGCCGGCGTCGTGCGGCCCACACGCTGGCTGCGGCGGTCCAAAAAGGAGTCCGACGCATGAGCGCCGCGGTTCCGATCCCTCCCCTGGTTAGGCCGCTCGATGCGTGGCCAGACATCGATCGCCAGCTCTGGCACACGGGTATGGATTTCTCCGATCTGTTCGCCATCCCCCATGCCGCCGGTTTGGCTGAGACCACGATTAACAACGCCAGGAAGGCTCACGGGCGGTTCCTGGCCGTTCTGGCCGAGGGCGGGGTGCTGGATTGGACCGCTCGGCCGGCAGACCGTCTGACCCGACAGCATGCGAGATTATTCGTGCGGGAGCTGGTGGCATGCGGGAATACGCATAACACCATCAACGCTCGTGTTCAGGCTCTTTTCTGCGCCATGCGGATCATGGAGCCGAAGAGCGACTTCAAATGGCTGATTGAAAATTTGGACCAGCTCACGATTGATCGGCGGGACATCGCCGTCATCGACAGCCGTGATCTGGAGGCCTGGGGCGTCGAGTTGATGGAACGAGCATCCGCAAGCCTTGATCCCGTCTATAGGCAGATCTGGTTTCGTAATGGCCTCATAATCACGATCCTGGCCACCTTGGCACCGCGGCTGCGTGCTCTTAGCAGTATGCAGCTGGGCAAACATGCCCAGCGCACGTCAAGCGGCGGGTGGGACCTGTGGTTTCCCGCCCGGGCCGTTAAAACCCAGCGCCTCATTGATTACCCGGTTCCGGAGCGTCTGTGGTCTTATGTCAATCGCTATGTCGACCGCGAACGCAAGGAACTTCTGGACGGGAAGATGTGCGACTCCTTCTGGATCGGAAAGTTCGGCGAAAAACTAGGGGTTCGTGCGATCGAAGGCTTGATCCGGCGCGCGTCGGAGGCGAAATTTGGCGAGGCGTTCGGCACGCACCGATTCCGGCACGCGTTGGCTACGACGGCGGCATACATTGAGCCCACGACACCGGGCTTGGCCGCTAGCATCCTTGGCATATCTGAGCGTGTCGTGACGGAACACTATGACAAGGTCCGCAACCACAGTGCCTTCGAGCGTTTCCAGTCTGATACCCGAGCAGCTCGTTTAGGCGCCACCATCTCCTTAGAACACCTTTCAAAACCTGCGATACAGAGCTCTGAGGCAGATAAGCGAACA
>CAXUNZ010000223.1:0-5059 GCA_964252525.1 uncultured Acetobacteraceae bacterium
AGGGTCTGCGCCAGGCCGAGCCAGAACGCCGCACTGCCCCGGCGCGCCGCGCGCCAGCGCCGGCGAAAGGCGGCGGGATCGAAGCGCTCCTCCAGCATGTCGGTGAACATGTCGGTGTAGACGTTTGCCTGCTGGAGCATGAGCATCTGGGCGTGGCCACCGAATGGCACCGCCACCTCGCCGAGCCTGTGGCGGCGGGCGATGTCGCGCGCATGCAGCCCGTCCACGCACCACGGGTCGAAGATCATCCAGCCATGGGCGATGGGCGGAATGGCATCGATCTTGTCATGTTTGAAGGTGATGCGCGCCGCCTCTCTCCGCCAGCGGTGCTCGTAGGGCGCGCGCGCGGCATCTATGGAGTATTGCGGTATCACCGCGACCAGCGAGGCCAGGCCCAGATCCTGGGCAAAGTTGATGACCGCGAAGCCGCCCATGCTGCCGCCATAGCCGATCAGCCGGAAACCGGGCGTCGCGGCACGGATGGCGGCAAGCACGTCCAGGATTTCATCGTCCTGAAACCAGTCATTCTCGGCGGCCATGATGCCGATGGCGTTCAGGCGGCGGTGGCGGAAGAAGCCCTCGCCGGAGAACTCGCCCTCCAGCGTGGGCGCGGGCTTCCAGTATTCGAAGCTGATGCAGGCCCAGGGGCGGTCGTCGCATCGGATGAAGCGGGCTATGTAGCGGGGGCCGCGGTGCAGGATGCTCAGGGTAGGCTCGGTCAAGGGCCGGCGTCCTCGGTTGCAACCCGGCGCATTCTAGCTTCTTCTTGGGATGGGACGTGAAGGGGTCATGATGCCGCGCCGCCTGCCAGCCTTGGCCGTCATACTGAGCGCTGCCGGGCTTATCCCGTTTCTCGCCTTCGGCGTGGGATCGGTGTCCGCAAACGTTATCACCTCCCGCATCGCCGCCTACGTGCTGATCGGCTATGGCGCGGTCATCTTGTCCTTCGTGGGCGCGGTCCATTGGGGCCTTACGCTCGCGACCGAACACGATCCGGCCGAGCGGCCGCGCCTGATTCTTGGCGTATTGCCGGCGCTCGTGGGCTGGGCGGCGCTTGCACTGACGCTGTCCACGTTGGAGCCGGTTCTGGGCCTGCTCTTGCTCATTTCGGGATTCGTCCTAACCGCGGTGGCCGAGTGGCGTGGCCATTCGCGCGGCTGGGTGCCAGGTGGTTACATCACCTTGCGGCTCATTCTGACCGGCGTCGTCGTGGTCATCCTCACGACCGTGATGGGGGTGCGTCTGATCGGCGGCCATCTCATTATGTAAAATAAGTCTTTATCTTTGGATAAGTTTATGGGATGTAAATCCATCACGGATGGAGCACCCCATGATGCCAACGGCAACCGCTAACGTCATTCCCTTTCCTCGCCAGCAGCCACGACTCGTCGTCGTCTCTCCCGAGGCAGACAGGCTTCAGGTTGCCTTGACGGGGTTGCAGGCAGCTTTGGCCGAACAGGCACAGGCAGTGGCGGAATGGCGTTTTGCCATGGCGGAACTGGGTGTGGGCGTCGCTGCCCTGAGTCACAGCGTGTCGGCTTATGACGGGACCATCGGCGCTCTGGATGGCGCTCTGGCCGGACTGAACGACACCGCCCAGGCAATGGGCAGTATCGTTCGCCGACTCTGAAAACCTTTGGGTTGCGCGTAAATTGGGCGCAGCCCGTGGTTTCGGTTCTTAGCGGCCGACCAGACCCTTGCAGGCGGTCTTGTCCTGGATGTCGTCGTTCCAGGCGGGGTTGCTGTTCTTGTTGCTCAGGATGTGCTGGCGGATGACGGTGAGGAATTTCGCCGCGCCGCTGTTGGAGACGGCAACGAAGCCGTTATTGTTCTCGATCGAGAGATAGCTCGAATTCGTGTAGTGATCGTTCATGAACGCGATGATGCCGGCCGCGATGGTCGGATCGGCGTAGCACTGCGCGAAATCGAACGTGGTGTAGCCCACGATCGGATAGCCCGCGCTGGCGGTCTGGATCAGCGGCACGTAGTTGGCCGGGTTGGCGCCCTGTTGCGCGTTGGCGGGCGGGGTCAGATTCTGGCCCTGTTTCGGACGTGCCAAGGCTGCCGTGATGTTCTTCGTCGTCGGCAATTCGGCCGTTTTGCCGTTCAGCACGGCCGCCACGACCAGATTACCCTTCGGCGCGCCTGAATTGGGATCGACCGTCGTGAAATCGGGTGAAATATAGCCCACGGCGCTGTTCAGCGTGGCAAGCTCGGCGGCAACACCGCTGCTGCCTTTTTCCCCGATGAAATTGGCTGGGGGAATGCTGTTGGGAAACAAGGCGGCGAAAGTTGTCGTCGCCGAGAAGGTGATGTTGCTGTTGCTGCTGTTGCAGACCGCCGAGAGATGGTTCGTCAGCAGGAAGCTCGTGCCCGAACCGTCGCTGCGATAGATGACGGTGATCGCACCCGGCGTGGGTGTGACCGAACCCTTGTTCACGCTGAGCTGGCTGAAATCGGTGATCTTGCCGGAGAATACGCCGCACAGATCGCTATCGGCCAGGATCAGCTTGCCATTGGCCGTCACGGCCGAATTCTGTACCGGAATGGCAATGCCCACGCCCATCGAGGGCACCTGGATCAGATTGCCCGCGGCGGGCTGACCGTATTGATAGGTCGTCCAGGCCGAGATTTGCGCGGCGCTGAGAACCGCGTCCGATGCGCCGTAATCGACCGTGTTGCCCGGCTGGCCCACACCGGAGCCGCCGGTGCAATTGCCGCCATTGTTGCCGTTGACCTTGTTGATGTCGCAGGTCAGATCATCCAGCAGCAGCGCGTTCTGGCCCGCACCGGAGCCTGATTCGTAGTAGGTGCCGAACATGGCGCCCGAGGTGGAGCCATTGTACAAGTTGAACTCATCGATATAGTCGTATTGCGCGAGCGTCGAACCGCCGCCGGTAATCGTACTTGCGGCGAAACTGTGCGTCGATAAGCATGCCAGGGCGGCCGCGGATGCGGCGCCCAGCAGGTGCGTGCGAGTCATGGTGTGTCCCCTTGGAAAAACCGGCACGTTCGGCGCCGGTTGGGGCGGGTGTTAACAGACAGTTATGACAGCGCAGTGACAGCCGCTTGATAGATCGATGACGACTTTTCGCGGGAAGGCGAACCTGCCACCCCGTGGATCGTGACATTGCGTTGTCATCAATCTGTCATGCGGAGTTCCTGGTTATCCTCTGCCCAAGATGGCATGACGGCACCGCAGCATAACCTTCTCTGACGGGCCCATCCTTGCGACAGCACGCCACTCGCCGCACCCGGCTGGCTGACTGCATGATTGCGGTCCAGCCGTGACGCGTCCGGCGCGTGGGCGTGGTTGTGCGCTGCTCGCCGCACTCGCCGGCCTGTGCCTCGCCGGTCATGCCGCGCGTGCCGCGCCGGATGCGGCATTCGACCTCAATGAAATTCGCATCGATGGCAGTACCGTGCTGCCGCAGGAAAAGGTCGAGGAGGTGATCTATCCCTATCTCGGCCCCACCAAAACCGTGCAGGACGTGCAAGCGGCGCGTAAAGCGCTGCAAGACGCCTATACGCAGGCGGGTTTCGTCACCGTGTCGGTGGCCGCACCCCGCTGGATCGATCGCGCCGGCGGCATTATCGGCATGCACGTGATCGAGCGGCGGGTCGGGCGCCTGCGCGTGGTGGGTGCAAAGTATTTCGTGCCCGATGCGGTGCGCGCCGGCGCGCCCTCCGTCGCCCCGGGCACGGTGCCGAACATCAAGCAGATCACGGCCGATCTCGTCGGGCTCAATCAACTGCCCGATCGCACAGTACAACCTTCGCTCAAGCCTGGACGGCGGCCGGACACGGTCGATGTCGATCTGGACGTTGCCGACAAATTGCCTCTGCACGGCACGCTGGAGGCCAATAACCGTTATAATGCCGACACGCATGCCGAACGGCTGACCGCATCGCTGACCTACGACAATTTCTTCCAGCGCGGCGATTCGGGCACGATCAGCTATACGGTGGCACCCGAGGATGTGCGAGACGCCGAGATCGAGTCGGCGAGCTACCTGTTCCATATTCCCGACAGCCGCCTGTCCTTGCTGTTCACCTATCTGCATTCCAACAGTGACGTGATTGCGCTCGGCACGACCGATGTCGCGGGCCGCGGCACGACAGCGGGATTCCGGCTGCTGATTCCGCTCGGAACGACAGCCAATTCCGGCGCCACGTTCACCCATTCCTTCAGCGTGGGCTGGGATTACAAGAAGTTCTACGAGCTCGACCAATTCGGTGGGCAGGTCTGCACCAACGGCAGCGGGCGGACGGTGCCAGGCGGCACGCCCGACACGAGTTGCCATTTCGTGGTGGCCAACCAGACATCGGCGCCGATCACGTATTACCCGTTGAACGCCGCCTACGCCGCGAACTGGACGGGCCCGAAATCCACGACCGACGTCAATATCAGCGCCGAGCTGGGCGTGCCCGCCATCGGCAGCAATGCCAACCAGTTCGACAACAAGCGCTACGCCGCCCCGTCTGGCTTTTCCATCCTGCGCGCCGGCGTGACTCGTGAACAGGATCTGCCCTACGATCTGCAGCTCTGGGGCAGCCTGCAGGGGCAGATCACGAATGATCCGCTCGTTTCCAGCGAGCAATTCGGCCTGGGCGGCGTGGATTCGATACGTGGCTATCTGGAAGCCGAAACGCTGGGCGATTACGGCCTGACGTTGCAGACGGAGTTTCGTGGCCCTGACTTGCACAAATATGTCCGCGGTCCCGTGCGCAGTTGGCGCTTTCACCTGTTCGCCGATACGGGTGTGATCAATCTGCGCGATGCCACGGTGGGACAGCGCAGCAGCAACGGGCTCAGTTCGGTGGGTGTGGGCACGCGCGTCAATCTGTGGGGCTATCTGAACGGCGCGGTGCAGGACGCGCAGACACTCAACAACGGACCTGACACGAAGGCCGGCACCAACCGCGTGCTCTTCCGCGTCTTTGGGGAATTCTGACGATGATTGCACGATTGCTGCGCGTTTGCGCTCTGGCGGTTTTGTGCGTGGCCTGCATGGCCGGCGCGGCGCGGGCCGAGTGGTGGAATGGCGATTGGCAGTAC
>CAXUNZ010000223.1:5069-6034 GCA_964252525.1 uncultured Acetobacteraceae bacterium
ATGCGGATGCCGGGCCGAAGGGTGCCAATATCGGCGAGCCGATCGGGCGTACGCAGATTCTGATCCGCCTGACGCAGGGCAATTTCAAGTTCGACGCGGCCAAGCAGGATGGCAGCGACATCCGCTTTGTCGCGGGCGACGACAAGACGCCACTGCATTACCATATCGAAAAATGGGATGGGCTGGTCGATCAGGTGGCGCTGATCTGGGTCGATGTGCCCGACCTGGCACCCGGCACGGCAAGCCCGTTCTTCATGTATTGGGGCAATCCCAAAGCCAATGACGCGGCCGACGCGCATGCGACCTATGACCCCGATCAGGTTCTGGTTTGGCATTTCGGCGATAACGGCGCGTTGCCGCACGATGCCACCGCCAACGGCAACAACGCGCTGACGCCGGCCGTGCGCGACGAGGCGGGCATTATCGGCTTCGGCGCCAAGCTCGCCGCCGCCACGCCGCCGGTCAAGCTGGCGCCGAGCACGACGCTGAACATCACCGAGCGCGAAACGCTGACCTGGCAGGTCTGGGAAAAAGCCGCGGCGCCGAATGCGACGGGCGTGATTTTCGACCAGCGCGATGCAGCCGGTGCCGCTGATTTCCAGTTCGGTCTGGCCGGTGGCGTTGCCTACGCGCAGGTGACGCAAGCCGCCGGCGCGCCGGTGCGCGCGCAGGCGGGTGCGGCCATTTCCGGCGATGGCTGGCATCTGATCACGGTCACCGCCGCTTCCGACCGCATGATGGTTTATGTAGACGGCAACAAGGTGGCGGAGGCCGCGGGCGGCCTGCCCGCCATCACCGGGCCGGGCGTGCTGGGCGGCGCGGCCGCACCGAGCGCATCGCCGATTGCCGGTGCACCGGCGCCCCCGCCCCGCGCCGGGTTCGCGGGCGCGGTGGGTGAGTTGGAGATCAGCCGGCCCCGGCGCGCCCCGGGCCGAGAGGAGCACTCGGGCCTCCAGGCCCTCGAC
>CAXUNZ010000224.1:0-3667 GCA_964252525.1 uncultured Acetobacteraceae bacterium
CCCCCCCCCCCCCCACGCCCCTAGCACGCCCCCCCCCCCCCCCCCCCGCGGGGGGTCTGGGGGGACCGGCTCGGTCCCCCCAGTTCTTTTTCTTAGGGACTTTTCATGAAGGGCATCGTTCTCGCCGGCGGTTCCGGCACCAGGCTGCACCCGATGACGCTCGCATCGTCCAAGCAGCTGCTTCCGGTCTACGACAAGCCGATGATCTACTACCCGCTCAGCGTCCTGATGCTGGCCGGCATTCAGGACATCCTGATCATCAGCACCCCGGACGACCTTCCCCAGTTCCGCCGCCTGCTCGGCGACGGTCAGGGCTGGGGCATGCGCTTCGCCTATGCCGAACAGGCGCGCCCGGAAGGCATCGCCCAGGCCTTTCTGATCGCCGATGCCTGGCTCGCCGGCGCTCCCTGCGCCCTGGTCCTTGGCGACAACCTGATCTTCGGCGAGCACCTCAGCACGCAATTCCGCGCCGCCGCCGCCCGGCCGGAGGGGGCGACCGTCTTTGCCTATCAGGTGCGTGACCCCGAACGCTACGGCGTGGCCGTCTTCGACGAGACCGGGCGCGCCACCGACATCATCGAAAAGCCGGCCGACCCGCCCAGTCCCTGGGCGGTCATCGGCCTTTATTTCTACGATGCCCGCGTCACCGAATTCGCCCGCAGCGTCAAACCAAGCTGGAGGGGCGAGCTGGAGATCACCGATCTCAACCGCCTCTACCTCGATGAAGGCAGCCTGCAGGTCGAGCGCCTGGGCCGCGGCTGCGCGTGGCTGGATGCGGGCACGCCGGACAGCCTGCTGCAAGCTGGTGCCTTCGTGCAGACGATCCAAAGCCGGCAGGGGCTACTGGTCGGCTGCCCGGAGGAGGTGGCCTACCGCATGGGCTACATCGATGCGGCAACGCTGCACGGCCACGCCAAGCGCCTCGGCAAGACCGAACTCGGCCGCTTGCTGAAGGAAGTCGCCGATGGCGTGCACGCCTGAGGCTCTAAGATCGGCAGGGGGTCTGGGGGGAACGGCGCATCTTCCCAAGCTCTTCTCTTGCGTTGCCCAGCCTCGCGTGCACCGGCCTTTTTGCGCCCAAGCCATAGGCAGCCGCGCGCTGGGGCGCTATTGCCACCACAAACCATTTTTAATGCGCGTAACGCTTTTCATGATCGCCGGCGCCGGAAGGCAGCGGCTTTTTCAGCTCAAGATGGCCGGGGCGCCGCAGCCGCCGAGGCCGCATTTCGCAAGGTGAGGGTTTGCAAGTCCAGGCGCTGAACATTCCCGAGGTTCTTCTGATCACTCCGCCCCGCTTCGGCGATGAGCGCGGCTTCTTCGCCGAAACCTATGCCGCCCCCCGGCTGGCCGAGGTGGGTATCGCGCTGCCTTTTGTGCAGGACAACCAGAGCTTCTCGGCCGCCACCGGCACGATACGCGGCCTGCATTGCCAGCTTGCGCCAAGCGTACAGGGCAAGCTGGTGCGTGTGCTGCGCGGCGCGATCTGGGATGTGGCCGTGGACGCGCGCGCCGGCTCGGCCAGCTTCGGGCGCTGGGCCGCGGCCGAACTCTCGGCGGAAAACTTCTCGCAGCTCTGGATTCCGCCGGGTTTTCTGCACGGCTTCTGCACGCTGCGGCCTGACACCGAAATCTTCTACAAGGTCACCGGGCTCTACGACCGCGCGGCCGAACGCGGCGTGAAGTGGGATGATCCCGCCCTGGCGCTGCCATGGCCGCTGCCCGCGACAGGCCCTGTCCTGTCCGGGAAGGATCAGGCCCTATCCGGCTGGGATGCGGCCGCGGCATGGTTTGCATGAGCGCGATCCTGGTCACCGGCGGCACTGGCCAGCTCGCCACCGCACTCGCGCGCGCCGCCCCGGATCGGGTGCGTGTCGTCGGCCGACCGGTCCTGGATTTCGACCGGCCGGAGACAATCGATGCGCTGTTTGCCGCGCCACCGGCCACGCTCGTCAATGCCGCCGCCTGGACCGCCGTGGACGCCGCCGAATCGGAGCCGGAGGCGGCCAAGCGCGCCAATACCGACGCGCCGGCGCGTCTGGCTACGCTGTGCGCGCAATACGGCACGCGGCTGATCCACATCTCGACCGACTACGTCTTCGATGGTGCCAAGGGCGCGCCCTATGTCGAGGACGACGCGCCTAACCCGACCGGCGTTTATGGCGCGACCAAGCTGGCGGGCGAGTCCGCCGTGCGCGCCGCCTGCCCGGATGCCGTGATCCTGCGCACCTCCTGGGTGTATGCCGAGAATGGGCGCAACTTCGTCCGCACGATGCTCAATGCCGCGCGCCAGCGGCCCGAGCTGCGCGTGGTTGCAGACCAACGCGGCTGCCCGACCAACGCGGACGATCTGGCCCAGGCCATCCTTGCCATCGCGGCGCAGCCGGGCGCCGGCGGCACCTACCATGCCGCCGGCACGGGCGAGGTCACCTGGCACGGCTTTGCGCAAGCCATCTTCAAGGCCGCGTCAGCTCATGGCTGGCCCGCGCCGGTGCTGCACGCCATCACCACGGCCGACTATCCCACCCCGGCACGGCGCCCGGCCGACAGCCGGCTCGATTGCGGCCGTCTGGCGAGTGATTTGCGTGTGCGCCTGCCGGATTGGCGCCCAAGCCTGCACCGCGCGGTGGGCGCGATCTGTGCCGCCGCGGTCCTCGCCTGATGGCCATGGCTCCTGTCGCGATCCTGCTCTCGACGTGGAACGGCGCGGCCTATCTGTCCGACCAGCTCGCCAGTTTCCTGCGCCTCTCCGGCCCCGATTGGCGGCTCTACTGGCGGGACGACGGCTCGGCCGACCGCAGCGTCGATATCGTCCGAGCCTTTGCCGCCGCGGCCGGCGCGGGGCGGGTCCTGGACCGCAGCGATAATCGCGGGCGGATCGGTATCACCGCGAGCTTCCTCAGCCTGCTGCGCCGCACGCCGCCGGGCTGCATCGTGGCTTTCGCCGACCAGGACGATGTCTGGCTGCCCGAAAAGCTGGCGCGCGGCGCCCGTGCGCTGGACGATGTGGCCGAGGGCACGCCCGCGCTCTACTGTGCCCGCCAGTCTCTCGTGAACGCCGCCCTGCGCCCGATCCGCCTTTCCGCGCGCGTGACCGAACCGCCGGGTTTTCCCCAGGCGCTGACGCAGAACATCGCCACCGGCTGTACTGTCATGCTGAACCCCGATGCCGTGCGCCTGATCGCCGGCACGCGTGAGCCGCCGGACACGCTGCACGACTGGTGGGCCTACCTGGTGGTGACTGCCGCCGGCGGGCGCGTGCTGATCGATGACGAGCCGACGGTGCTTTACCGCCAGCACGCCGGCAACGCGGTGGGTGTGCCGCTGTCGGCCTGGCGCCGTGCGGTGGCGGCCATTGCGCGCGGGCCCGGCGTGTTCATGCGCACCTTCCGCGCGCACGCTGAAGCGCTGTGCGCGCAGCCGGAAATCCTAACCCCCGCGGCGCGCGAGGCGCTGGAGATGATTTCGGCGGGATTGCAGGATGGCTGGCTGCCGCGGCTGCGGGCGTTGCGGCATCCGGGCCTGCGTCGGCAGAGCTTCGCGGAGACGCAGCTGTTTCGGTTGTGGTTTTTGCTGGGTTAGGCGCGACAGAAAAAATGGGGGGAATGTGCCATTTCCCCAGATACCCATCATCAGTTCAGACGAATCCAATAAATAGACAGGGATATAG
>CAXUNZ010000224.1:3677-5577 GCA_964252525.1 uncultured Acetobacteraceae bacterium
GCACATTTCCCCTACCTCTTTTCTACCTTAGGCCGCAACAAGGCGGTTAAGATTCCACCTTTAAAGCTGGGACAGCGATAAGGCAGGAGCCGCCGCAATGAAGGCCAATGTCGATCTGTCGGCAGCCCCGCTGGACGAGGCGGCCCGCATCAGCGCCGAAATCGCACGCGCCGGACCGGGCGCGGACCCCTTCGCCGCGGCCGTTCGCGCGACGCACATGGCGATGATCATCACCGATGCGCGCCTGCCCGATAACCCGGTGGTCTTTGCAAATGACGCCTTTTGCCGCCTGACCGGCTATGACCGCGCCGACATCATCGGGCGCAATTGCCGCTTTCTGCAGGGACCGCACACCGATCAAAACGCGGTGGCGCAGCTCCGCGCCGCGGTGGCTGCGGAACGCCAGATCGAGATCGAACTCCTCAACCATCGCAGGAACGGCGAGGTATTCTGGAACCGGTTGCTGATGGCGCCGGTCCATGACGAACAGGGCCGCCTGACCTATTTCCACGCCAGCCAGATGGATGTGACGGTCGAGCGCGAGCACCTGGCTCGGTTGGAGCACCGCAATACGGCGCTCGTCGCCGAACTGGCCGAGAGGCTGCGCGCGCAGCAAGAAAGCGAGGCACGGCTGCGTTTTGCCACGACCGCCGGTCGGCTGGGCGTCTGGGAGCTTGACCTGGTCACAGGCGAGCTCTCGGCCTCGCCGATCTGGCGTGAAAGTTTCGGCCACGATCCCGCCCAGCCCGTGACCAGCCAGACAGTACTGGGCTCCGTGCACCCCGAGGACCGGGATCGGGTCGCCGCCGCCTTCCAGCGTGCGCTGGCAGAAGGCCAGGCCTTTGCCGAGGAGTTCGGCGTCGTGCGGCCCGATGGCAGCGTCGGCTGGCTGGACCTGCGCGCGCAGGTCGTCCGCGACCCGGACGGCACGCCTCTGCGCATGGCCGGCACGTCGGTCGATATCACAGCGCGCCATGCCGCCGAACGCCGGTTGGAACTCAGCGAAGCGCATTTGCGCCTGGCCACCGAAGCGGCCGAGATCGGCACCTGGGATCTGGACATCGCCACGGATGTCTTGACCTGGTCGGATCGCACCAAGGCGATGTTCGGCTTTGCGCCCGAGGCGCAGTGCAGCATGGCCGATTTCTACGCCGGCGTGCATCCCGATGACATCCAAACCGCGAGCGCTGCCTTTGCCGCGGCGATCGATCCGCAACGGCGTGCCAGCTACGATGTCGAATACCGCACCATCGGCCATGATGACGGCATCATCCGCTGGATTGCGGCCAAGGGACGCGCGATGTTCGAGGAGGGTCGCTGCACCCGAGCGATGGGCACGGCAATCAACATCACGCAGCGCAAATCAGTGCAGGCCGCGCAGACCATGCTGCTCGCGCTGACCGAGCGCATGCGCATGGCCACCGACCCTTTGGCCATCGTCTCCGACGCGCTGGAGGCGCTGGGACGCCATCTCGGCGTGCAGCGCGCCGGCTTCGGCCAGGTGCAGGATGACGGCCAGACCATCACGCTGGGTACGGGATACGCCGAATTGCAGCCGCCGCTGACCGGCTGCTATCCGCTGGAGGTCTTCGGCCCGGAAAATGTGGCGCGCCAGCGCGCCGGGTTGTCCGTGGTGCTGGCCGATACTGCCGGGGATCCGTCGCAGGCCGATGTCCAGTGGGCGCAAGCTGGAATTGGGGCCCTGATCTCCGTGCCGTTGATCAGGGGCGGGACTCTACGGGCGACGCTCTTCGTCAACACCCCGGGCCCGCGCGATTGGCTGCCGCGCGAGGTGGCGCTGGTTGAGGACGTGGCCTCCCTGATCTGGGATACGGTCGAGCGCGCGCGCGCCGAGGAGGCGCTGCGCCAGCTCAATGCCACGCTCGAGGCGCGCGTGGAG
>CAXUNZ010000224.1:5587-5937 GCA_964252525.1 uncultured Acetobacteraceae bacterium
GCGCATGATTTCAACAATCTGCTGACCGGCATCGTGGGTTCGCTGGAGCTGCTGCAGCGACGTGTGGCCGATGGCCGCACGGGCGATCTGGCGCGCTACGCCGAAATGGCCACCACGTCGGCCAACCGCGCCGCCCCACTGACGCAGCGGCTGCTGGCTTTTTCGCGGCGCCAGCCGCTCGATCCCCGGCCTGTCGAGGTCAACCGCCTGCTCACAGGGATGGAGGATCTGCTGCGTCGCACCCTGGGGCCGGAGATTGCGCTGGAAATTGCGCCGGCCGAGGGGCTGTGGGCGACCGTATGCGATCCGAACCAGCTCGAAAGCGCGATCCTCAATCTGGCCATCAATGC
>CAXUNZ010000225.1:0-5864 GCA_964252525.1 uncultured Acetobacteraceae bacterium
GGATAACGTCCCGTTCGACATCCTCCATGCGTCGCCCGACGAACTGCGCCGCGCCGTCCTCCGCGCTGGGCGCGCGCGGCTGCTGCGGCAGCTCGATGACCTCGGCGCCGATCTCATCGCCGGTGGCCAGAAGCACCGCGCTGTGCATGGTGTTTTCCAGCTCGCGCACATTGCCGCGCCAGGCATGCGCGGCCAGGCGCGCGCGTGCGGCGGCGCTGATGGGCCGTTCGCGCACATCGTTCAGCGCCGCGTAGTGTCGCGCATAATGTTCGGCCAATGCCGGGATGTCGGCCGGGCGTTCCCGCAACGGCGGAATGCGCAGGCCCACGACGTTCAGCCGAAAATAGAGATCTTCGCGGAAGCGGCCGCAGGCGGCCTCGGCGGGCAGGTCACGGTTGCTGGTGGCCAGGATGCGCACGTTGACGCGCACCGGGGCCGAGCCGCCGACGCGGTCGATTTCGCGCTCCTGAATGGCGCGCAGCAGCTTGGCTTGCAGGCGCACGTCCATTTCGCTGATTTCATCGAGCAGCAGCGTGCCGCCGGAGGCGGCCTCGAACTTGCCGACCCGCCGCGCCAGCGCGCCGGAAAACGCGCCTTTTTCATGGCCGAAGAGTTCGCTCTCCAACAGGTTTTCGGGAATCGCCGCACAGTTCAACGCCACGAAAGGGCCCTGGAAGCGGCGCGATTTGGCGTGGACATGGCGCGCCAGCACTTCCTTGCCCGTGCCGGATTCGCCCGTAATCAGCACGGAGGCTTCCGAGGCGGCCACCTGCTCCGCGCGCCGCAGCACGGCCAGCATTGCCGGATCGCGCACGATCGGCGCGCCCGGGGTGCCGGACGCGCCCAGCAGCATGGCGGCGAGCAATTCGGCGTCCGGCGGCAAAGGCAGCACATCGCGCGCGCCCGCGCGAATGGCGGTCTGCGCCTGGTGCGGCGATATGTCGACGGCGCTGGCCACGATGGGCAGGGTGATGCGCTCGGCGGTCAGCGCGCGGGCAAGATGGGCGATGTCAAGGTTGATGTCGCACAGGATCAGCCCGATGCGCGCATCGGCACGCAGAATGCTT
This sequence comes from uncultured Acetobacteraceae bacterium, assembly GCA_964252525.1. Taxonomy (GTDB): domain Bacteria; phylum Pseudomonadota; class Alphaproteobacteria; order Acetobacterales; family Acetobacteraceae; genus CAJCIS01. Next base: position 1,068 of record CAXUNZ010000225.1, read on the forward strand.
AAGCCCGCGCCGATCGTGTCGGCCTGCACCACGGCGGCACCCGCGCGCTGCGCCAGGATCGCCGCCTGCGCAAGGTCGCCCGCCAGTGGCCCGATCAGCAACAGGCGCGTCATATCAGGTGCTACGATCCGCTTTGACGATTTCGGTCATGGTAATGCCCAGGCGCGTGTCATCGACCATGACGACTTCGCCGCGCGCGACCAGGCGGTTATTGACATAGACGTCGATGGCTTCACCAAGTTTGCGATCGAGCTCGACCACCGCGCCGCGGCCGAGCTTGAGCAACTGGCTGACCTGCATGGTCGATCGGCCCAGCACGGCGGAGACGGTGACCGGTATGTCGTAAACCGCTTCGAGCTCACGCGCGCTGCGTGTCGGCGACTCGTCACCGCCGTTGAGCAGGCCATTGACTTCGATGAATTCGGCTTCGTTGGCCACGCTCAGCCTCCCAGGGGTTGTGCGAGTTCGGCAGGCAATGCAAACGGCGTCAGCGCGGTTGTGATCTGCGCCCACAATGCGGCCCAATCCCGCCTTGCCTGGCCATCTTGCCAGACAATGGCGACATCCGATGGCGCCATCGCCGCATCCGCGTGAGCGGACACACCGTCATAGGCGGACAGCCGCGCGGAAATCGCCTCCAGCATGTCGGGATGCACGCGGACGCGCACGCCTGGCGCGTGCGAGAGCGGCGGCAGCAGCGCCTCGAGCAGCGCGTCGATTTCCTGCGTTGCCAGGCGCGAGGCCGTGGCGGGCAGTGCCGCGCCCAACAACGCGAGCACCGCCGCCGCGATATCCTGCGCGCGCGTCTCGGCCACGCGCGCCGCGTCGGCACGCCCACTGGCCAAGCCGTCGCCGATGGCGGCGAGCGCGGCATTGCATAGCGCGGACTGCATCGCCTCATGATCGGTGCGCGCCTCTTCGGCGCCGAGCAGGCGACCTTCCTGGCGTGCCATTTCCATGTCCTCGGCCGTATAGACGATCGGTGCCGGCTCGGGTGGCGCCTCGATAGCCGGCTGCGGCGGCGCCGGCTCTTCATCGAAATCCTCGATGAACAGCACGCCGGCGCCGGAGAAATACTCGGTGTCGCTCACACCACCATTTCCTCATCCTTGCCGCCGCCGAGATCGAGCTGCCCGCTCGCCGCCAATTCCTTGGCCTGCAGCACGATCGCGCCCTGCGCCTCGTCCACATCGCGCAGCTTGACCGGACCGAGCGCCTCGATATCGTCGCGCAGCATCTTGCCCGCCCGTTCGGAGAGGCTCTTGAAGAACAGATCGCGCAGTTTTTCCGAGGCGCCCTTCAGCGCCAGCGGCAGTTTTTCCTTGTCCACATTGCGCAGCAGGATTTGCAGCGCGGCCGGCGTCAGGCGCTGCAAATCGTCGAAGGTGAACATCAGCGACTTGATGCGCTCGGCCGCCTCGCGCGAGCGCTCCTCCAGCGCGCCGATGAAGCGGCTCTCGGAGGCGCGGTCGAGGTTGTTGAAGATTTCCGCCATCATCTCGTGGCTGTCGCGCCGCGTGCTGCGCGCCAGATTGGTCATGAATTCGGCGCGCAGCGTGCGCTCCACGCCGTCCAGCACGTCGCGCTGGATGCTCTCCATGCGCAGCATGCGCATGACGACTTCCATGGCGAAATTGTCCGGCAAGATCGAGAGCACGCGCGCGGCATGGTCGGCCTTGACCTTGCTCAGAACCACCGCCACTGTCTGGGGGTATTCGTTCTTGAGGTAATTGGCCAGCACCGTTTCGTTGACGTTGCCCAGCTTGTCCCACATCGTGCGCCCGGCCGGGCCGCGGATTTCCTCCATGATCAGCGCCACGCGATCGCGCGGCAGGGTCTTTTGCAGCAGACGCTCGGTGCTCTCGAAGCTGCCGGTGACCATGCCCTGGTTGCCCAGGCTTTCGAAATAGCTGGCGCAGATCTGTTCGACCATTTCCGCGCGCACCGCGCCGACCTGCGCCATGGCCGAGGATATTTCCTTGATCTCGTCCTCGTGCATCATGGAAAACAGACGCGCGCAATGCTCCTCGCCCATCGCCAGCATCAGGATCGCCGCCTTCTGCGCGCCCGGCAGATCGCCGCCGCCGGTGGTGCCTGGCACGCGCGCCATGCTCAGGCCGCCTCCTGGCTCATCCAGTTGCGCATGATGGCCAGCGTTTCATCGGGATGCTTGCCGGCGAGTTCGGACAATTTGCGCAGGCTGGAGGCTTTGATCTGGCCTTCGATGTTGGCCATATCGACCATGCTTTCGTCCGTGATCATGGCCGCGCCCGCGCCGCCGGCCAGCGCCGGCACGCCCGCGCCGCCCATGCCGATGGCGCCCGCCACGCCGGATGCGCCCAGCAAGGTGCCGTCCGCGGTCACCGCCAGCGAGGTTTCCGTGGTCAGGCGCATGGCCAGCGGCCGCACGACAAAGAGCAGTGCCAGCATGATCACCACGCCCAATATCGCCGATTGGCTCAGGCCCATGATGTCGGACTTTTCAAGCCCCATGCCGAGCACGCCGCGTGGCGCCTCCGTGCCCTCGCCGTCCTGCGCCAAAAAGCGCATGGACACCACCTCGACCGTGTCGCCGCGCTTGGCATCGAAGCCGATCGCGCTCTGCACGAGACGCTTGATGCGCGCGAGGTCTTCGGGATCGCGTTCATGCCATTCAGCCTTGCCGCCGGTGCCCGTGCTCACCGCGCCATCGACCATGACGGCGAGCGAAATGCGCGCGATTTGCGGCTGTTCGCGCACCAGCGTGCGCACGACCTTGCCGATTTCGTAATTCGTCGTCTCTTCGGTTCGCTCGCCGGAACTTCCGGTCTGCCCCTGCGCGCCGGCATCCGCGTTCGGTAGATTGTTCTGCACGGAGACGGACTTTTCACCTTCGGTGCTGTGGTTCTTGTCACTCACCGATTGCGTGCTGCGCGCGACCTGCTGGTCGGGGTTATAGTTCTCGGTCGTTTCGTGCACGTGGTCGAAATTCATCTCGACCGCCGCCTCGGCACGCACATGGCCCGGCCCCAGGCTGCGCTCCAGCATGTCCTCGATGGCGTGGCTGAGCTTGACCTCGGTGGCATGGCGGATTTCCTCGCCGGTTTGCGCGGCGGTCTCGCTCTCGGTCGGCTGGCCGGCGCGCGCCAGCAGCGTGCCGCGGCTGTCGATGACCGAGATCGCCTGCGCCTTCAGTCCCGGCACGGCCGCGGCCACCATGTTCAGCACCGCCTGCACGCCCTGCGCGTCCAGCCGCGATTGTCCGGCCATGGTCAGCACGACGGAAGCCTGCGCCGGAAGCTGATCGCGCGCGAAGGGTGTATGGCGCGGCAGCACGATATGCACGCGCGCGGCGCGCACGCCGTTCAGCATGCGGATGCTGCGCCCGATTTCGCCCTCCATGGCGCGGGTCTGGTTGATTTCCTGCTGGAAATCGCTGGCGGTCATGGAATCGCCGCGGTCGAAGATCTCGTAGCCGATGGAACCGCCCGACGGCAGCCCATCCTTGGCCAGCAGCATGCGCGCGCGCGCCACGTCATTGCCCGGCACCAGCACGCGGTCTCCGGCGCCGGGCTCCTCGTGGTCGATATGGGCGTGGTCGAGCGCCTCGGCGATCTGCCCCGCCTCGCGCGGGTCGAGATCGGCGTAGAGCAGGGACATGCGCTGCGGCGCGCTGCCGCGCATGCTCAGCACCGCCAGCATGCCCAGGACCGCGATGCCGACGGCGGCCATCGCCACGATGCGGCCCGCGCCCAGCGTCTTGAGGCCGTCGAGGATGGCGTGCATGCTGCGCAATCTGAGGCTTGCGCGTTGATTGCTGGTAAATTCAAGGAAGGTCTTCTTTTTTGAAAAAAAGAAGCAAAAAAATTTTGAAAGTTAGGGCTCCTTTAATTGCAAGAGTTTTTTGGTCCTTTTTTTCAAAAAAGGACCGCTTTCTTCCTTAGTTATTCCCAACCGACAGAACCGAATTGAACGGCACCGACAACCCGCCCAGCGCCAACTGGCTCGTCGTGCCATTGCTGGAAACCCCCGTGGCCGTCCCCACCACCGCGTAGGGCACCGCCACCGGTGTCGCGCCATTGCTCGTCTGGGTTTCGACCGCCACGCGGTAAGCGCCATCGGCCACCTGGTTGCCGCTGTTGTCCAGCCCGTTCCAGCTCCACGTGTTGGTGCCGGTGGTTTCGTTCACCGTGGCGTTAGCGATCGGCGTGCCGGCGGCATTGACCACGGCGATGGCCACCTGCTGGCCCGCGGTGCCCTGAAAAGTCAGCTTGGCCGCGCTGTTCTGCAGACTCAATTCATTGGACGTAACCGACACGCTCTTTCCCAACAGATCGGAAGATTGCAGCACCTGGCTGGTCTGTTGCAGGCTGATCAGCTGGCTGAGATTGCTGTTCGTGGCCACCGCCTGCTGCACGCCGGTAAATTGCACGAGCTCGCTGGTGAACTGGTTCGTGTCCATCGGCGAGGTCGGGTCCTGGTTCTGCAACTGCGTGGTTAGCAGGCTGAGGAAGTCGTTGAAATTCGAGCCGAGCTTCTGCAGCGCCGTGTTGCCCAAATCGGTGGCAGAGGTGCCGGTGCTCGACGCGGCGCCGGTGGTGCTCAGCGCCGCGGCCGCCGCATTCGCCGCGCCGGTCAGGGCGTTTATCGAACCGCTCATGGCGGAATCTCCTAAGCTGTGATGTTGATGCCCGGTGCGGCCGCTGGAGCGGCACGCGCGGGCGTGGGTGCGCGGTCGCGCGGGTCGGGCTCCTGGCGGAAGGCGGGTTGGGCTTGGGGCTGCGGGGTGCGGCGGTTCTGGCCATCGGAGCCGCCGCC
>CAXUNZ010000226.1:0-5860 GCA_964252525.1 uncultured Acetobacteraceae bacterium
CCTCCAAACAATTGGGGGTCTGGGGCCTCGAGGCCCCAGCGGGTCCCGGGCAGCGCCCTGGCCTTCCTTGCCCCAGCGCCCGCCCCCCGTTAGACCACGCCCGCAAATGCCACGCATCGTCATGAAGTTCGGCGGCACGTCGGTCGCCGACCTCGACCGCATCCGCAACGTTGCTGCCCGCGTCCACGCCCAGATCGAGGATGGCGATCAGGTCGCTGTCGTCGTGTCCGCCATGGCCGGCACGACGAACCAGCTCGTGAATTGGTGCCAGGCGCTGAGCCCGATGCACGATGCGCGCGAGTACGACACGGTGGTCGCCACCGGCGAGCAGGTGACCGCCGGCCTGCTGGCCATCGCCCTGCAGAGTCTTGGGGTGGATGCGCGCTCCTGGCTCGGCTGGCAGATGCCCATGATCACCGATGGCGCGCATGGCGCCGCGCGCATACAGAAGCTGGATGGGCGGGCGGTGATTGCCCGCATGGAAAGCGGCCAGGTTCCGGTGATGGCGGGCTTTCAGGGTCTTGGGCCCGATCATCGCGTCACCACGCTGGGCCGCGGCGGCTCGGACACCTCGGCGGTGGCGGTTGCCGCCGCCATCCGCGCGGATCGCTGCGACATCTACACGGACGTGGACGGCGTCTATACCACCGACCCGCGCATCGTGCCGCGCGCGCGCCGGCTGGACAAGATCGCCTATGAGGAGATGCTGGAACTCGCCTCCGTCGGTGCGAAAGTGCTGCAGACCCGCAGCGTCGAACTGGCGATGAAGGAACGTGTCAGGGTCAAGGTTCTTTCTAGCTTCGAGGGCGAGCAGACCGCCGGCACCCTGCTGGTTGATGAGGACGAAATCGTGGAAAAGGAAATCGTCACCGGCATCGCCTATGCGCGCGATGAGGCCAAGGTCACGGTCAAGCGCGTGCCCGACCGGCCGGGCGTGGCGGCGGCCATCTTCGGCCCCCTGAGCGAAGCGCACGTCAACGTCGATATGATCGTGCAGAACGTGTCGGATGACGGCACCACCGACATGACCTTCACCACGTCGGAGGCCGATCTGGCGCGGGCCATCGCCGCACTGGAAAAGCTGCGTGGCGCGATCGGCTACGCGCAGATCGTCACCGATCGCGACGTGGCCAAGATTTCCGTCGTCGGCGTCGGCATGCGCAGCCATGCCGGCGTGGCGAGCACGATGTTCCGCACGCTGGCCGAGCGCGGCATCAACATCCAGGTGATTTCGACCAGCGAAATCAAGGTCAGCGTGCTGATCGCCACCGATTATACCGAGCTTGCGGTGCGCGCGCTGCATACCGCCTACGGCCTCGATGCCTGACAGCGTCACGGACGCGCCCGCCCTCCTCGATGCGCGCCTGACGCGTCTGTGGGCGCGCGGTACAGAGTTCCTCGGCTGTCCCATCGCCATCATGGGCGGGGCGATGAGCTGGGTGTCCGAACGCCATCTCGTCTCTGCCATATCGAATGCCGGCGGCTTTGGCGTCATCGCCAATGGCAGCATGATGCCCGATCAGCTCGCGGCCGAAATCGCGGCGACGCAGGCGCTGACGGCGCGTCCGTTCGGCGTCAACCTGATCACCATGCACCCGGCGCTCGACGATCTGGTGCGCGTGTGCCTGGAAGCGCGCGTGGGTCACATCGTGCTCGCCGGCGGCATTCCGCCCGGCGGTGCCGTGCGGGCGGTCAAGGACGGCGGCGCCAAATTGATCGCCTTCGCACCCGCGCTGGTCCTGGCAAAGCGCCTGGTGCGCTCCGGCGCGGATGCGCTGGTCATCGAGGGCAGCGAGGCGGGCGGGCATATCGGCCCCGTGTCGCTCACCGTGCTGGCGCAGGAGATCCTGCCGGTGATGCGCGAGGTGCCGGTCTTTGTCGCCGGCGGCCTGGGCCGCGGCGAGGCAATCCTGGCGTATCTGGAGATGGGTGCGGCCGGCGCGCAGATGGGCACGCGCTTCGCCGCGTCCGAGGAAAGCATCGCGCATGCCAATTTCAAGCAGGCCTTTGTGCGCGCCTCCGCACGGGACGCCTTGCCGAGCATTCAGTTGGACGAACGCTTTCCGGTCATCCCCGTGCGCGGCCTGGTCAATGCGGGAACGAAAAACTTCCTGGCGCACCAGGCGGCAACCCTGGCGCGATTTCAGTCGGGCGAACTGACCAAGGAAGCCGCGCAACTGGACATTGAACATTTCTGGGCCGGCGCGCTGCGGCGCGCGGTGATCGACGGCGATGTGGAAAACGGGTCGATGATGGCCGGCCAGTCTGTCGGGCTGGTCACGCGCATCCAGAGTGTGGCCGACATATTGGCCGAAGTGACGGGGCAGGCCGCCGCGGCGCTTGGCGTGCGGGAAGACAAGGTTGCAACGCCGAGTCACGAGGGAGCCCGGCCAAGCTCCGGGCCACCGATTTGAGCGGCGAGCTTCCGTTTCGCCGCCACAGATTTTCGCTCCCCTCCACCGCAGGCACCATGGCGGCCATCGCCTTGGGACCCGAGGGCGGTGCGCCCGACATCCTCTTTTTGCATGCCAACGGCTTCAACGCGCTCACCTATCGGTGCGTCCTCGCCGAACTTGACCCGAGGCTCCGTGTGCTTGCGGTCGATCTGCGCGGCCATGGCCTGAGCAGCCTGCCTCTACCCGCCGAGCACCCGGGCTGGCAGCTTTACGCCGAGGACCTGCACGAGCTGATTGCCTCCCTCGAGGCGCCGCCACGCCTGATCGCCGGCCACTCGATGGGCGCGAGCGCGGCGCTGCTGGCCGCATCGCGTCTGCCGCCCGCCGTGCGGGCGCTGGTGCTGTTCGAACCCGTCATCATGGCGCAGCCGATCCGTGCGCGTGCCGCCAGCAAGCCGCTATGGGATCTGCCGCTGGTCCAGGGCGCGCTCCGGCGCAAAGCCGCTTTTGCCTCGCGCGAGGCGGCGTTCGAGGCCTATGACGGCCGCGGCGCCTTTCGCACCTGGCAGGATGGCATGCTGGCCGACTATCTGCGGGACGGCCTGATCGAGTCCGACGACGAGGTCACCCTCGCCTGCACGCCGCATTGGGAGGCCGCGAATTTCGCCACCTTCGGCATCGCCGACTCGCTGGCAGCCCTGCAAGCCTGTTCCCTGCCTGTGACGATCTTCACTGCGGCGCATGGTTCGACCTGTGCGCTGGAGGGCGCTCGGCTGCCGCCTTCCGCACGAGTACACGGGCTGCCCGGCACGTCGCATTTCCTGCCGATGGAGCGCCCCGGCATTGTCTGCAAGGCGCTCTGGGAGGCACTGTAGCCGGAATGGTGTAGACTGATATCAGTCCGCGTTGAGATTGACACATCGTCGTAGGAAAGAAGTTGGGGGAGATGTGCCATCCCCCCCAAACCCCCCGTCGATTTTAGGACGCCGCCTCAAATAATGACGGGGGGTCTGGGGGGATGGCACATCTCCCCAGTCTTCTCCCCGCGTCAGGACAAATGCGTGCCGCCGCACAAGGCGAATGCGTGACGCTCCGCGTATTCTCTGAGGCTGCTTAAATTCGCGCTCCACGCAGGCGGAGATGCCTCGTTCGTGCCGGCGTAGATTACCTCTGTCCCGCCGTGCCCATCGCCTTTCAGCGCAAAATCCGCCTGACTGTATGTTCCATCGAAGCTGAGCGTATCCAGCACATTGCCATGCGCGCCCAGCCGCCACTGCCCTGGGTGATGGAGTTCGAGACGATTGTGGTGATCGTGGTGCCGCGCATGATGGGGGACTCCGAAGGAGGCGCCGGCAGGGTGTGCGGGCTACCTCCTGCGCCAGCACACACACCGTCGATTCATATTTCGATTGTCGCGCGGAACCACAGGAAAGAAAATCTATTTTAGGCGCTTGCCAAGGACTTTAGTGCCGCAGAATGGGAAGCTGGTTTGATTGCGTGGCTGGCGCCAAACGCCAGCCACATCCTCCTCGCCATTGCCGCTAATAGAACAGGATAGCGCCCGCCGACACCGAATTCGCGCTCGAAGAGTTCGGCCCGTGTGCGTGGCTGTCGGTGTGCGTGTATTCGCCGACCAGCGTCAGCCAGTCCGTCAGCGCGTAATAGGCGCCGCCCGTTTCGCTCTCGTTGCGCCGCACGAGGCCTGCCGCCGGATCGACGGTGACCGGAATCTCCGTGGGATATTGCAGGTAGGTGTAGGTCTCGGCCGCGGCCTCGCCTGAGGCGAGGTAAAGCGAACTCACCCCGTAGCTGCCGATCAGCTTCAGCTTGGGCGTGACCTTGACCGCGGCCTGCACGTAGCCGCCTTCCGAATCGCGCGTCTTGCCGTTGGCGCCGATCGCCTCGAAGAACAGCGCCGTCGTGCCGACGCCGCTGCCGCGATAATAATAGCCTGTCACGCCGACCGGGCCGACATTGACCGTGGCGCCGACCTCTCCGCCATATCCCGTCTTGTCGCTGCTCGTTCCGGCCACGACGACGGCGGGCTGCACATTGTCGAAATGCTGGATCACGCCGCCGGCCCAGGCATGGACCGACCAGCTCGGCGCCTTGTAGTCGTAGGTCAGGCGGCCCTGAAACATCGGCGCGCTGTGCTGATTGGACGTGCCGGTCAAATCGCCGCTGAACAAATTGACCGCATTCAGAGGCTGGAAGATGCCGACGCTGCCTTGGAAGCCCGCGAAAATCGGGCTGATATAGGTGATCTGCGGCATGAAATCGGCGTAGACGTAGCCGTAGCCGATGCGGCCGAGCGACGTGTTGCCCGGATCGGCATTGCCGCCGGTGGCACCCACGCCAAGCAGCGTCTGGTCGGCCAGGATCGCGTCCTGACCGAACAGGCCGATGTCACGGCCCAGCTTGACGGTGCCGAAGCGCGCCGTGCCCGCGGTGATATAGGTCTTGCGGAAATCGACGCCGGCGGTGCCAAGTGCCGTGGCATTGCCGCCCGTGTTGGCATTCAGCGCGCCCACGGTCGAACTGTCGATACCGGGATAGGCGCCGAAGACCGCAGAAAGATCGATTCCGTCCTGCGTCGTGCTGGCGGATACGATAATGGCGCCCGGCAGCAGGCCGTTGCGCACCGAGGACGAGTCGAACCCGCTCGCGTCGGTCAGGCCACCGGCGACCGTGGTGTGCGCATTGGCCGAGTCCGCGCTGGAATACGTGTAAAACGCATTGACGATGCCGCTGACGTTCAGATCGACATTACCGATCTTCATCGTGACGCCCGCGCCCGGCTTGTAGGGCATGACGCGGACAATGTCCGGCTCGTTGATCATGTCCTCGGTCTTCTTCATCTCCGCCTGCGTCTGCATCATCGTCTCACGCGCGGCGGCTGCGCTGGCGGCGGCCTGAAGTGCCGATTGCTGGGCAGCCACGGCGCTTTCATCGACGCTGGTCACCGTCGTGCCCGCGCCCGCGCCGCGCCGGCCGGTGCGCATGTTGCGCAGATGCTTGGCGAGCAAGCCGCTATATTCGGAAGGCGTCAGGCTGCCCTTAGCGCGCAACAATTGCAGAAGGTCGGTATAGTCATCCGCGCGGGCCACGCCCGAACTCAGCATGATGGATGATGCCGCCGCGAGCCCCACAAGCCTGGTGCCGTGCATGAAACTGTGTCCCCCCAAGAGACGTGCAGGTATTTGCCTGCGTCGTGTTTGTGCCGTGCGGCGCCTGAGGGCGTCCTGCCCATCAAATTTACCTTCATACGAAGCGACAAATCGAGGGGGAACACCCCTTGAAGTTACCGACCTTGGTATCAGAACCCGAGAAAAGTCCGTGGGGGATGCCTCGGCGCCACAAATCAAGCCTCGTTATTGCGTGGGCGGACCGTCGCCCCGATGCCTGGCCGATCGCGCGGACCAGCCTTTTTCTTGGGCCAGCCCGCCACCTCCGGCCTCATGCGG
>CAXUNZ010000227.1:0-5840 GCA_964252525.1 uncultured Acetobacteraceae bacterium
AGCACGCAACTGGGTGCCGGCTCGGTCAGCGCACCCGTGCCGCGCACGGGGCCCGCGGCGTTGACAGCGCCCGGGCGGATCAGCCTGTCTTCCACAGCCGCCTCCGCGGGCAATTCAAGCGCCGCGCTCATGGTCAATCCCACCGTGCTCGTCGGCAATCCGACCGTGATTACCAGCAACGTCAATGCCTTTGGGCAGAGCGGGCGGCTCACCGCCGCCTCGTCTGCCTCGGCCACCAGCACCGCGGCCAACAATGCGGTGCGCACGGCCGCGCAAGCCGCCATTGCCACGACGGGCCACGGCAGCGCATCCACGGGCGCGGCGGTGGCAACCGCGGCCGAAACGATGGTGCCGCTATCAGCAATCGCCCATTACGGACCGGGGACCACGCCGCTTGCGGTCAACCACCAAAGCCAGTTCGTCGCCACCACGATTTCGTTCAACCTGCCGCCGAACGTCTCGCTCGGCCAGGCGCAGGCAGAGATCGACCGCGACAAGCTGGCGGCGCACCTGCCCGCGGATCTCGTCGGCGGCTTTGCCGGCACCGCTCTGGTCTTCCAGCAATCTTTAGGCGGTGAGGGCGCTCTGGTTATCGCCGCCCTGGTCACGATCTATATCGTGCTGGGCGTGCTCTACGAGAGTTTCATCCACCCGATCACCATATTATCGACACTTCCTTCGGCCGGTGTCGGCGCTTTCCTGGCTCTGTTGCTGTTCCAGATACAGTTCACCATCATTGCCCTGATCGGCGTCATCCTGCTGATCGGCATCGTCAAGAAGAACGCCATTCTGATGATCGACTTTGCGCTGGAAGCCGAACGCCACGACGGCATGAACAGCCGCGAGGCGATCTTTCAAGCCGCCGTGCTGCGTTTTCGCCCCATCATGATGACCACAAGTGCCGCATTGCTTGGCGCTTTGCCGCTCTGCATCAGCTTCGGCGAGGGCTCCGAACTGCGCCAGCCGCTCGGCATTTCCATTGTCGGCGGCTTGCTGGTGAGCCAGGTACTGACGCTTTACACCACGCCGATTGTCTACCTCTATCTCGATCGTGCACGCTTGGCCATCAATGGACTCTGGCGTGGCGGAGCAGGCCTCGTGGAAAGGCCGGCGTGATGCGGCCAGGATGGGCGTTCCTACTCCTTGCCCTGATCGCCGGCGGCTGCATGGTGGGTCCCGATTACCACCGGCCGGCGGCCATCATCTCTGCGCAGTACAAGGAACTTCCCGGCTGGACACAAGCCCATCCGGCCGACATCGATCCGAAAGGCGCGTGGTGGTCCATCTATCATGACGCGCGTCTTGATTTGCTGGAAAGGCGCGTGGCCATCAGCAATCAGAACGTCGCCGTCTACGCCGCGCAATACGATCAGGCGCGCGCGATCGTCGATGAAACACGCGGCCAACTTTTTCCCGTCTTGGGTGCCACGGCGGGCGTAACCCGCAGCTTTGCGGGTGCCGGCACGAGCGGGCGCGGTGTTAGCGCGAGCACAACGACCTTGGCGGGCGCAACACCTCTGACAGGCACGTCCATCGCCGTGGCAAGCGGCGGCGTGACGCGCACGCAATATGTGTTGCAGGGCACGGCCAGTTGGGATCTTGACCTCTGGGGCCGCATTCGTCGCCAGGTGCAGAGCGATGTTGCGGCAGCCCAGGTCAGTGCCGCAGATCTGGCGAATGCCACCCTCTCCGCGCAGGGTAGCCTGGCGACCGACTACATGGAGCTGCGTTATCAGGACAGCCTGAGCGACCTTTTGCAGCAGACCGTGCGCGCCTATCAGGAAGCGCTGCGCATCACGCATAACCAGGTTGCCGCCGGTATTACCGCGCCGGGTGATGAAGCATTGGCGGAAACGCAACTCGCCTCTGCCCAGTCGTCGCTGATCAATATCGGCGTGGCGCGAGGCCAATACGAACACGCGATTGCCGTTCTGGCCGGCATGCCGCCCGCGGCGCTGACGATCCCGCACACGCCCTTACCCTCGGATGTGCCCATCACACCGCCGGACATTCCCGCCACCTTGCTGCAACGCCGTCCGGACGTGGCTGCGGCCGAACGCATGATGGACGAGGAAAACGCGCTCATCGGCGTTCAGGTCGCGGCCTTTTATCCTGACGTCACGTTGTCAGCCGATTTTGGCTGGGAGGGTGGTCCGATCGGTATGCTGATTTCTGCCGCCAATCGCGTGTGGTCGCTTGGCGCCAATGCCACCGAAACCCTGTTCGAAGGTGGGCAACGCTCCGCCGCCGTGCGCGCCGCACGCGCCGCCTACGATGCCAGCGTGGCGACATACCGGCAAACCGTTCTGAGCGCGTTGCAGCAGGTGGAGGATGAGCTGGTTGCCTCGCGCGTGTTGCAGGGTCAGGCTGCGGCGGAGGATTACGCGGTGGCGACAGCGCAACGTTCGCTGAAGATTGCGCTCAATGAATACCAAGCCGGCACGCAGGCCTTTACGACAGTGGTTACGGAACAAACAGCCTTGCTTGGCGACCGCCAGGCGGCGCTTTCGGTTCAGGAGCAAAGGCTGGTGGCGAGCGTGGCCTTGGTGCAAGCGCTGGGCGGCGGCTGGAGCGCGAGTTCGCTGCCAAGCTCGGGTCAGTTGCAGACGGGGCTGCCATTTCTGAAGTGATGCCGGCGGTGAGCTTGCAGTAAGGACGGGCAAGCCCCTCAACCCTCGATCGTCACGGGTGGATTCGCCACGAGCGCCGGACCCATCTCGCCTTCACCGGTGATCCGCGTTATTCCACTTGGCTTGTTGGCGTGGAGGGGGTGATGAAAATCGACGGGGGGTTCGGAAGGGATGGCACATCCCCGCCCAATTCTTCGATGACGCGGCTTTGCCCCTGCGGCAGCGGCCTGAGCCGTGCGCGCTGTTGCGAGCTGGATCTGGCGAGCCTCGGCGAGACAGGCGCCCATCGCCACCTTGTGCCGCTGGAGGAAGAGGCGCAACAGGCCAATCTGCGCGGCGATGCCGAGGCCGCGGAGCGGCTTGCCATCGATGTGCTCGAATTGGCGCCCGGCCGCATCGGCCCCTTGTCCGTACTCTATCAACTCCGCAAGCAACAGGGTGGGCAAGCCGCGACAGAGGCGCTGATCAGGCGCATAGTGGCGCTGGCGCCAAATAATTTCTGGGCCGTAAATGAGTTGACCTTGCTGTTGCTTGGCAAGGGCGATTTGTTCGAGGCGGAGCGCCACGCGCGCAATGCGGTGCGCATTGCGCCGGAAAATGCGCAATCCCATTATCTTCTGGGCATGGCATTGACCGAGGGCTATCGGCCGGCCTGGGGCGAATACCATTTCGACATGGCGGCAAGGCTTTCCGGCGCGCGCGATCCTGTGCTGCTGGCCAATTACGCGCTTTGCCTGAAAAACCAGGGCAAGATGGCCGCGGCACGCGCGTTGTACGAGGAGTCGCTCGCCGCGGCGCCGGACAAGCTGCACACGCTGCTGGGTTTTGCCCGGCTTGAGGAGGCCGACCGTAACCTGGCCGCGTCGCTGGCGCTGCTGGACCGGGCCGAGGCCGCCTTTCCCGGCAATGCGAGCGTGCGGCTGCTGCGCGCGGTGGTGTTGGGGCGCATGCGCGCGGCGGAGGCGGCGCTCGATGTGCTCGACGGCATGGTTGGCGAACAGGGGGAGCTCGGGCCCAGCGAGTATCTGGAAAAAGGCCGGCTGCTGGATCAGATGGGCCGGTATGAGGAATCCTTTTCGGCTTTCACCGAGGGAAAGCGGCGGCTGCGGGAGGTTTCCGGCCATGCCTATGCCGAGGCGTATGCGCAGCATCATGCCGCACGGCTGAAGGGATTTTTTGTGCGCGCGCGTTTGCGCACGCTGCCGCGCGCACGGCTCCGCCGGGATGTGGCCCAGCCGGTTTTCGTGGTGGGTTTTCCGCGTTCCGGCACGACCTTGCTGGAACAGACGCTGACCGCGCATCCGCGCATCAGCGCGGGCGATGAACTGCCCTTCGTTTCTGAACTGACGAACCTGATGCCGCGCATGCTGGACAGCCCGTTGAGCTATCCGGAAGCACTGGCGGAGTTGTGGATGGCGGATCATCGCGAAGATCTGGACAATTTGCGTGACCATTACCTGCGCCGTGTGGCCCAGCTTGGCATCGTGGCGGATGGCGCGGCCTGGTTTACGGACAAGATGCCGTTAAACGAGGTGGAACTCGGCCTGATTTCTCTCTTGTTTCCGGATTCGCCGGTTTTGCACCTGGTGCGCCATCCGCTTGACGTGGTGATATCGGTGTTTTCGAACCTTCTGACGCATGGGCATTACTGCGCCTACGCGCTGGAGAGCATCGCACGGCACTACGCGCTGGTGATGGAGCTGGTGGCGCATTACCGCCGTGAACTGGACATGCGCTACATGGCCGTGCGCTACGAGGATATCGTCGATGACCAGCGCGCCAGCGTGGCGCGCGTGCTGGATTTCATCGGCGAAGATTTCGATTCGCGCTGCCTGAATTTTCACGAGAACACGCGCTATGCGCGCACGGCGAGTTACGCGCAGGTGTCCGAGAAGCTGTACGACCGGTCGCGATACAGATACCGGCATTACCTGGAGCAATTGGCGCCGGTGATACCGATCCTGGAGCCGGCAATCACCGAGCTTGGCTATACGGTGTAGCGGTGAACGCCAGTGGATGAAGACCAGATCAGCCTGCCCGCGTGGACCTATAACGATCCGCATTTCCTAAAATTGGAGCGGGACAGGATCTTCGCGCCATCCTGGCAGATCGTCTGCCATCTGAGTGACATCCCTGTCCCGGGCCGCTACCACACGCTGGAGTTTCTGGGCGAGACGATCCTGGTGGTGCGTGGCGCGGCAAATCGGGTGCACGGCTACTACAATGTGTGCCGCCACCGCGCCGCGCGTTTGCTGGACGGTGATTCGGGCGAGTGCGGCGGCCGCATCGTCTGCCCTTATCATGGCTGGACCTATGCGTTGACCGGCGAACTGATCGGCTTGCCCGACCGTGACGCTTTCGCGCATGTCGACCGTGCCCGTCACGGCCTGGCGCCCGTCGAGGTCGAGATTTGGCATGGGTTCGTTTTCGTGCGTCTGCAGCCTGGCGGTCCTGGCGTTGCCGAGATGATGGCGCCGTACGAGCACGAACTGGCCGATTACCGGTTCGAGGACCTGGTTCCGCTTGGCCGCGTCACTTTGCGGCCACGTGCGGTCAACTGGAAGAACGTCGGGGACAATTATGCGGATGGGCTGCACATCAACGTGGCTCATCCGGGGCTGACGCGATTGTTCGGCAAGAGCTATAGCATGGCCTCGCAGGGTTGGGTGGACAAGATGTGGGGCGAATTGAGCGAAGCGCCGTCCTCCTCCTGGTCCGAGCGCATGTACCAGGCGCATTTGCCGGCGGTGCGGCATTTGCCGGCCGAGCGCCAACGCCTGTGGGTTTATTACCGGCTTTGGCCCAATCTGGCCTTCGACATCTATCCCGACCAGATCGATTTCATGCAGAGCATTCCGATTTCGCCCACGCAGACGCTGATCCGGGAGATTGCGTATGTGCTGCCGGACGCGCGGCGGGAGATGCGGGCGGCACGCTATTTGAACTGGCGCATCAACCGGCAGGTCAGCCTGGAGGACAAGGTGCTGATCGAGCGCGTGCAGCAAGGGATGCGATCGCGCAGCTACACGGTCGGACCCTTGGGCGACAACGAAGTCGCACTAAAGAGCTTCGGCCGCCGCATGCGAGAGATAATTCCGGAATTAAGGCAAGATGTTAAAACTGGCTAAAGAAAGACGGGGGGTCTGGGGGGGATGGCACATCCCCCCCAGCCTTCCGTTTGTTCCTTTGTACAAAAAGCAATGGCCAACC
>CAXUNZ010000228.1:0-2215 GCA_964252525.1 uncultured Acetobacteraceae bacterium
TCTTCCTTTTTAATAAGTCTCCCTGGAAACCGCCGCCGCTTGCACCGCCGAATACGTCCGCAGCGCCGGCTTGAGCGTCTCGCCCTGAAAGAACGGCAATTGGTCCGTGATGTGCGGGGAATTGGGCCTTGACGCGTTGCCGTAGGTCAGCAGCGTCCCGCCGGTGGCGCCGGTCGGCGTGAATTCGATGATCTGCACGTAGCCATCGCCGCCATAGGAGATGAACTGGTCCAGCGCCCCGATATAGATCGGGTTGACCACGCGGATCGGGCCGAAATCATCGTCCGCGCCGCTCAGCGGCAGATCGCTCAAAAAGGGAAACACCAGCGTCTGGTCGGCGCCGCTGCGCGTAACCAGCGTGGTCTTGTGCGCGCCGCCCCATGGCACCGAAGCGCCGCCCTGGCTCGCAAAATTCGCCGCCACCACGCCATAGGCGTGATCGAGATCGGCGAGCAATTGCGTGTCGTTCGATGGATCGAGGCCGGAAGGCGTGGTGATCGGATTGGCCGGATCCCACGGCGTGCGGAAGCGCGGATGCGGCGAATAGAAACTGTCGCTGTTATCGGCCGTGATCTTGCCGGCGGTGACGTCGGCCACGACCTCGTTCCACCATTCCTCAAACAGCGGGCCGCCGACATCGGTGGCATTGGCCGTGTGCTGCCAGGCGGTCAGAATGGCGGAAGCTTGGCCGGCGGTCGTGTCTCCGCCTTGCGCCGCCGCGTTGGCAAGGCTCAGAAGATCGGGCAGCACGCGGTCCGCCAGGAGCATCTCATTGCTCATCTTCGCGGTCAGCACGTCGGTCGTGGTAAATTTCTGGTTCTGGCTCAGGAACAGCGCGCCGTGCTGCGGGCGGAAATCCATGAATTCGGGGGCGACATAGGTCGGGTAATTGGCCGGATCGAGGCTCGCCGGCTGCGGCAATGCGCTGTTCCACGGCGGATTGTTGCTGTTGCCCACCCAGCCGCCTGGCGGGTTCGTCGCCTGGGGCAATTGCGCGAAGGTAAATGTTTTCGTCCAGAGATTGGCCGAGGATGTGCCGTCCTGAATCGTATTGTAGTCGGTATAAGGCGTGCCAGCGGCGCGCACGGGCTGCTGGCCGCCGAAGAGGTAGAAGGCGTTGCCGCCGCGATCGGCGTAGATCGTGTTGAAAAAGGGCATCTGCAGCATCGATTCCGCGGCCTTGAACTGCGTCAGGTTCTGCGCCTGGATCATGTCCCAATACTGCGTCACCAGCGATGGCTGGCTGAGCCCCGGCACGCGCAAGGCGAGCGCCTGCGTGCGCGCGGCGTTGAAGGCGACAACCGGGCCGTGGATTGACGCGTAGATGTCGAGCGTCTGCGAGGTCAGGGTGCCGTTGGCTTGCAAAACCTTGATCGTGGACTGAGTGTGTTGCAGCGGCAAATAGGTGCCGTTGAAAAGATATTTTGTCCCGGTCGGATCAAGCGTCAGTTGGAAAAGATCCGCGTTCTGGATGGTGTTGTTGGTGTGCGTCCAGCCGAGATAATCGTTGAATCCTATGCCGATGAAAGGGCCGCCGATGAAGGTGACGCCGCTGGCGTTCAGTGTCGGCGATTGCGGATTGCCGATGACGAGGTTGGCTTCGATCCATTGATAGACGCCGAAATTCTGGTTGGCGTCGCTGTCGCTGACAGGCTGGTTGTTGCCCCAGGGCAGATGCGGGTTGCCCATCAGAATGGCGTTGCCGTCGGTGGATTTGGCCGGTGTCAGCGCCCAGCCATTGCTGCCCTCGGGGCGATGAATCGAGCGCAGCTTGCGCGCGCGGTCCATGCCGCCGGCCTGCCAGGCGGAAATCAGGCTCGGGTCGCCATCCTGTTCGGGCAGGAAGGTGTACCAGATGGTGTTGAGCTCGCCGGCGGTGATATCGCTGGGCACGACGGGCAGGATCGGCTTGAGTTGCGGCAGGATATCGGTGGGATGGGTGGAGGCGTATTCGTTCACGCCATCGCAGAAGGCTTGCAGCACACTCTGCTGGAAGCTGCCGCCCTGGGCGACCCAGGCGGCGGCGCGGGCGGGGATGCCGTAGGTGCGAACCCGTTCGTCGTAGCTGAGGTTGAAGTTGTTGGTGCCGGCGCCGAGGTACTCGGCGGAGCGGCCGCGGGCGCGCGCGACGTTGTTGAGCAGCGTTTCGACATGGTTTTCCATCTGCGCGTAGCCGAGGCCGCGCACGACGGTGGGAATGTCCGAACCGTAGATG
>CAXUNZ010000228.1:2225-5832 GCA_964252525.1 uncultured Acetobacteraceae bacterium
GGGCGCGCGCGGGGGCGGCGGCGATGAAGGCGGTGCTTGCGAGCAAGGCGGCGAGGCGGTGGGTCATGGCGTGTCTCCCGGTCACTGTCCGGCTTTGCGCCGGTATCGGGGGCAGATGACCAGAGAAGGCGGGTTTGGCGCAAGAGGAGAGGCATTGGGCCACCTGGACTTGACCAGGCGGTGCCCGTTGGCGAGCCCACCGGGGTCCGAGACTCAAACTCAAACTGCACAATAAATAGGTTCTAAGGACTTGTCCTTAGCGGGGTCGAGGGGCAGAGTCCCTCGCCTTTATCAAACACACGCGGCCCAAAGCCGCCAGATTTCATGTAAAGCGGGCCCATATCTTCCCTCGAGGAGATTGCATCTCTGTAGAAAAAGGTCAGGGCTCGGATTGAGCGGGGGACATGGATCTCTGATCGCCATCTGACGTTGATGCTGGACGGAAAATCGGCAACTGTTGTCGTCTATTTGGGACTGCTCCCGGAGGTGAGCCGGTCACGGCGGATGTAGAGGCTTGGAATGGTGTCAGCGACATAACTCTTCTTCAGCATATCCGGAACGCAACGCATGAAGCTCTCGGGAGTCCAGATATCCCACACCTTCCACGGCTCATAGACAATGACGGGAGGAGGACTGGCCGAGAGGTCGGTGCAGAGGTCTCGCGTGTAACCGAACCACGGATGCCGGGCATAATCGGCTTCCCAGGGCAGAAATTCATGATATTTTCTTACAGGTAGAAAACCAGCCGGCAAGAAGAAGTCCGGGTTATACACGAGAACCAGCAAACGCTCGTCCGGCTTGAGGATCGAGCGGATGCGGCGGTAGATAGGCGTGCGATAATCCACCGCCAGGCGCGCTCTGGGTATGATGGAAAAATCCTCACGCTTCGCCCGGTGGGGCGAGGTGATGGCATGGCGATCCACGATTTCCGAACTCGCCAACACGACGCCGATGATGATGCTGCCGCCCCATGAGAGCCTGGACGATAATGGCGCGCCGGCAGCGGCCGCGATCGCAGCTGGCAGCGTGAGGGCAAAAAGCGCGATGCTGGCAATCAGAAAGCCGCCGTCCTGAAAGCCGAACGCGCCACGGAAATTCATCATCAGGATGCCGGCCGCGAGGCAGGTGAGCGAGAGCAGGCGGGAGAAGGGGCGGGCGCGAAAGGCCGCACCACGCAAGGCGATGAGCATCAAGAGACTCGCCAGGTACATGAACGTTGCGCCGGATTGCACCAACGCTTCCGAGGCTGTGGAAGGAACCAGGCTGCGGAAGGCAAACCGCCAGCCGAAAGGAATGTATCGGGCGTAATTGACCTGCATGTTGATGATATGAAAAACGACGTAGCCGAGAACGTCGCCAAAGCACAGAAGCCAGACGAGAACGAGCAGGCAGCCCGCGGCGAAGCCGGCTGCGACATTGACCAGGAAGGATTTCAGCGTGGCAAGGCCGGGTTCCTTCCACAAGGCGCAGGCAGCACTGGCGGTCAGCAGAATGGCGGTTGGCGCGAGCGAGTAGGCGGCCGCACAGAGCAGAGCAAGGCAGAACCCGCAGAGCAGAGTAGCCCTACTTGAAGCGGCTTTGCCGAACCATGGCGGAACGATTGTACTCGCCAGAACAACGGCGGTCAGCACACCGCCAAGACCATGGTAGTTCACCATGTTCAATGATTGAACGAGCCATGACGCGGACATGAAGCCGAGGAACAAGGCTGCGCCCCACAGCCTGCTTGTCGTCTGCTGGAAGACCGGCGACCTGAAGATTGCCCACGTCGCGGAGACGACGAGCACCACGATGCCCCAGCGCGCGTGGAGCGGCTCCTTCCACCCAAAGGCCACCCCGAAGATTTGGGCGGCCATGAAGTTGAGCGGGCCATGCGCGTCGATGAAGTCCCGGTAGAGCCTGTCGCCAGCCCTGATCGCCCGGGCGCCGAGCAAATGACCGCTTTCATCGCCAAAGCTGAGGAAATGAATGCCGTGTATCGCACGCACGGCGAACCAAAAGGCGACAAGCGTGAGCAACAAGGCGGCCGGCAGCCATGTTGGGTGTGTGCTTGGTCTGCGCCATGTGATGGACGGGGGAAGAAGAGTCTTCTTTTTCTGAAGAAAAAGAAGCAAAAAAACTTGTGATCTTTGGGACACGTTCGGTGGCAAGAGCCTCGCCCTTAAACAAACAAAAGTTTTTTCTTTTTTTCAGAAAGGAAAAGCTTTCTTGTCTTCGGTCATCCCGCCGCGCCCATATCGGCGCCGTGCGCGCGGGACCACGCGACCGGATCCTCCAGAAATCGACGTACCTCGGCCAGATGCGGCTCGGGAAAATACGGCCGCTCGCGGCACGCCTCCAGCACGTCCCACCACGTGCACAAATGGTGCAAGGCGATGTCCATCTTGCCCAGCATTTCCAGGCTGCCCGGGAAAACCCCATAATAGAACACGACAAAGGCGTGGTTCACCAGCGCACCCGCATCGCGCAGCGCCTGGGCGAAACGGATCTTACTGCGCCCGTCGGTCGTCAAATCCTCGACCAGAAGCGTGCGCAGGCCGAGCGGCACATCGCCTTCGATCAGCGCGTTGCGGCCGAAGCCTTTGGGCTGCTTGCGCACATAGGACATCGGCGTGCCCATCAGATCGGCTATCCATGCGGCGAAGGGGATGCCCGCCGTCTCTCCGCCGGCGACGGCCTGAACGAATTCATACCCCACGTGGCGCTGGATTTTCTGCACGCCCAGCGCGCAGATCCGCTGCCGCGCCCGCGGAAAGAAGATGATCTTGCGACAATCGATATAGACCGGGCTCTTCCACCCGCTGGTCAGCGTGTAAGGCTCATCGGGGCGGAAATTGAGCGCGCCGATTTCGAGCAGGATGCGCGCCGTGGTCAGCGCGGCATCGCGGTCCCAGTCGCTGTCGCGGTTGTCCATTTCGTGATCTGCACCCCTGCTTGCCGGGCCGTTCTGCATGGCGCGGAGGGGCGTCGCAAGCCATTGCAGGGGCCGGAGAGCGTCGCTAGACTGCCCGCTTATTGAGAGCGATTCTCAGTTGGAGGCCGGTGTGACCGAGATAGCCCGCAGATGCGAACGCGCGGTGGTGACCGCCTATCGCGAACTGCGCCGTGCGGGGACGGAGGACATGCGCGCCTTTCAGAGCTGTACCACGCTCTATCGCATTCATCACCCCGAAGCCTCGGTGAACGAAGCGCGGCGGCTGGTGGCGGAGTGGATCGATCATCATGTGGTGAGGCAGAGCGAGGAACCGTCTCGCGGCTGCGATTGCTGACGCTCAGAGGCATGAAGTGGACGGGGATTGAGCCATCCCCCGCGAGAACCCCCAGCCTTCTGCTGGTTTCCGCGTTGCTGCTGCTGGCAGGAGCCACGCCGGCGCATCGCTTTGTCCTTGTGTCTTTGCCGGCGTCGGCGCCGCACGCGCTTTCTGGACGCTTGCTGATCATGGCACGCCCGCTGCCGCAGGGGGACGCGCCGGCGAGGCTCGACATCGATGAGCTGCACCCCGGCGCCACGCGCGTGGCCGCGCAGGAGGTGACCGGTCTGGCGCCGGGCGCGACGGTCGATATCGATCTCGCCGCGGCAGCCACTGCGGTTGACCTGCCCGCCGGG
>CAXUNZ010000229.1:0-5791 GCA_964252525.1 uncultured Acetobacteraceae bacterium
GCCGCACCGGCGGTGGCGGCGGCGCGGCCGCTGGCGCGGGTTCGTGGCGGCGGCGCGCGCTGCTGATCATCGGCGGGCTCGGCGGACCGAACTGGTCCTCGGCCATGGCCGGCGCCGGGATCAGGCGAAGGCCGAGCGCGCGCAGCACCGGCGCCAGCATGTCGGGCTTCAGACCCAGGCTCGCCCCGAGTTGAGGCGGCAGGACCGAGGGCCGCAGCCGCGTCAACCAGCCCAGCTCCGCCGCGACCTTTTCCGCGATATCCAAGCGCAGGAACACCGGGCCGGCCGGCAGCCAGCCCAGACTGCCAAGCACGCCATCGGCGTCCTCGCCGGCACGGGGTACGCTGGCGGATCGGGGGCGGCACGGCGGCCTCGGTCGGGCCAGGAACCACGCCGCCGGCTTCGAGCAGCCGGTGCAGCGGGCCGCGCAAGGCGGCGTCCGACGCGGCCGCCTCGACGGCGCGGAAGAGCGGCGCCAGATCGCGCGCAATAACCGTATCCATATAGAAGGCCAGGCGCACCCGCACCCGCTCGCGCGCCGCGCCATCGAGAAACTCGCTATCCAGCACCTCCACGTTCGGCTTGGTCAGCGCGGCACCTGGCTTGAGGCGCGCGACCGGCGCGCCGTGCCAGTTGATCGTGTGCTCGGGCGTGAGCGTGAATTCGATGTCGGAGGCTTTTTCCAGGATCGACACGCGGCGGGGCATCTCCTCTCGCAGCGCATGGCGGGCTGCGCGCTGCAGCAGTTTCGTCTCTCCACCTTCCAAAAGGCGTTCAGGCCTGAAGGCAAAGCCAGCGATATGCCCGACCGGATGGCCTTCGACAACGACTTCTCCGCTCGCTGTCACGGCGGAGAGCAATTCGTGACCATCATCGACCTCCTCCAGCCTGCGCATCAAGTGGGCGGCGCGGCGGTCGACGAAGCGGGCGGTCAGGCGTTCGTGCAAAGCGTCGGAAATCATGTCCTCTACGGCGCGGGCGCGGGCCTGCCAGGCCGGGCTGTCGGCCACCCAATCGGCGCGCGCGGCGATGTAGGACCAGATACGCACGCCCGACAGGCGTGCCATGAGCGTATCGATATCGCCCTCCGCACGGTCCAGGGCAGCAAATTGCCCAGCGAGCCAGTCGGTTGGCAGGTGCTGGCCGCGGGCGAGATGGCCGAAGATGCGCGCGCAGAGACGGACATGGCTGTCATCGGTGATCTTGCGGAAATCGGGGATCTGGCAGGCTTCCCACAACAGGCGCAGCCGCGCGCGGCTGGTGGCGAGCGCGCGGATCTCCTGGTCGCGTGCGAGTGCCGCCAGGGTCTCGAGGTCGGCGACAGGCTGGCCGCGCACCAGGCCGGCGCGGGGGGCGGGGGCGGTCAGGCTTTCGATCAGGGCGTCGATGCTTGAAAAATCCAGGTTTGCGTTGCGCCAGACCAGGCTTTCGATCGGGTCGAAATCATGCGCTTCGACTCCATCGATCAGCTCTGGCGGCAGGTCGGGGCAGGCGGCGGTCGTGCCGAACGTGCCATCGCGCATGCCGCGGCCGGCGCGACCGGCGATCTGAGCGATCTCCGCCGCGGTGAGGCGGCGAGGCCTGTGGCCGTCGAATTTCTGCAGGCCGGCGAAGGCGACGTGGTTGACGTCCATGTTCAGGCCCATGCCGATGGCGTCGGTGGCCACGAGGAAATCCACCTCGCCATCCTGGTAGAGCGCCACCTGGGCGTTGCGCGTGCGCGGGGAGAGGCGGCCCATGACGACCGCGCAGCCGCCGCGACGGCGCCGGATCATTTCGGCTATGGCATAGACGTCGGCGGCACTGAAGGCGACCACGGCCGAGCGGGTCGGCAGGCGGACGAGCTTGGCCGGGCCGGCATAGGTCAGCTGAGACAGGCGGGGACGGGTCTCGATCTCGGCATCTGGGACGAGATGCGCCAGTAGAGGGCGGATCGTCTCGGCGCCCAAAAACATCGTTTCGACCAAGCCGCGGGCATGCAGCAGGCGGTCGGTGAACACGTGCCCGCGATCAGGATCGGCGCAGAGCTGGATTTCATCGACGGCGAGAAACTCGCACGCGCGGTCGAGCGGCATGGCTTCGACCGTGCAGGAAAACCAGCGTGCCCCAGGCGGGATGATCTTTTCCTCGCCCGTGATCAGGGCAACGCGGCCCTCGCCATGGATCGCGGCCATGCGGTCGTAATTCTCGCGCGCGAGCAGGCGCAGCGGAAAGCCGATCATGCCTGAGGCGTGGGCGAGAAGGCGCGTGATGGCCAGGTGCGTCTTGCCCGTGTTGGTGGGGCCGAGCACGGCGCGGACTCGCGGTGCGAAGGGGGAGTCGCTCCTGGTGGCGCGCGCGGACCGGGGCATAGGCGGGGCCGCTCTGGACATGGCCCATGATTTGGCGCGCGGGGCCTGCTTGCAAGCCCGGCGGACCGGGCGAGGGATGTTCTCTCCCCCTAATTCTACCGCCGCGCATCAATTTCAAATCAGTGCGCGAAAAGAAGCTTTCTCAAGAGCAACATGTCTTTTCTGTGCAGCGGCTTGTGCGTAATGGCACGCATGGCGATCAACGGAAGGATGACGGATTGGCGCTTTGGGGAAGGGAACTGGACTGCCTCGCGCCGGCGGGCGGCAACGTTCTGCCGGTGTATGCCGTCCGGCCCGAAGCGCTCGATGCCTTCTTGGCCACCGTGCCGGATCGCGCCGCCGCCTTTCTGCGCGAAAGCGGCTTTGCCGCGGCGGCCGGTTCCGTGGCGCTTGTGCCAGGCGCATCGGGAGCGGCCGGCGCCGTGCTTGGGCTGGGCGGCGTGGCCGGCCCCTGGCCCTTCGGCGCTTTGCCCTACGCGTTGCCCGAAGGCAGCCGCGTGCGCTTTGCCGGCACGCTCGATGCGCCCGAGGAGGCGGTATTGGGCTACTGCCTGGGCGCTTACCGTTTCGACGCGCTGAAATCGGCTGCCCCCCCACGCGCGCCCGCGCGCCTGGTGCCCCCGGAGGGATGTCGAGACGCGCTGGCGCTGGCGCGAACGATCTGGCTGGTCCGCGACCTGATCAACTGGCCCGCCAATCTGCTGGGACCGGCCGAACTGGCGCAAGCCGCGCTCACAATTCTGCGCCCGCTCGGCGCGGATGTGACCCTCATCGAGGGCGAGCGCTTGACGGCCGCCTACCCGCTGATCGAGGCGGTGGGCCGCGGCTCGGCGCGGCGCCCGGCCGTGGTGATCGCCCGCTGGCGCGGCAGCCGCGCGGACGACACCTCGCCGCTGGTGTCGCTGTGCGGCAAGGGCGTGGTTTTCGATACCGGCGGCAATGACCTCAAACTCGGCGGCACGATGCTGCGCATGAAAAAGGACATGGGCGGGGCGGCCATCGCCCTCGGCCTGGCGCAACTGATCGTGGCGGCCGATCTGCCGGTGCGGCTGGAATTGCGGCTGGGATGCGTGGAGAACAGTCTGTCGGGCAGCGCGATGCGGCCGATGGATGTGTTGCGCTCGCGGCGCGGCCTGACCGTCTCGGTGCGCAACACGGACGCCGAGGGGCGGCTGGTGCTGGCGGACCTGCTGGCCGAAGCCTCCGACTCGCTGCCCGACGTGCTGATCGATTTCGCGACATTGACGGGCGCGGCGCGCGTGGCGCTTGGCCCGGACCTTCCCGCCTTGTTTTGCAACGATGACGTGCTGGCCGACCGCATGGTGCTCGCCGCGCGGGCGGCTCACGATCCTGTGTGGCGGCTGCCTTTGTTTGCTGGTTACAATTATCTTCTTGATAGCCACGACGGTGATCTGAATAACGTCGCGGATAAACCGTATGCGGGAGCGATCGTCGCCGCATTGTTTTTGCAACGATTTATTGCGCCGGGCCAGCACTGGCTTCATCTCGACGTTTACGCCTGGAACGATAGCGCTCGGATGGGTCGGCCGGAAGGCGGGGAGGCGCAAACTTTGCGTGCGGCCTATGCCATGATCCATGGCATGTTCGGCGGTGCAGGCCGAGCGCGTTGACAATCTTTTCGACTGAGCTGCGAACTTAAAGGGTTGTTCGCGTTCCTGCGCTACGTCAAGTGTGTATCGATGCCGGTTGCGCGATTGATGCTGGGCACACGGTAACGTTTAGTCCGTTTATTGTCAGCAATGTGTAAGGTTTTAAGTTCTAGTAATGCGCCGGCAGGAGACCGATCCGGCGTTGACGGAATAAGTGCCGTAACGATGTAAGCAGGGACGATCGTTGGGCCGCACGGGCCCGAGTGATTAACAAGCGTAATGTGCGGCATGGTGCCGGACCCGCGCGCTATGGTAAAGGGATTTCAGTAAATCCCATGAAAGGATGATAGTATGGCTGCAGCTCAGCACGGGTCCGACCAAATGGTGGGGGTCCTACGTGACACAATCGTTGCCCTGGTCCGCCGTGACGGTCCCGATCTTTCCGCCCGGCAACTCGGCGTCTTTCTGACCTGCTACCTCCAGGAAGGGGCGCATACGGTGCGCGGTCTGGCCGCCGATCTCAACGTCTCCAAGCCTGCCATTACGCGCGCGCTGGACCGGCTGGGCGAACTGGATCTCGCCCGCCGCAAGGTCGATCCGATGGACCGCCGCAGCGTGCTCGTGCAACGGACCGTCAAAGGTTCGGCCTTCCTGCGTGACCTGCGCAGCATCATGGCCGAGGCCAATGCGCAATCGCACCGGAGCGAATCCGACGCGCCTGCCAAGCGCGGCCGCGGCCGCGGCTGAGCAACTGAAACGAAGGCGGGGCGGCCTACCAGGCCACCCCCGCTTGGCGCGTTCGATGGGCCGCGTAAAGAAACCACCCCAGCACCGGCACAATCGCCATGGCCGGCCACCAGATGTTCCGGCTGACCTGCCACTCCAGCCCGCACCAGCCGCCCCAGCCCGCCAGTGCCCAGTAGATTGCGCTGACAAGCCAAGCCGGCACGCCCGCGCGCTGCGCAACCTGATACAGATGCCCGCGATGCGCCTGTGTCAGCCGTTCCCCCGCTAGCAGGCGGCGGCACAGGGTGAAGGCCGCGTCCAAGAGCATCGGTGCCAGGCTGAACGGGAGAACCCAGGCCAATCGATCGTCCGAGGCATGGCGCAGCGCCAGCGCCGCCACGGCCAGGCCTAAAAACTGGCTGCCGACATCGCCCATGAATATACGCGCACGGGGATAGTTGAAGGGCAGGAAGCCGAGCACCCCGGCCACGATGAACCTTTCTGGCCAGCTTGCCGCCGCATCGGCGTTGCACGCAACAACCAGGCAGCCCAGCGCGGCCGAGCCGGCGGCCAAGCCATTCAGCCCGTCCATGAAGTTGACCGCATTGACCGTGAACAGCAGCCAGATCAGCGTGGTCGGCAGTGCCAGCGCGCTCAGGGGCACCCAGGCGATTCCGGGCAGCGCCATGGCGTGCGGCGCCAGGCCGGCGGCCAGGATGGCCAGGGATGCGCCGATTTGAGCCACCAGTTTCGGCCAGAACGGCCACTGGCGCACATCGTCCAGATGGCCCGCAATGCCCAGAAACAGGCAGGACGCGGTCAGCGTCCCGTCGCCCGGCAGATGAGACGGCGCCACGGCCATGCCGGCGGCAAAGCAGGCCAGTATGCCGACGCCGCCGCCCTTGGGCGTGGGGTGCGTGTGGGAGGAGCGCTCCACCGGATGGTCCAGCGCGCCCAGGCGGCACATGAGGGCCACGATGGCGGCGGAGAGCGCGCTTAAGGCGATCAGTCGCATCGAGGGGCATTACGGCAAGGAAGAGCTGTGGGGGGGGTGGGCGTGCGCACCCCCCCCCCCCCCGGTTTTATGGGGGGCCAGCCGGGGGC
>CAXUNZ010000230.1:0-5753 GCA_964252525.1 uncultured Acetobacteraceae bacterium
GATGCAGGCCGCCAGATGCCCGGTCAGATGCTCGATGGCCAGCGGATCGGTGTAGCAGGAGCACTCGAACGTCGTGCCCTCATCCGCCCGCGCGGCCGAGGCAGAGGTGACCGCGCCGTGTCCCACGGCCCCGGACAGTTCGGCCAAAATCTCCGGCAGATTGGCATACGCGCGAATGATTGGCGGCCCGGCCAGCGAACCGGCCAGATAGCAATAGGCGCAATGGGCGGGGCACCCTTCCGCCAGATCGAACCGCCAATCGGCCGAGGGCGGGATCGGCTGCAGGCGCCGCCGGCTGGGGCTGGCGGTGATGACCGCCAGCGTGCGCTTGGCGTCCCGGTAGGTGTCGGGCAGCCCGCTCAGCCGGTCCGCGCGCAGCCGCACCACCTCGGCGCCCAGTGCCGCCGCGCGCTCGACGATGGCCGCGCCCTCCTGCCATTGCAGCGCGGCCGGGGTGGCCAGGACGACACGCGGAATCCAGGGCGGCGGCATTGCCCTGATATTGGCGGCGAGGGAAAAGATGGAATGCGGGGGGATTTCGGATCGGGGCGGATCAGGCGATGAGTGGGGATCGGTTCGCGGAGCCGGCGGACACCGCCACGCCCGTTCCACCGCTCGATGCCGGCAAGCTGATGAACGCAGCCTCGCCGCTGCTGGCCGCCGCCATCCGCCTCGCCTCTGCCAGCGGGCAGGCGCCCGACATCGCGCAATTGCGGCGCGCCATGGTGCAGGGGGTGCGCGATTTCGAGCGTCAGGCGCTGGCCTCGGGGCTGGATACGCGTTCCTTGCGCGCCTCCCGCTACGCGCTCTGCGCCACGATCGACGATCTGGTGCTGAGCACACCTTGGGGGGCGGCCAGCATGTGGCCGCAGCGCAGCCTGGTCTCCACCTTCCACAACGAGGCCTCGGGCGGCGAGCGCTTCTACGACATCCTCGAACAGATGCGGCGCGACCTCGCCCGCCATGTAGAGGCGGTCGAGTTGATGTATCTGTGCATGGCGCTGGGCTTCGAGGGCCGCTACCGCGGGCTGCCGCACGGCCGTGCGGCGATGAGCGAATTGCGGGAGGGTGTCTATCGCGCCATCCGCACCCGCCGCGGCGCGCCCGAGCGCGAGCTCTCGCCGCACTGGCGGGGCCGGGCTGCGGCGGCAAGGCGCCTGAGCCAGATCATTCCTCTTTGGGCCGTGGGGCTGGCCATGGCCGGGCTGGCTCTGCTGATCTACGCCGCGCTAGATTTCGCGCTGGCGGGCCGGTCGGATGTCGCCTTCGCCGAACTGGCCAGCCTGCCGCCGCGCGGCGCCACCGTCATTCCGCGTGTCGAGGCGGCCGCGCCGCCGCCGCCGGTGCCGCCAAGTCCGGCCGCGATGGCCGTGGTTGCCAAGCTGCGCCAAATTCTCGCCCGCGAGATCAAGGCGGGGCTGGCAACGGTGCTGGACGACCAGCAAGCGGTAACGATCCGGCTGGCCGGCCGCGACATGTTCGCCCCGGGCCAGGCTGTGCTGTATCCGGCCTTTGAACAGGCGCTGGGGCGCGTGGGGGACGCGATTCAGGGCGAACGCGGCGCGGTGATGGTCAATGCCTACACCGACGACCGGCCGATTCGCACGCTGCGTTTTCCGTCCGGTTTCGATCTGTCCCAGGCGCGCGCGGATGCCGCGGCGCGGCTGATCGCGGCGCGGCTGAGCGATCCCGCACGGGTGCATGCGATCGGCCACGCCGGCGACGATCCGATGGCGCAGCAGAACCGGCGCACGGAGATTGTGCTGGTGCGCGAGGGGTCAAAGTGAGGCGAAGCGTGCGTCCGCGCTTGATGAAGACGTTGTTCGCCGGCCTCTTCCTCTCGCTGCTCGTGTGGTTCTTCGGCCCTGTGTTGGGCCTGGGACCGGCCCATGCGCTCGACACCGAAAAGGCGCGGCTGCTCGTCATCGCGGTCCTGCTGGTACTCTGGCTGGCCGGTACTCTGATCCGCGAAGTTGGGGAGATCCGCCGGGAAAGGGCGCTGCTGGCCGGCATGACCGCGGCGACGGACTTGGAAAGGACCGGATCGGCCGCAGAGGTAGCGCTGCTCGGCCAGAGGCTGCGTGAGGCGCTGAAACGCGCGAGCGAAAGCGGCCGCGCGGACCACAGCGTCAACGCCCTGCCTTGGTATATGCTCGTCGGCCCACCTGGCGCGGGCAAGACGACGGCACTGGTCAATAGCGGCCTGAATTTTCCGGTGGGCGAAGAGGCGCAGGCGCTGGCCGGCGTCGGCGGCACGCGCCATTGCCGCTGGTGGTTCACCGATCAGGCCGTGCTGATCGAAACCGCCGGCCGCGACACCACGCAGCACGACCACGGGGCGGAAGACAGCGCCGCCCGGCTGGGCTTCTTGCGCTTGCTCAAACGTTATCGCCGGCGCCCGCCACTGAACGGCGTATTGGTGGCGGTCAGCCTGCCGGACCTGGCGCAGCTCAGCGAGGCGGATCGGCTTGCCCATGCGCGCGGCCTCGGCGAGCGCGTGCGCGAATTGCATGATGAATTGGGCGTGCGCCTGCCGGTCTACGTGCTGTTCACCAAAGCTGATTTGATCGCCGGCTTTGTCGAATTCTTCGACGCACTGTCGCGCGAGGAGCGCGCGCAGGTCTGGGGCATGACCTTCCCAGAGGACGACACGGAGATTGTCGCGCTTTTCAGCCAGGAATTCGACCTGCTGCTCACGCGCCTGAACGACCGCATGCTGGAGCGCGTGCACGAGGAAAGCGACCTCCACCGGCGCCGCCTGATTTACGCGTTTCCGCAGCGTATCGCCTCGCTGCGCGAGGTGGCCGCCGCGTTCCTGACCGAGTTTTCCCGGCCCAGCCGGCCGGCTGCGCGCCCGCTGTTGCGCGGCGCCTATTTCACGAGCGGCACGCAGTTTCCCGGTGGGCGCGGCTATTTTCTAGCACGGCTGATGCGCGAGGTAATATTCGGCGAGGCCGGCCTCGTGGCTCAGGACGCCGAGGCCGAGCGCCGGCGCCGCCTTTTCGATTATGTCGCCTGCGCGGGAGCAGCCGCGTTCCTGCTGCTCTGCACCAGCTTGTGGACGGCGAGCTATTTCGGCAACCGAAACCTGATGGCTCAGATGCACGGTCAGGTGCGGCGTTACGATGCGCAATATGCCGAATTGGCCGCGCGGGGCGTGCACGATATCGATTTGCCGCCGGTGCTGCCGCCGCTGGATGTCGCGCGGAATATCAGCGGCGGCTATGCCGATCGCGAACGCTCGCCGCCGATCTTGCTCACCTTCGGCCTCTATCAAGGCAGAAAGCTGAACACAGCGGCGGTCGAGTTCTATATCCGCACGCTGAACGCACTGCTGCTGCCCCGGCTTCTGGCGCGGTTGGAAGATCAGATGCGCGCACATCTCGCCAATCCGGATTATTTGTATCATGCGTTGAAAGTGTATATGATCCTGGGCCGCCAGGGTCCGCTGGATCGCGATGTGGTCGAGCGATGGCTGAGCGCCGATTTTGCCGCGAGTTTTCAAGGCCATGATCAGCAGGCGTTGCGCGATTCCCTCGCGAAACATGTCGATGCGTTGCTGGAACAGCCGCTCACCGCCGTTGCCTTGGACGGACCGCTGTTGACGCAGGTGCGCGATGTTCTGGCGCGCGTGGCGCCGACCATGCGGCATACAGATTCGAAAGCAGGCCCTTATGGGAGATAAACACCGAGAAAAGTCGTTTTTCTCACGACGCGATCTTTTCATACAGTTCGTGCAGCGCCGCCGCCACGCCTGGCTCGGCCATGTAATCGCCGCCCGCATAGGCGATGTCGCGCATTTTGGGATTGAACAGCACGCGCCGGCGTTTGGGCGGCACCATGTACTCATGGTAGCTCGCCACCAGGCTGTCGTGCAGCGCCTGCAAGGTGGGCGCGCCGTCATGAAAGCGTTGCGTGCGGGTGTGCTTGGCGATGGCGGCCAACACGGGCTGAAGGAATGCGCGGTCCTCCAGCCGGTCGAATCTGCGCCACAGCCGGTCGCTGCCGGAAGCAGCGCCGGGCGGCTGGCCGGCGATGGCGGCCAGCGCGCGCAGCAATTCGGTGCTGGCCATGTCGCGCGAGGCGTTGGACTGCGCCGGCGCGCCACCGGGCGCGGCATCGGGCCAGTCGAGGAAATTGGCCGCGAAATGCACGAAGATGTCCATGTCGCGGTCGCGCAGTTCGCTGTAGCTGACCAGGCGAAGCGCCTCTGTGCCGAAGACGGTGACGAAGGGGGCGAGCTTGTGATCGAAGTTCAACAGGCGCGCGCGCGCGACGTTCTGGATGGTCATGAGCATGAATTCGGGAAAGGTCCAGCGCTGGCCATGCTTGATGCTTTCCTGCCAGGCCGAGGGCACGAGCTCGCTCCAGCGGCGGAAATAGAAGACGATGCGCACGGGATTGGCGCCGATGAGGCTTTTCAGTAATTCCAGGGCTGGAACTTCGAGGTTGGACATATCCTCGGCCGAGAGCAGGATGCGTTCGGCGCCCGAGGCGGTCAGGCGGGCGAATTCGGGGGCGAGTGCCTCGCCCTTGCCGGCGCGCAGGGCCTGCACCAGCGGCAGGTGGGACGGGTTGCCAGGGGCGTAATCCCACAGGCTGGGGTATTGGATGCCGCGCGCGGCCAGCGTGTCGCGCGCGGCCTTGAAGCTGAGCTGCAGATAGGTGGTGCCGGTCTTGTGCGGGCCGATATGCAGGATGAAAATGGGCATGGGCCGCGATCTGTACTCGTTCGTGTTAGAAAGGAAGAATTGGGGGGGGCTGTGCCATCCCCCCCCAAACCCCCCCGCTGCAGTTAAGGTATGGTCAAAACAAAAGACGGGGGGTGTGGGGGGGGTGGCCCAACCCCCCCCCCGTCTAAGCAAAGATTTTCGGCACAGGCGTGGCAAACGCCCCTCGAAATAGCCGCTGGCGACGTAATGCGCCTGGCCGGAGGCGAGCCGGCCCTCGGTCACGCCGCGCCTTATATCGGGGTAGCGGTTGAGGTAGTCCGCCTCGTCGAAGGCAGCCTGGGCCACGATGGCGCGCAGGACCGGCATGGTTTCGGCGCGCGTCAGGCCGGGCGGAAGCAGCGGCTCCAACTGACGATAGGAGGGGAGGGGCAGGGCGGCCATAATGGCCTGGATTTGGCCGAGCAAATGTGCATTGCCGGCGGCGCGGGCCGCACAGGCATCGCTCAGGAGAGTGGCGAAATAGGCGGTGAGTTTCTGGGCTTGCGGGCTGGCGGCCAGGCGTGCGGCGTAGGTGGGCGGAGTGATCTTTTCGACGACGAGCTCGATTTCGTAGCAACCTTTGGGGTGAGCTTCGGGCGGAAGTTCGTAGCGGAAGCCCTCGTCGACGTCGCGCAACAGGCGCAGGCGCCAGGCGGCGAGCGGCAGGGCGGCTTCCATCTGGGCCATCAGGATGGCGGGCGTGTAAAAGCGCTTGTGGTTGCCGTTGAAGCGGGAGGGCAGGTGAGCCCGGCGTTCGTAGAGTTGCTGGTGCGGCACGGCGATGACGAGAAAGCCGCCGATCTTGAGCACGCGGAACCAGTCGGCGAGGATGGCGCGCCAATCGTCGATGTGTTCTAGCGTGTGGCTGGCAAAAACCGCGTCCTGCGAGGCGTCCGCGAAGGGCAGGCGGGTGCCGTCATAGCCGGGGTAGTCAAGTTCGACGCCGATGGCGGCTTCGGTAACGGGCTGGGCGTCTGGCCGGCCGCCGCGGTAGCCTATGTCCAGGACGTGCTCGCCGGAGAGATAGCGGTCGTAGAAGCC
>CAXUNZ010000231.1:0-5720 GCA_964252525.1 uncultured Acetobacteraceae bacterium
CCCAACCAGCGCACCATCGCCCCCACATCCGCCCAAGCATCCGGCAAACCGGGCTCCACGGAAAAAAGCCCCTTCCGCGCGCGAAACACTTCCATGGTGGAAACCGCCACGCCCGGATTGACCAGCGCAAGCCCGAAGGCCGGCAGGATGGGCGCGCTGCTCAACACATCCCCAATGCCGCCCATGCGCCGTGCTACGCTATCCAGGCACACGGGCACGTCCGCCCCCAGCGAGACGGCAATCCGGTTCATATCCCGCGGCTTAAGCGACAGCCCCCACAACCGCGCCAGCGCCCGCAGCGCCGCGGCCGCATCGGCCGAGCCACCGCCGATGCCCGATGCCACGGGCAGGTTTTTCTCCAGCACCAGCCTGGCCGCCGCAGGCCGCCCGGCTTCGCGGGCCAGGGCACGTGCCGCCCGCAGCACCAGATTGTCGTCCTCAGCCGCCAGCGTGCCCGCAAACGGGCCGCGCAGTTCCAAACGCAACCCTTCATCTGCAGCGCCGGCGTGCACGATGTCATGGGCACCGGCGAAGACGGCGAGGCTGTCCAGCAGATGATAGCCATCAGCGCGCTTGCCGGTGATGACCAGATGCAGGTTGATTTTGGCAGGCGCGGGCTCGGTGCACCAGGAAGACTGGGGGAGCAGTGCCTGCCCCCCCAGACCCCCCGTCTTCATTTGAGAGATTCCCTGTACAAAAGACGGGGGGTTTGGGGGGGCCGGCACGGCTCCCCCAATCTTTTCCAAATCACTTTGTCTGCTCTGCCCTATTCAGGCGGTCCTCGATACGGCGCGCCTCCTCCGGATCGGGCCCCAGCACCAGCGCCCGCCGCCACTGCTCCGTCGCCTCCAGACGCCGCCCCGCCTGCCAATACGCATCGCCCAAATGCCCAGTGATCGTCGGATCGACCGGCATCATCTCGGCCGCCTTTTCCAGCACGCGCACGGCCTGGTGCGCATCGCCCTGGCGCAGCAGCACCCAGCCCAGGCTATCGACGATCTCGCCATCCTGCGGCCGCTGATCCAGCGCGCGCTGGATCATGTCATGCGCGCGGGCCAGATTGCGGTTCTGATCGGCCCAGGAAAACCCGAGGAAATTCAGCACCACAGGCTGGCCGGGATTGAGCTTCAGCGCGAACTGCATATCGGTTTCCGATTGCGGCCATTGGTGCAGCCGCTCCTCGGCCGCGCCACGCGCGTAATAGAGAAACCAGTCCTGCCGGCCCGGGTCCGGCACCCGCGCCATCGCTTGGCTGTAGGCCTCCACCGCGGCCGCGTAACTCTTTTCCGAGGTCAGGATGTCGCCCTTCTGCACCAAAGGCTCCGGCCGGTCGGGATAGCTGGCCGCCATCCGGTCGAGCAGCGCCAGAGCCTCTGCCTGCTGGCCGATGCGCGCCTCGTCGTCGGCCAGATGCAGTTGCACGACCGGCGCCAGCGGATCGTTCGCCGGCACCTGTTTGAGGATGCCCACCACCTGAGCGGTGTGCTGCTCGGCGCCGGCAATTTCCGCCGCGACCAGGCGGGCTTCGGTCAGCTCGGGCGCCATGCGCTCGGAGAGTTGCAGCAGCATGGCCGGCAAGCTGGTCTTGTCGTCCCGCCGCAGGGCTCCGGCGATGCCGACGAGGACTTCGGCAATCCCCTGTCTGGCATCGGCAATCTGCGGCCGGTCGGCCGAGGCCTCCAGGCCGGGCACCGCAATGGCCATCTCCGGTGCCGAGTCCGCCAGCGCGCGGATGGTGGCGCGCGCCTGCTCGGGGTGGCCGCTGCGGGCCTGCCAACTCGCCAGGAATTGGCTGAGCCTCACATTCGGCTCGGCGGCGGATTTGGCGAGTTGGTCATAGAGGCGCCCGGCCAGCCCATCTCGATGCGAAACGTCGGCAATCAGCGCCGCGTGAAGCATGTAGAACGCCGAGTAGTGCCCGTTCAGCCCGCCCTGCAGCGAGGCCAGTGCCTTGTCGGTGTGACCCTGCGCCTGCTGCGCCCAGGCCAGCAGCAGCGGGCGCAAACTGTCCAGCAGCGTGTCGGGCGGCAGCTCGGCGTAAGCGAGTTCGGCACCTTGCCAATCCCCGGCCTGGGCCTGCTGGTTGGCCAGCAGCAACAGGGCGATGGGATTGCGCGTCTGGCTGGGTGCGATCCGCGCGGCCGCTTCATTGCCGGCGAGCAGGCTCAGCCCGAAGGCATCGCGCTGCAGCTCGGCATTGTCAGAGTCCGCTTGCAGCGCAGTCAGAATGGAGCGCGCGGCAATGCCCATCTGGCCTTGCGAGGCGGCGTATTGGGCGCCGAGAAAGGCGCCGTAATTGGCCGCGTGCGCCAGGGCGGGGAGCGCGATGAGAAGGAGAGCGGCGGGCAAGGTCTTCATCGGCTCAGCCTAGCGCAGAAACCGCCCCAGGCGAAACGGCGCCCCGTTCGCGGCCGAAGATGATTACCGGTTTGTCCTTGTATGTGGCGCGCGCGAGCTCGGCAAAGCCGCCGCTTGCGGCAACGCGCAGGGAGATGGCGTTGGCCGGATCGATCATGCACAGCATGCGCGGGGCGTCCAGGTGCGCGTCCGCCCAGGCCAGGGCCGCCGCGGCGGCGTGGATGGACAGGCCTTGGCCCCTCGCCGGTGCGGCCAGCGCCCAGCCTATCTCCGGCAGGCTGTCCCAGGCGGGATCGAGCGAGCGGCGGAACTGCTTGAAGCCGAGTTCGCCCGCGAAGCGCCCGCTGCCGCGCTCGCGCAGAATCCATGACCCGTAGCCCAGCAGCGTCCATTGCCCCACATTGCGCAGCAGACGCGCCCAGGATTCCTCGGCCGTTGAGGGCGGGGCGATGTGACGCATCGTTTCCGCATCGCCCCACTGGGCGGCACAATCGGCCAGATCCTCCAGCCGGTGGCGGGCAAAGGTCAGCCGTGGCGTTTCGATGTCGATCTCACCAGCCATTCGTTTGACACCGCCAAGAGCGGCACCTTATCTCTGCCGCCCTCTTCTCATCCTCAGGCGGTCGGCCCAATGAAGCTCCTCGTGCCCGTCAAGCGGGTCGTCGATTACAACGTCAAGGTGCGGGTCAAGTCCGACCAATCGGGCGTGGAACTGGCCGGCGTCAAGATGGCGATGAACCCGTTTGACGAAATCGCCGTCGAGGAAGCCGTGCGCCTGAAGGAAAAGGGCGTCGCCACCGAAATCGTGGCGATTTCCGTGGGTCCCACCCAGGCGCAGGAGACGCTGCGCACCGCGCTCGCCATGGGCGCCGACCGCGGCATCCTGGTGGAGACGGACATCTCGCCCGAGCCGCTGGCGGTGGCCAAGATCCTCCGCGCGCTGGCGGAGCGCGAACAGCCGGGCATGATCATCCTGGGCAAGCAGGCGATCGATGACGACATGAACGCCACCGGCCAGATGCTGGCCGCCCTTCTCGGCTGGCCGCAGGGCACGTTCGCCAGCAAGGTCGAGATCGCCGAGGGTACGGCCACGGTGACGCGGGAGGTCGATGGCGGGCTGGAGACGGTCGCGCTCAAGCTGCCCGCGGTCATCACCGCCGATCTGCGCCTCAACGAGCCGCGCTACGCCTCGCTGCCAAACATCATGAAGGCGCGCAAGAAGACCATCGACACGCTCAAGCCGGCCGATCTGGGCGTCGATCCCGCGCCTCGCCTGACCACGCTGAAGGTGGTCGAACCCGCGAAGCGTCAGGCCGGCAAGAAGGTTGGCTCGGTGGCCGAGCTGGTGTCCAAGTTGCGCACTGAAGCCAAGGTGATCTGATCCATGAGTGCTCTGGTTCTCCTCGACCATGAAAACGGCCAGATCAAGCAGCCGGCGCGCAGCGCGGTGGCGGCCGCGGCCAAGATCGGCGGCGATGTGCACGCGCTGGTCGTGGGCCAGGGCATCGATGCGGCGGCAGACGCCGCGGCCAAATTGCCCGGCGTAAGCACGGTACTGCGCGCCGATGGCGAGGCCTACGCGCACGATCTGGCCGAGCCGCTGGCCAACTTGCTGGTGGCACTCGCACCTGGCTACGACCATTTGCTGGCGGCCTCGACCGCGACGGGCAAGAACGTGATGCCGCGTGTGGCGGCGTTGCTGGACGTGCAGCCGATCAGCGACATTGCCGAAGTGATCGATGCCGATACGTTCGTGCGCCCTATCTATGCGGGCAACGCCATGGCCACGGTCAAGTCGCGCGACACCAAAAAGGTCATGACGGTGCGCGCCGCCAGCTTCGATCCCGTGCCGGGCGAGGGCGGGTCGGCCACGATCGCCGAGGCGCCGGCGGTTGCGGCGCAGAGCCAGTCCAAATTCATTTCGGCGGAGTTGTCCAAGAGCGAGCGCCCGGAACTGACGGCGGCGCGCGTCGTCATCTCCGGCGGCCGCGGCATGCAGAACGGCGAGAATTTCCACCTGCTCGATCCGATCGCCGACATGCTGGGCGCGGCGGTCGGCGCCAGCCGCGCGGCGGTCGATGCCGGCTTCGTGCCGAACGATTATCAGGTCGGCCAGACCGGCAAGATCGTCGCGCCCGACCTTTACGTCGCCGTTGGAATATCGGGCGCCATCCAGCATCTGGCCGGCATGAAGGACAGCAAAGTGATCGTCGCCATCAACAAGGATGAGGACGCGCCGATCTTCCAGGTGGCCGATTACGGGCTGGTCGCGGATCTCTTCACCGCGCTGCCCGAATTGAAGACGGAGCTGGAGCGCGCCTGAGATGGCAGGCCCTGCCGTGATGTCCACGGTGGGTGTGATTGGCGCCGGGCAAATGGGCAACGGCATCGCCCATGTCGCGGCCGTGGCCGGGCTCGACGTGCTGCTCATCGATGCGCAGCAGGCGGCACTCGATCGCGCGCCGGGGCTGATCGGCAAGAATCTCGATCGGCAGGTCAAGAGCGGCATCCTCACCGCGGAGCAGAAAGCGGCGTCACTCGCGCGCATCACGCCAGCAGCCGACTACCGGGCATTTTCCGCCTGCGACATCGTCATCGAGGCTGCAACGGAGAAGGAGGACGTCAAGCGCGCGATCTTCGCGGAAGCGCTGGCCCATTTGCGCGCGGACGCCATCCTGGCCACCAACACGTCCTCGCTGTCCGTCACACGCCTGGGTGCCGCCACCGACCGCCCTGCCCGCTTCATCGGCATGCATTTTTTTAATCCCGTGCCGGTGATGAAACTCGTCGAAATTATCCGCGGCATTGCCACCGATGACGCCACCTATGAAGCCGTGGCCGCGCTGGCGGCACGGCTGGGAAAGACAACCGCCTTGTCCGGGGATTTTCCCGGCTTCATGGCCAACCGCATCCTGGTGCCGATGATCAATGAGGCGGTGTACGCGCTGCATGAAGGTGTCGGTTCGATCACCTCCATCGACACGGCGATGAAGCTTGGATGCAACCATCCGATGGGGCCGCTGGAATTGGCCGATTTCATCGGGCTGGACACGTGCCTGGCGATCATGCAGGTGCTGCACGATGGCATGGCGGACACAAAATACCGGCCATGTCCGTTGCTGGTGAAATATGTCGAAGCGGGCTGGCTGGGGCGCAAATCGGGGCGCGGGTTTTATGATTACACGGTTACCCCGCCCAGGCCTACAAGGTAGGCGAAAAGCTGGGGGGAATGTGCCATTCCCCCAGACCCCCCGTCGATTTTTAGTTTGCCTCTTCGGGACTCCTGCCGCGTGCGCCGGCACCCTATAATATGCCAATGCCGCGCATCGCCCACCTCCTGCCGCTTCTCGCCGGACTGCTTC